>CALMIL010000119.1 GCA_937864005.1 uncultured Burkholderiales bacterium
CCCTCTGGCGCGCCGCTCTGGCACGCCCGAAAAACTCTCAGCCTCTGAGCCGCAGCTGCGGCGCGCGGCACCCGCCAGCCAGCGCCGATGCGCTGGGGCGTCCCGCACGGCCGCCGGCGGCGGACGCGCCCGGGCGAAACCGCCCACATTGACGCAAGCGCTTCGCGGGCGCCGTCAACGCACCACCAGCCGCGGCTCGTCGACGCCGCTCGCTCGGTTGAGTTGCATCAGGGTCAGCGGACCGGCCAGCCCGTCGGGCTGCAACCCCTGCGCGAGCTGGAATGCGAACACCCGCGCCTTCAGGTCCTGGTTGCGGTCCGGCGTCGCGGCGGCCGGCTCGACCGCGTCAAGGCGCTCGTGCAGCCAGGAGGCAAGCGCAATTTCGGTGGCCGCCAGATCGCCCGCGCGGTAGCCGGACGGCGCGCGCCAGAAGGTGGTGAACTCGCCGCGCCACACCTGGGCGAGCTGGTTCAGCGGCACGGTCGTCTGCAGATTGCCGACGCGAAGGATCGCGCCTTCTTCCGACAGGCCCCGCAGCTGCACCTGGGCGACGCGCCCGCTCCGGTCCTGCAGTTTGACGATGCCCGGCCGCCCGAGCTGGCGTATCGGCGCCAGCCCGCCGCGGCTGCGGTAGCAGTACAGCGCACGCTTCGCGGCAAGCTCGCAGGCGTCGCCCGGGCCCAGACTCGCGCCCCACAGGCCGGCGAGCGCACGCAGCGCGGCGGCTTCGTCCGACGGCGCGGCGGCGAAGATGGGGTCGAGCGCCTCGGCCGGCGGCGGCGCCGGCGTCACGGGCGCGGCCGCCGCGGGCGCGCTGGCGACGACCGCGGTGGACACCGCGCCGACAGCGACGGGCTCCGGGGGCGGCCTGACCGCGGCTGCGGCAGGCACCGGCGCGGCGACAACGGACGCGACGCCGCGCTCCGAGGTTTCGTTCGACGATCGTCCGCTCAGCACCAGCGGCGCCAGCAGAACCCACGCCGCCAGCACACCCCCCGCCACTCCGCCCGCCGCGAGCCAGGCACGCCATGCCGGCGCGGAGGTCGGCGCGGCCGGCGCCACGTCCGGCGTCGCCGGGCCGAAGACATCGGCCGCGGCGCGGTCGACGATCGAGCGATCGACGCGCCGGCTGCCGGCGGTGCAGGCAATGACCAGCGCGCGGTCGCACAGCACGTTGATGCGCCGCGGCACGCCGCGGCAGACGCGGTGGATGCGCTGCATCGCCTCGGCCTCGAACGGCAGCTCGCCCAACAGGCCGGCGACGGTCAGGCGGTGGGCGATGTAGTGCGCGGTCTCGCTTTCGGGCAGCGCCGGCAGGTGAAAGCGTGCCACCACGCGCTGCGCCAGCGGTTCGAGCGCCGGCTGCTCGAGCATCGTGCGCAGCTCCGGCTGCCCGATCAGCAGCACCTGCACGAGCTTGCGTTCGCTGGTAACGACCAGATTGGTCAGCAGCCGCAACTGCTCCATCACCTCGAGCGACAGCGCCTGCGCCTCGTCGACGACGATCAGCGTGCGCCGGCCGCGCGCATGCGCCAGCAGCAGGTGGCCGTGGATCGCATCGATCGGATCCTTCGATGCCGCACCCTCGGTCTGCTCGACGTGCAGGTCGCTGCAGATGCGCGCCAGCAGCGCATCGACGCCGAGCTTGGGGTTCACGACATAGGCGACATCGAAATTCCAGGGCAGCTGCTCCAGGAACCGTCGCCAGACGGTCGTCTTGCCGGCGCCCACTTCGCCGGTCAGCAGCACGAAGCCGCCCGCATGGCGCAGGCCGTTGGCGAGGTGCGACAGCGCATCGCGGTGCTGCTGGCTCAGATAGAGAAACCGCGGGTCGGGCGCGACCGAGAACGGCTCCGTCGCCAGCCCGAAGAACGACTCGTACATGACCGAAGGATACCGACGCACGGGCGCCGGAGAAAAGCGCCGGCTCCCTCAGAGGATGTTTCCCAAATGAATGCACCCACGTTGCCCCTCGCAATGCGCGCAGACAAGGCGCGGCGCGCAGCCCAGGCTCACTGCCTGGGCAAGCGGCGCAACGCCGTATGCGCGCATTGCGAGGGGCAACCCGAAGGGCCGGGGTATCCGAGGGCGCTGGTGGGTGTTGCGCCGCTTGCTCGCGCCACGCGGCCCGAGCCGCACGACGCGCCTACGCCAGCGCCCTCGGCTGCCCCGGCGCGGGCGCATTGATTTGGGAAACACCCTCTCAGCCCGGACCGACAGTCGATTCGGTCACGCCGGCGCGCCGATCCGCGCCACGCTGCGGCCCGCGCGCCGGCTCACGCGCCCGCAGCCGGGCCGCGCTTGCGCAGCAGCCGCACGTGCATCGGGCGATGAAAGCGCGCCGCGCCGTCGCCCAGATGCGGCTCGAACGCGGCGCGCACCTGCGCCAGCTTGGCGTCGTCGATGCGGTGATCGGCAAAGGTCGGCCGCATCATGCGGCGCTCGAAATCCTCGAAATCGTCGAAGCTCACCGGCATCTCGAAGCGCCGCTCGGCGACCTGTTCCCACGCGCCGGACGCGATGGCGGCGTCGACCGCGGCCTGCGCGGCGGCGCGCACGGCGCCTTCGTCGTTGAAGAGGCGCATCACGTCGTTGAAGGGTCCGGCATAGACCGGCTCCGAGATATACAAGTGCCCGCCCGGGCGCAGCACGCGCGCCGTCTCGGCCAGCGCCCGCGCCATCGTCGGCAGCGGCACGTGGTGCAGCGACTTCAGCATCAGGGCGAGGTCGAAGACGCCGTCGGCGAAGGCAATGTCCTGCGCCACGCCGGCGACGAATTCGAGGCCGGCCTGCGGTGCTGCGAGGTTCTTCGCGAGTTGCCGCGCATCGACCTCGATGCCGGTCACGCGGCTGCCCGGGCAGCGCAGCAGCAAGCGGCGGGCGAGCGCCGCCGCGCCGCAGCCGAGCTCGACGATGCGCTGATCGGCCAGAGGCACGAGCGTCGCGAGCAGCTCGAGCTCGTCGTCGATCCGCAGGATGTGAGGGTCAAGGCTTTTCATGGTGCAGGCGGCGGATATCGGGTGGCGCCCATTCTGGACGCATCCGGGCCGGTGCGCAGCAGCCCCGGCTGGATTACGCTTTCGAAGTTGCATCACAACGAGTTGATATCGATGAGCGATCCATCTTCAGACGCCGGTGCGTCGACGCCCTACCCGCGCGCGGCGACCGTCGCCGACTTCGAGCACAACCTCGCCGCCGTGCGCGGGCGCATCGCGGCCGCCTGCCGCGCCGCCGGGCGCGACCCGTCCGAAGTGCGCCTGCTGCCGGTCAGCAAGTCGGTCGACGAGGCGCGCATCCGCATGGCCTATGCCGCGGGCTGCCGCTTTCTGGGCGAGAACAAGGTCCAGGAGGCGTTCGCCAAATCGGAGGCGATGGCCGATCTTGGCGATCTGCGCTGGTCCGTCATCGGCCATCTGCAGACCAACAAGGCGAAGATCGTGGCGCGCTTCGCATCGGAATTCCAGGCGCTCGACAGCCTGCGCGTCGCCGAGGCGCTGGATCGGCAGTTGCAGGCCCTCGGGCGCGGGCTGGACGTGATGGTGCAGGTCAATTCCTCCGGCGAAGCGAGCAAATACGGCCTGCCGCCGCAAGAGGTGGCCGCCTTCGTCCGCCGTTTGCCCGCATTCAGCGCGCTACGCGTGCGCGGCCTGATGACGCTGGCCGCCTTGTCCGACGACGCGGTGCGGGTGCGCGGCTGCTTTGCCTTGATGCGGGAGCTGCATCGGCGGCTGCAGGAGGAATCGCCCGCCGGCATCGAGATGCGCGAGCTGTCGATGGGCATGTCGGGCGACTATGCGCTCGCGATCGAGGAAGGCGCCACCGTCGTGCGCGTCGGCCAGGCGATCTTCGGCGCCCGCGCGACGCCCGACAGCGAATACTGGCCACCCGCGCCATGAACCGCGAAAGAGGCGCCCCGCGCAGCGGGGATCGCAGCGAGCGAATGGCGCGACGCGCAGCCAACGACGCGCTGCAGCCGTTGTCGGTAGATATCGTGTCGGTTCAATCGCAGGTCGTCTACGGCAGCGTCGGCAACAACGTCGCGCTGCCGGTCTTCGCGCGCGCCGGCCTGCGCGCGGTTGCGGTGCCGACCGTCATCCTCAGCAATACGCCGCACTACGCGAGCCTGCACGGCGGCGCGCTGCCGACCGAATGGTTCGCCGGCTGGCTGGATGACCTGTGCGCCCGCCGGGCCCTTGCGCGGCTGCGCGCGATCCACACCGGCTACCTCGGCGGCGCGCAGCAGGCCGATATCCTGGCGCGCTGGATCGAGGCACGGCTCGCCGAACGGCCCGGCGTGCGCGTCCACATCGACCCGGTGATCGGCGACCACGATCATGGCGTCTACGTCGACGCCGCGCTCGTGCCGGTGCTCCGGGACCGGCTTGCGCCGCTCGCCGACGGCCTCTTTCCGAACGGCTTCGAACTCGAGCAGCTGACCGGCCGGCCGGTGCGCAGCGAGGACGAGGTCATCGCCGCTGCACGCGCGCTGCTTCGCGGCCGCACCCGCTGGGTGGTCGTGACGAGCGCCGCCCCCGATACCTGGCGCAGCGGGCAGATGCGCGTGATCGCCGTGACGGCAGATGAAGCGCACGTCCTCGACCACCCCCGCATCGACGCCGCGCCCAAGGGCACCGGCGATCTGTTCAGCGCCAGCGTCACCGCCCGCTTGCTCGCCGGCAGCAGCCTCGCCGAGGCGGCGCAGCAGGCATGCGATGCGGTCGTCGCCGCGGTCAGCCTGACGCACGCTCGCCAGAGCGCCGAATTGCTGCTGCCGGATTGATCCGCGGCCCGATGACGGATGCGCCGACCCTAGAATGCGCCGCTTTCGACTTCCCGCTCCGTACCCTTGGACAAGATCGTTTCGCAGATCGCCGCCGAACTCGGCGTTGCCGCGGCCCAGGTGGTCGCCGCCGTCGAGCTGCTCGATGCCGGCGCCACCGTTCCATTCATCGCGCGCTATCGCAAGGAGGCCACGCGCGGGCTCGACGATGTGCAGCTTCGCGCGCTCGACGGCCGGCTCGCCTATCTGCGCGAGCTCGAAGAGCGCCGCGCCGCGATCTGCAAGAGCATCGACGCGCAGGGCAAGCTGAGCGACGGCTTGCGCGCCGCGATCGACGCCGCGGCGACGAAGCAGGAGCTCGAGGATCTCTATCTGCCGTACAAGCCCAAACGCCGCACGAAGGGCATGATCGCGCGCGAGGCGGGGCTCGAGCCGCTCGCCGACCGGCTTTTCGCCGACCCTTCGCTCGCGCCGCTGCCGGAGGCCGCGCCGTTCGTCGACGCCGAGCTCGGCTTTGCCGATGCCGCCACCGTGCTCGACGGCGTGCGCGATCTGCTCGCCGAGCGCTGGGCCGAGGATGCGGTGCTCGTCGGCAAGCTGCGCGAATGGCTGTGGGAGCAAGGGCAATTTCAAAGCAGGCTCGTCGAGGGCAAGGACGGCTCGCACGCCGATGCGGCGAAATTCCGCGACTATTTCGACTACGCCGAGCCGATCCGCGGCGTGCCCAGCCACCGCGCGCTGGCCGTCTTTCGCGGCCGCGCGCAGGAGTGGCTCGACGCGCGGCTCGTGCTCGACGAGCAGGCCGTGCCGGGCCAGCCGGGCCTGGCCGAGGGTCGCATCGCACGCCACCTCGGCTGGAGCCACGCCGGGCGGCCGGGCGACGATCTGATCCGCAGATGCATCGCCTGGACGTGGAAGGTCAAGCTCTCGCTCGCCCTCGAGCGCGACCTCTTTCTGCGCCTGCGCGAGCAGGCCGAGACGGTCGCGATCAAGGTCTTCGGCGACAACCTGCGCGACGTGATGCTCGCCGCGCCGGCCGGCAAGCGCGTCGTGATGGGGCTCGACCCGGGCATCCGCACCGGCGTCAAGGTGGCGGTCGTCAGCGATACCGGCAAGGTGCTCGCGACGCAGACCGTCTACCCGCACCCGCCGCGCAACGACTGGGACGGCGCGCTGCATACGCTTGCCGCTCTGGCAAGCGCGCACGGCGTGAGCCTGATCGCGATCGGCAACGGCACCGCGAGCCGCGAGACCGACCGGCTCGCCGCCGATCTGGTGCAGCGCATCCATTCGCGCGCGCCCGAATACAGGCTGGAGAAGGTCGTCGTCAGCGAAGCCGGCGCATCGGTCTATTCGGCGAGCGAATTCGCGAGCCGCGAGCTGCCCGACCTCGACGTCAGCCTGCGCGGCGCGGTGAGCATCGCGCGGCGCGTGCAGGACCCGCTCGCCGAACTCGTGAAGATCGACCCGAAGAGCATCGGCGTCGGCCAGTATCAGCACGATGTGAACCAGAGCGGCCTCGCGCGCTCGCTCGATGCCGTGGTCGAGGACTGCGTGAATGCGGTCGGCGTCGACCTCAATACCGCATCGGCGCCGCTGCTGGCGCGCGTCTCGGGGCTGTCGCCCGCGGTCGCGGCAAGCATCGTGCGCTGGCGCGACGCGCACGGCGCGTTTCGCAACCGCGGCCAGTTGCTCGATGTCGCCGGGCTCGGCGCGCGCACCTTCGAACAGTGCGCCGGCTTCCTGCGCGTGCGCGACGGCGACAACCCGCTCGACCTGACCGGCGTCCACCCCGAGACCTACCCGCTGGTGCAGAAGATGCTCGATGCAACCGGCCGCCCGGTGCACGAGCTGATGGGCCGCGCCGACGTGCTGCGAACGCTCGCGCCCGATCGCTTCGCCGACGACGCATTCGGCGCAATCACCGTCCGCGACATCCTCGCCGAACTCGAAAAGCCGGGGCGCGACCCGCGGCCGGACTTCGTCGTCGCGCGCTTCAACGAAGGCGTCGAGGATATCGCCGACCTGCGCGCCGGCATGCTGCTGCAGGGCACGGTCAGCAACGTCGCGCAGTTCGGCGCCTTCGTCGATCTGGGGGTGCACCAGGACGGGCTGGTCCACGTCAGCCAGCTCAGCCACAAATTCGTCGCCGACGCGCGCGAGGCGGTCAAGGCCGGCCAGACGGTCAAGGTGCGGGTGCTCGAAGTCGACGTCGCGCGCAAGCGCATCTCGCTGACGATGAAGCTCGACGCGCCGGCACGAAGCTCTCCGCGCGACGACTCGGGCTTTCGCCCGGCGGCGCGCCACGAGCGCGTGCGGTCCGCGGCGCCGGCGCAAGGCGCGCTTGCCGCCGCGTTCGCGAAGGCGCAAGGCGGGCGCTCGTAGCGCGCGTCCAGACTACGCGCGTCGGCCCGCGCCGCGTTGCCGCAGCGCGCATGTCGAGGTTGGCGCAGGTGTTTTGCATGCGCTGCCCGCTCGGCGCATGATGCCAGGCGGCAGGCATCACCTGCCGCCTCTCATCCACTGCCGACGGACAGCCAGCCATGAACTCGACCACCGCTTTCCGCAATGCCCGCGACCTACTCTTGAAGCTGCGCGACGACCAAGCCGCAGCGATCCGGGAATTCCGCTGGCCCAAGCTCGATCACTTCAACTTCGCGCTCGATCATTTCGACGCCCTCGCCGCCGACGCCCAATTCGCGAACGCCGTCGCGCTGCACATCGTCGGCGAGGACGGCAGCGAGGTGAAGCGCAGCTTCGCCGAACTCGCCAAGCGCTCGGCGCAGCTTGCCAACCACCTGCGCGGCCTGGGCGTCAAGCGCGGCGACCGTGCGCTGCTGATGCTCGGCAACGAACTCGCGCTGTGGGAGACGATGCTCGCGATGATCAAGCTCGGTGCGGTCGTCATTCCGGCGACGTCGCTGCTGAGCACCGAAGACCTGCGCGACCGCATCGAGCGCGGCGGCGTCAAGCACGTCGTCGCCGGCAGCGCGTTCGCGTCGAAATTCGCGCCGCTTGCGGGCCGCTTCACGCGCATCGCGGTCGGCGCGCCGGTCGAGGGCTGGACGGCGTTCGACGACAGCCAGCGCGCCGCGCTTGACTTCACGCCCGACGCGCCGACGCTCGCGGCCGATCCGCTGCTGCTGTATTTCACCTCGGGCACGACGTCCAAGCCGAAGCTCGTGCTGCACAGCCACCAGAGCTACCCGGTGGGCCATTTGTCGACGATGTACTGGCTCGGCCTGCGCCCGGGCGACGTGCACCTGAATATCTCGTCGCCCGGCTGGGCCAAGCACGCCTGGAGCTGCTTCTTCGCGCCGTGGCTCGCGGGGGCGTGCATCTTCATCTACAACAGCGCGCGCTTCAACGCGCCGGGGCTGCTTGCCGCGCTCGCCGCGCACCACATCACGAGCCTGTGCGCACCGCCGACGGTATGGCGCATGCTGATCCAGGAGGATCTGGGCGCCTGGCGCGGCAGGCTCGCGCTGCGCGAGGTGGTCGGTGCCGGCGAGCCGCTGAATCCGGAGATCATCGATCGCGTGCGCGAAGCCTGGGGCCTGACGCTGCGCGACGGCTACGGCCAGACCGAGACGACGGCGCAGATCGGCAATGCGCCCGGCCAGCGGGTGAAGCCCGGATCGATGGGCCGCGCGCTGCCGGGATTCCGCATCGAACTGCTCGACGCCGAAGGCAATCCGGCCGACGAAGGCGAGGTCTGCATCGATCTGCGCGAGCGGCCGACCGGCTTGATGACGGGCTACGAGGACAGCGCGGAACGCACCGCGGAGGCGATGCGCGAGGGCTACTACCACACCGGCGACGTGGCGGCGCGCGACGCCGATGGCTATATCACCTTCGTCGGCCGCGCCGACGACGTCTTCAAGGCATCGGACTACCGCATCAGCCCGTTCGAGCTCGAGAGCGCGCTGATCGAGCACGAATCGGTCGCCGAAGTCGCCGTCGTGCCGAGCCCCGACCCGCTGCGCCTGGCGGTGCCCAAGGCGTTCATCACGCTCGTGCCCGGCGTGCCGGCTGGCAAGGCGGCGGCCGAGGCGATCTTCACCTTCGCCCGCGGGCGGCTTGCGCCCTATCTGCGCGTGCGGCGCATCGAGTTCGTCGACGAATTGCCGAAGACGATCTCCGGCAAGATCCGGCGCGTGCAGCTGCGCGCGCAGGAGGTCGAGCGCCATGCCGCCGGCAAGCGCGCTGCACTCGAGTTTCTGGAAGACGACTTTCCGGCCCTGAAGGCCGCCGACAAGGCCAAGTAGGCACTTGCCGGCGCGCGGCGCAACCGCGTGCGCCGCCGGCTGCGCCGGGCGCCGGCATCAGACCCAGGGCCCCCCGCTGGGCATCTGGATCGTCGTCTCCGGGCTGCTGGGGACGAACGAGCCGAGCGCGATGCTCAGGATCGAGATGAAGATGCTCGCCCAGAATGCGGTCCAGAAACCCGAGACCCTGAATCCCGTCACGAGCGCGGAGACGAGCAGGATCATCAGCGCGTTGATGACAAGCACGAACAGGCCGAACGTAAGCAGCGTGAGCGGCAGCGTGAGCACGATCAGCAGCGGCTTGACGATCGCATTGGCCAGGCCGAGCAGCAGCGCGGAGACGATGAGCGACGCGGTGCTGTCGAACTTCAGCCCGGTGAAGATATGACTCGCCGCCCACAGCGACAGCGAAGTGATCGCCCAGGTGATCAGGTAGGGGGTCAGGTCTAGCCACATGTCGAAGCCTCGTCGGAGTGGAACAGGTCGGTGCACGTCGATCCGTGCCGCAACCCGAGCGTACAGGCGCCGACGCGGTTTTCGAGCAGGCGCGCGACTATCTGTGCTTCAATCGCGCGGTTCGTGTCCGCCGACCGGGCCGCATCCGTTCGGGCTGGCCTTCAAGTGCCGCAAAGCGAAGAGCCATGAAAGCAGATCCGCAAATCATCACCCGCCTGAACGAGTATCTGTGCTTCGAGACGACCGGGCACGTTCAGTACCTGTTCCATGCCGGGCTGTGCGCGCACCAGGGTTTTTCGGTGCTGGCGCGCATCCAGACCGACTACAGCGCCGAGGAGTCGCAGCACTCGGCGCGCATCATGGCGCGCATCCTGATGCTGGACGGCCTGCCCACGCCAAAGATGCTGCGGGCGGTGGGCGGCATGCGAAGCGTGCCCGAGCAGTTCGAGGCCGACCGCGAACTGGTGGGCGGCGCGATCGTCCATCTGCGCACGAGCATCGGCGAGTGCGAGCCGCACCGCGACTTCGTGACGCGCGATCTGCTGCGCGAGATGCTCGACGACGAGGAGCGGCATCTGTACTGGCTCGACAAGCAGGTCTCGCTGCTCGGCGATGTCGGCCCGGAGAACTACCTGCAGTCAATGCTCTGACCCAGGTGGCGCCGGGCGCTACGGATTGCCGAGGAAATCGCGCTTGCCGACCGGCACGCCGATCTGGCGCAGGATGTTGTAGGCGGTCGTCGTGTGGAAATAGACGTTCGGCATCGAGTGGCCGAGCAGCAGCTGCATGCCCGAGTAGCGCGTTTCCTTGCCGGTCACCGGGAGCACGATCTCGTCGTCCTCGGTGCCGTCGATGCGCTCGGACGGCACGCTGCGAATGAAGGCCACCGTCCGGGCGATGCGGACCTTCAGCTCGGCAAGCGTCTTCTCGTCGTCCACGTAGTACGGCACCTCCATCCGCGCCAGCCGCGCGACGACGCTGCGCGCCTTGTCGCAGGCGATCTGCACCTGCTTGGAGAACGGATACATGTCGGGCGCGAGGCGGTAGTCCATCAGCGCGGGCAGCTCGATCCTGCCGGCGTCGACATGCGCCTGTGCCTTGTCCAGGATGCCGGACAGGTTCCCGAGGAGGTTGGCGAGCCGCGGCACGCTCGCCTGGTACATCGAAATCTGCATGGTGCTGCCTCGCATTCATGAAAGTCGCCCTTCGACAAGCCCGATCCTAGCCCCGCGGGCAGACGTTCCGGCGCATCGCGGCCCGGGTTGCGGCGCGCCACGCGCCCGGCACGCGGCGATGAACCTGCCACCGCGCGGCTCTCGCACGCGCCAATCCGGCACTCTTTGATCCAACGCAAAGCTGCCCGAGTCTTGGGAATGTCAGGATTGCATTTCATCGATATTGGTATTATGGTACCGCTATACCAGTATTGGTTTTGAAGGAGACCGACGTGAACCAGCCGACCCAGGACCGCAACGAAGCGCAGCTCGACGCCATCTTCGATCGCTGCAACAGCGTTCGCCAGCTGCCGATGCCCGAGCGAAGCGAGCTGCCGGAGGGCTTTCGCGGCCTGCTCGGCCACTTCCCGGTCTACTTTCCGGAGGAGATCTCGCACGCCGCCGGACTGCTGCCGGTGAGCATCCTCGGCGGCGGCAACAAGCTCGACATGAAGCTCGCCGACGCCCACATGGGATCGTTCGTCTGCTCGATCTGCCGCTCGACGGCCGAACTCGGCCTGAACGGCTCGCTCGCGAGCCTGAACGGTTTCGTCACGCACCCGATCTGCGACGCCGCCAAGCATCTGGCCGGCATCTGGGCGCGCAACCTTCCCGAGCAGAACTCGCAGATCCTGTATACGCCGCAGAACCCGAACAGCCCGGGCGCGGTGCGCTATGTCGTCTCCGAGTACCAGCGCCTGCGCGCCGAGTGCGAGAAGATGTCCGGCAAGACGGTCGACGACGCCGCACTGGCCGCGAGCATCCGCGTCTACAACAAGAACCGCCGGCTGCTGCGCGAGATGTACGCGATCCGGCGCGACGAACCGTGGAAGCTCGGCTGCACCGAATCCTATCTGCTGCTGCGCGCACGCACGCGCATGTCGTGCGAGGAGCACAACGAGATGCTCGAGGCGGCGCTGGCCGCGGTCCGCGCCCGCAACCGCGCCGCGCAGGACAAGCCGCGCGTCGTCTTCGTCGGCGGCTTCTGCGAGCAGCCGCCGCTCGAGATGCTCGAGGCGCTGGACGACACCTGCTACGTCGTCGACGACGACCTGCTGATCGGCCTGCGCTACATCACCTCGGACGTCCCCGAGACGGCGGACCCGATGTGGGCGCTCGCCGAGAGCTTCATCGACCGCAGCGCCGCAAGCCCGGTGCAGCACGACGAGCGCAAGACCAAGGAAGGCTACCTGATGGAGATGATCCAGACGAGCCGCGCCGACGCCGCGATCGTCACCGCCGCCAAGTTCTGCGAGCCCGGTCTCGACGAACAGGTCGCCTGGTCCAAGCACCTCGACGAGGTCGGCACGCCCCACCTGGTCCTCGAATTCGAAGAGAAGATGACCTCGTTCGAACAGATGGCGATGCAGCTCGAAACCTTCGCCGAATCGCTTCTGTTCGCCACCGCCTGAACGGAGACACCCCATGAGCACCGAAACGACTGTCACCCCCGCGGCCAGCCCCGCCGCCTCGCCCGACGACTTCAACCCCCGCCAGGAGGGCCAGCGCCTGATCACGGCGTGGTACGCCAATCTCGAGCAGGCCAATGCGCGCAAGCGGCCGGTCGCCAACGTCTTCGTGATGGGCAACGCGGTCGAGATCCTGCGCACCTTCGATTTCGAGCTGGTCTTCCCCGAGATCAATTCGCTGCAGATGGGCGTGCGCAAGGTCTCGGAGGAATACCTGCGCGACTCCGAGGACTACGGCTACTCGCCCGACGTCTGCTCGTACGTGAAGGCCGACGTCGGCCTGATCCTGCGCGAGCAGAAGCACCCGGCCGGCCTGATCCCGAAGGCCGACATCGCGATCACCTCCAACATGTGCAGCACCTTCATCAAGTGGGGCGAGATCTGGGAGCGCATGCTCAAGATGCCGACCTTCACGCTCGATCTGCCCGGCCAGCGCGCGGGCAACTGGCAGGTGCGCCGCGGCGACGCGCAGCATATCTCCGACGCGCAATGGGTCGAGTCGCAGTTCCGCGACCTGATCGACCGCTGCGAGAAGATCACCGGCAAGAAGTTCGACCCGGACCGCCTCGCCGAGGTCCAGGAACGCGTGAACAAGATGGTCTTCCACTGGAACAACGTGATGGCGCTGAACCGGGTCTGCCCGGCGCCGTTCAACGCGATGCTCGACGGTCTGACCTACATGGGCATCATGAACGTCTACCGCGGCACGGCCGAGGGCGTCGAGTTCATGCGCCAGCTCGAGGAGCACCTGCGCGCCAAAGTCGCGCGCGGCGAAGGCCGGGTCGCCGAGGAGCGCTTCCGGCTGCTGTTCTCCGGCACGCCGTGCTACGTCTCGATGCGCCGGCTGATCGAGCTCTTCGAAAGCTGGGGCGGCGTATTCGCCTATTCCGACTACCTCACCTTCGCCGCCGGCGGCATGGATGCGGGCGAGATGGGCTACGACACAGCGCGGCCGCTGGAGAGCCTCGCCGAGGTGACGGCGCTCGCCGCCCAGCGCGGCATGTCCAACCAGTTCTTCGCCCACGAGCGGCTCGCCAAGCAGATCAAGGACTACGACGTCGACGGCATCGTCTTCCACGGCATCAAGAGCTGCCGCTTCGTCTCCTCGGGCATGGCCGATACGCGCGGCTACCTGAGCAAGAAGCTCAACGTCCCGAGCCTGTATATCGAGTCGGACCTGATCGATCCGCGCTACTGGTCCGACGCGCAGATCAAGAACCGCGTCGACGCCTTCTTCGAGTCGCTCGCCCAGCGGGGCGGCGCGGCGCCGCACGCGGGCTCGATTCCGGCGCAAGCAAGCGCCCAACCCGGCGCCTGAACCCTGAGGAGCACAGCATGAAATATTTTGGCGGCGTCGACGTCGGGTCGACACAGACGAAGGCAATCATCATCGACGAGGCCGGCAGCGTCGTCGGCCGGGCCCTGCTCGATATGGAGACGAGCATGATCACGGTCGCGGACGACGCCTTCAAGGCGGCGCTCGCCGATGCCGGGATCGAGCGCGACGACGTCGTGCGCGTCGCCGGCACCGGCTACGGCCGCTACAACGTCAGCTTCGGCGACGAGCAGGTGACCGAGATCAGCTGCCACGCGCGCGGCGCGGTGGCGCTGTTCCCGAAGACGCGCACCGTGATCGACATCGGCGGCCAGGATACGAAGGCGATCGCCGTCAAGCCCGACGGGCAGGTGGCCGACTTCACGATGAACGACAAGTGCGCCGCCGGCACCGGCCGCTTCCTGGGCGCGGCGTCGTACGCGCTCGAGATGCCGCTCGGCGACCTGGGCGCGCTCGCGCTGAAGTCGCGCAACCCGGTGCGCATCACGACCACCTGCACGGTGTTCGCCGAGTCCGAGATCATCAGCCACCTCGCCAAGGGCATCCAGCCCGAGGACGTGCTGATGGGCGTGCACCAGGCGATCACGAGCCGCTGCGTCGCGCTCGCGCGCCGCGTCGGCATCAACGAGGAGGTCACGTTCACCGGCGGCGTGAGCCGCAACGTGGCGATGGTCGACCTGATCGAGAAGGCCGTGAAGATGAAGATCAACGTCAGCCCGGATGCGCACTTCTGCGGCGCGCTCGGCGCGGCGCTGATGGCGCGCGAACACGCATCCCAACCGGCCGCGGCGCAGCCCGTTGCCGAACCCGCCTAGTGTAGTGTTCCATTCTGTTTGGAACTTAAGCGGCGATTCGCCCGAATGACCTTCTGCAGGATGTCGTCGGCGC
>CALMIL010000120.1 GCA_937864005.1 uncultured Burkholderiales bacterium
TCGGACTGCTCGGCATAGGATGCACGTCGTCCAATTCAAGTTGGCCTCACAGCCACCAATTCCGTGCCCTCCATGAGAACAGCAAGACCGCTGTATCAGCCGCGTACGAAGTCCATTGAGCAGCAGAAGCTCGAACTGGATCGCTCGAAGCATGTGCACCAGATTCTGCAGCCTCGCGAAGCACGCTTTGGTCAGATCCTTACCTGGCTGTTCACATCGCAAGGCTTGTTGGGTGCAGCGTATGCATATCTGAAGTCCCAGGTCGCCGCGTCACAGGCGCTCAATCGCATGGAGAGCTTCAAGGCCGCGCGCGGGTTGCTACAGGCCTTCCCATATTTCGCCTCATTGCCTGCGGGGCATCCTTTTGACTCTGTGGTCAGCTGCAGCGGCGAACCGGCAGTTTCGGCTTCAACACGCGTCCGATCCGTACTTTCTCACGCACCAGCTCGCAGAAGCCTGGCCGGTGGCAGCCGTAGTCATCGCTGGCCTGTTCACCTACGGCTGGCTCGTAGTGCTGCCAACGCTACCGAGAGGCTGAGCCTTCGTACCCAACCTGCTACGGCTGGCTTCGCCAGCCTCCGCAGGCGGGTGAACTCCAACGTCAGCCCGCACCTGGCGACGTGGTTGCGGCATGCGTACGCTGTACATACAATGCACGCATGAATCTGGGTTTCGAGTGGGATCCGCGCAAAGCCGCAGCCAATCTTCGCAAGCACGGCGTGTCGTTCGAGGATGCGCAGTCTGTGTTCGCCGATGAGCGGGCGCGCCTGATCGATGATCCGGACCACTCGGTAGACGAAGAGCGCTTTCTCCTTCTGGGCCTCAGCAGCAGCCTGCGCCTACTGGTCGTCGCTCATTGCTACCGCGAAGCTGGAGGCATCATCCGCATCATCTCTGCGCGCAAGGCCACGCGCGAGGAACAGAGCTTCTATCCATAGGTGACACCATGCGCAAGCAGTATGACTTCAGCGCTTCTCGGAAGAATCCGTATGCGTCGCAACTCAAGAAGCCGGTGACCATCCGGCTGGATGAGCAGTCGATCGCGTACTTCAAATCGATGTCGGCTGATACCGGCATTCCGTATCAGAGTCTCATCAACCTGTACCTCAAGGAATGTGCCGCTTCGGGCAAGAAGCTCAACCTCGCCTGGAAGTAGGGCGTGCGCTAACACTTCCATCGAGCGGCCGGTTTCCGGCATGCTTCGCATGCCTCCAACCGCCGCTCGTGTCGAACGTTGGATGCGCCCGAGCGGGCCGTCATCGGGCGGGCTGGCAAGGCGCGAACCACAGCGATGGCCTGTGCTGTCGCGAGAATTGGCCACGCCGCGAGCGTGCCCGAGGGCGACGCTATTCGGCTGCGTAGCACCGTCACCCGGACGGTGAGTGTGATCGTGGCGCGCAATGTCAGCAAGCACGGGCGTCTGCAGCGTGAACTGCGCGGTCAACTACCGCATGTAGGCTCACTGCTCGGCGAACGCGCGCTCGATGACGAACGCGCCCGGCGTCGAGGTGTTGCCCTCCTGGAACTGCCTGTTCTCGAGGAGCTTCTTCAGGTCGCGCAGCATCCCCGGGCTGCCGCAGATCATGACCCGATCCTCCTTCGGGTCGAGGCCGGGCAGGCCGAGGTCGGCGAACAGCTTGCCGCTCGTGATCAGGTCCGGGATGCGGCCCTGGGTCTTGAAGTCCTCGCGGGTGACGGTCGGGTAGTAGAGCAGCTGCGTCGACACCATGTCGCCGAGGAACTCATGCGTCGGCAGATACTGGGTAAGAACGTCGTTGTAGGCCAGTTCATCGACGATGCGCACGCCGTGGACGAGGACGATCTGCTCGAACTGCTCGTAGACCGACGGGTCGCGAACGATGCTCATGAACGGCGCCAGCCCCGTTCCGGTCGCGAACAGATAAAGCCGCTTGCCGGGCAGCAGATAGTCGACGACCAGCGTTCCGGTCGGCTTGCGCCCGACGATGATGGTGTCGTCGGGCTTGATGTGCTGCAGGCGCGAGGTCAGCGGTCCGTCGTCGATCTTGATGCTCAGGAACTCGAGGTGATCCTCGTAGTTCGCGCTCGCGATGCTGTAGGCGCGCAGCAGCGGCTTGCCGTCGACCCGCAGGCCGATCATCGTGAAATGCCCGTTGCTGAACCGCATCGACGTATCTCGCGTCGTCGTGAAGCTGAAAAGCCGATCGGTCCAGTGGTGCACGCTCAAGACGCGCTCTTCGTTGAATGCACTCATTCGATGCTACTTTCGTGGGACATGCAGGATCAGCGCCGTTTCAGGACCGCGAGCCGCTTATCCTCTCGAGCAAGGAGACCAGCGTCGCGCGCTCCTGCGGGTTCAGATCGCCAAAGGTCAGCTCGGTGATCCGCTGCGCATGCGGCACCGTCTGCTCGATCATCTCTTCGCCTTCCGGGGTCAGACTGACGACCATTCTTCGTGCATCGCCGGGTTCGTGTTCGGCGTTGAGCAGCTTGCGCCACTTCAGCCGCTCGACGATGCCGCGCAGCGACGCCTCGTCGATTCCGGTGTGCTGCAGGATGGCCGGGATCTCGCACGGCCCGTGTTCGCGCACGCTGAGCAGGACGACGAACTGCCCCGCCGTCAGGCGCGACTCCGGCACGGTCTGCTGGAAGATCGCCGTATGCCGCTGATAGGCCCGGCGCAGCAGGTAGCCGATCTGCTGCGTGAAGTCGTACTTCGCTGAATCCTTGTTCGTCATTCGTCCCTCCATCGAGTGTGATGTTTCGTCATGCGGCCACGAATGACGCGCGGCCGCCGACAGGCGATTGCGGAGTTCGGCGATCGAGGCGCCATCATCCCCCCGTCACCGGCGGAAAGACGGCGATCTCGTCGCCGTCGCCGATCGCTGCGTCGGCGCCGTCGGCCATGTCGCGATTGACGGCGAAGCGCCAGCCGCGGTCGGCCTCGAGCAGCGACCAGGGCGCGCCGCGCGCGCCGACGAGCCTGCGCAGCGAGCCGATATCATCGACGCCGTCGGGCAGTTCGATCGTCTCCGCCGAGCGGCCGATCGCTTCCCGCACGCCGGCAAAGTAGAGCAACTTCACGACCTTCATTGGGCCAGCAACTCCCGCAGCGACTCGTTCACCGTACCGCTGTGGTGGCGTGCCGACTTGTCGCTCGGCGGCAGCGGCTCGTCGTAGAAGAAGCCCGGCAGCTCGTCGTCGGCCTCGGTAAAGCCGGCCGTTCGATTGAACGCCCACTCCATCTCGAGAACCTCGCGTCCGAGCGCCTTCGGGAACGTCACATCGAGGTTCGTACCGTGCGCATCGTTGAGCGCGCCGACGATCAACTCCGGATTCGTATCGGTCACGGTGCGGCCGAAGATGCACAGGCCCAGCGAATCGGCCGCCGCCGCATTGATCTGGGCGGCAAGGCTGACGGCGACCAGTTCGGCCGTCGTCTTGCCCTTGCATTCGTAGGCCGGCACGTTGCCGACGGTGTGGTCCCCGCCTTGCGCGGTCAGCATCATCGAGATGCCGGTGACCTCGATCACGCGCGGATCGTAGGCGCTCAGCGCCTGGCGCTTGATGACGGGCACCCGCCTGACGCCATAGTGTTCGCCGACGCGCGCCGTGCCCTGCGCCAGGATGCGGCCGCGCGCGTTGCCGACGCGCATGTCGTCGAGCGCCTTGGCGAGGAACTCGACGTCGCCGAAGCCGCCCTCACCCGCCGCCAACACGATGCCGAGCATCCCGCCGACCTCGATCGTATCGGCGCCCATATCGTTGACGAGCGCGTTCAGGCGCGCGACGTCGTCCGGATCCTCGATGCCGCAGTTGCTGCCGAGCAGTCCGAGCGTCTCGTACTCGAGCGGCGAGACCATCTCCTTGCCCTGCGCGTCGACGTAGACGTTGCTGCACTCGATCTGGCAACCCGGCATGCAGGCATGCGCGGTCTGGCCGCCGCGGCTCAGGTTGCGCTCGCGTATGTTCGCGCCGCCGAGTTGGAACGCGTCCTTGTCAGCAGTCAGCTGGCCGGCGCTGAAATTTCGCACCGGCAGGCCGCCGACGTAGTTCGTGAAGTCACCTACTGCCGCCGTGCCGAGGCGCTTGTAGACGTCGATGGCAGGCTCCGCGGCGAGCTTGACTCCGTATTCGCGCACCGCGCCCATCACTTTCTTGCGATCGTGAAAGCTCGGCATCTTGACCTGGTCGATCACGATCGCCTTCACCTTCTTGACGCCCATGACGGCGCCGATGCCCCCGCGTGCCGCCAGGCGCGACGGCCGGCCGTCGGTATCGGCGAACGCGATGCCGGCGACCAGCCCGAGGTACTCGCCGACCGGGCCGCAGATGCCGAAGCTGATCTTCTTGCCAAATCTCTCGAACAGCATGGCGGCAACTTCGGCGTTGCCCTTGCCCATGTACGCGTCGGCGTCCTCGAAGCTGATCTCGCCTTCCTTCGTGATGCGGATCAGCGTCCAGTCCGCGCAAGCACCGTGCAGGGTGAAGCCAGCGATCTCGCATTGACCCATCGCGAACGCGAAGGTGCCGCCCGAGTTGGCTTCCTTGATGCCGCCGGTCAATGGACTCTTCGCGCCGACGCTGAGCCGGTTCGCGTTCGAGAAGTTCGTTCCGGCGAACGGCCCGGCGGAGAAGATCAAGGGGTTGTCCGGTCCGAGCGGATCGACCGTCGCCGCGCCGCATTCGAGCAGCTTCTTCGCGATGAAGTGCCGCCCGGCCCGGACGACCTGCTCGCCGTGGAACTCTTGCATCGAAAACGAGCGGCCTGGCAGGTGGATGTCGAAGTACTTGCGCATATTCAGGCCGCGTTCAAACAAAGATACACGAGAAACCCGCCTTCCGTCGGCGAATCGGAGGATCGGCTCTGTCGCGCATGGCACCAAGCGCTGTGCTCACGTCCTGCCATTCGAGCCCCGGCGATGGAACCGCCGCCCGAGCACGACCGTGGCCATCACCGCGAGCGCGAAAGCTATCGTCATGCGATCCAGCGACTCGCCCAGCAGCGGGACGGCGAACGCGATCGCGAAGAAGGGCTGCAGCACCTGGACCTGGCTGACGAGCACCGCGCCGCCCCAAACGAGGGCGCGATACCAGGCGAAGAAAGCGGCCCACATCGAGAACGCGCCGACGTAGAAGAAGCCGGCCCAGGCGGACGCCGCGACCGGCGCCGCCGGCCAGGTCCACGCCGCCGCGGGCAGGCTCAGCGGCAGCATCAGGATCGCGACCCAGCAGATCACCCGTTCGGCGCCCAAGACCGGCGTCAGGCGCGCGCCGGCGACATAACCGATCGACGCCGCAACGACGGCGCCGACGAGCCAGAGATCGGCCGGCGTCGGCGCATACGACTGGCCCGCTTGCGCCGCCCGCAGCATCGCGAAGATCACGACCAGCGCGGTGCCCGCGACCGCGCAGGCCCAGAAGCCGAACGGCGCGCGCTGGCGCAGCATGCAGGCCGCGGCAACCGCCGTCGCGAGCGGCAGCAGCGCGGTGACGACCGCGGCGTGGCCGGCGCTCACCGAGCGCAGCGCGAACGCGAGCAGCAGCGGGTAGCCGATCGCGTTGCCGAGCGCGGCGAGCGCCAGGTCGGGCCAGTGCCTGTGCGGCGGGATGCGCGAGCGCGTCGCGAGCAGGAAGGCCGCCGACAGCAGCGCGGCGAACACCGCGCGGCCAAAGGTCACGAACCACGGCGACAGCTGTGGTGCCGCGGCTGAACCGATCGCAAGCCGCGTCATCGGCAGCGTGAGGCCGAACAAGGCCATCGCGAGAACGCCCAGCCAGAGGCCGAGCGCGGAGGATTTCGGCTGCCATCGTTGCACCATCGTTTACGGCTTAGATGGCGTCGCGCGCACGCGCGCCACCTCAGCCTCGAGGTTCGTCCAGCGCGGCTTATCGGGCGCGAAGCGCTGGCGCATGTAGTCGGCCAGCTGCGCGAGCTGGCGGTTGTCGAACGCGGTACCGAACGCAGGCATGAACCCGAGTTCGATCGACGCCGGTTCGAGATGGCCTTCGAGGATCACGCGCAGCAGGTTGTCGGGCCGGTCCGCGTGCAGGTTGGTGTTGAGCGCGAGCGGCACGTTCGCGCCGAGCAGTTTCGGCCCGTCGCCGTCGTGATGGCACCCAGCGCACGCGGTATCGAACATGCGCTGCGCCGGGCCGGCGAGCATGCCCGCGCCGGCCTGCGCGGCGGCCACCGCGGCATCCGCCGCGGCCTGCGCCTGTGCGTCGCTCACCGGCGGGTTGAACGACGCGAGGTAGTGCGCCATCGCGCGGATGTCGGCATCCGGCAGCGCGGAGAACTCGCGCACGACCGGCGCCATCGGGCCGGAGGCGACGCCATGCAGTGCGCTGTGGCCGACGCGCAGATAGTCGAACAGCGACTGCTCGGTCCACGGCACCGGGGCGCGCGTCGCCGACGTGAGCGCCGGCGCCTCCCAGCCCTTGACGAAGGCGCCGCCGAGGTAGGCCTTGCCCTCGCGCTCGGCGCCAAACGCGTTGCGCCCGGTGTGGCAGGCGCCGCAATGCCCGAGCCCGTCGACGAGGTAGGCGCCGCGGTTCCACTGCGCCGAGCGCGCCGGGTCGGTCTGTACAACAGCCTTCGGGTCATGGAACAGGGCGTTCCAGATCGCGAGCAGCGGGCGCACGCCGAACGGGAATGCGAGCTTCGTCTCGGGCACTACCGAGTACACCGCGGGCTGCACCATCAGGTAGGCGTAAAGCGCCATCAAGTCGTCGTCGCTGACCTTCGCGAACGCGGTGTACGGAAACGCGGGGTAGAGCAGATGGCCGTCGCGCGAAACGCCTTCGCGCATCGCGCGCTGGAAGGCGCTGAACGACCAGGCGCCGATACCGGTCTCGACATCGGGCGTCAGGTTCGTTGCATAGACGGTGCCGAACGGCGTCGGCATCGCGAGGCCGCCGACGTTGACCGCGCCGCCCGGCGCGGTGTGGCAGGTCGCGCAGTTTCCGGCGGCGGCAAGCACCCTGCCACGCTCGATCGCGTCCGCGGCATAGACCGAGGTATCGATGCGCGACACCGGCGCGATCGCCGGCCGCCAGCCGAAAGCCGCCGCCGCGACGCCCACGACGCTCGCCGCGAGCGCCACGCCTTTCGCCCACCACGACCGCCGCCGCGGCCACGGTGCATCGGCCGGCGGCGGGTGGGCGACGGGCTCCACCGGCGGCGCGGCTGGCGCAGGCAACGGATTGATCGCCGCCCGAACGACCTCGGCGGTAAACGGCGGATGGCGAAACCGCACGCCGGTCGCATCGAAGATCGCATTCGCGATCGCCGCCGTGCCCGGCACCGAAGACGACTCGCCGGCACCGAGCGGCGGCTCGCTCTGGCGCGGCATGATGTGGACCTCGATCG
>CALMIL010000121.1 GCA_937864005.1 uncultured Burkholderiales bacterium
ACCGATTCCTCGGCGTTGTCCTGCACGTGGCGCATGTAGGCGTGCACGACCGGCAGCCCGAACTGGGCGACGATGCGGCGCAGCTCCTGCACGCCCTTCTCGTTGGCGGCGATCTGCGCCTTCAGGTCTGCGAAGTTCTGCTGCGGGTTGCGCGACGGGTAGGCACCGCTCGACAGCAGTTCGATGACCTCGGCCTCGCGCAGCCGCCCGCGCTCGACGAGCAGGACGTTGTCGAGCTGCACGCCCTCTTCCTCGATGCGGGTCGAGAACGGCGGCATCGAGCCCGGCGTCGTGCCGCCGATATCGGCGTGGTGGCCGCGCGAGCCGACATAGAAGATCGGCCGCGCGCCATCGCCTGCGCCCGCCTCGTAGACCGGCGTCACGACCGTCACGTCCGGAAGGTGCGTGCCGCCGTGATACGGGTCGTTGAGCACGTAGACGTCGCCCGGCGCCATCGTGCCGGCGTTGCGCGCGATGATGGTCTTGATCGACTCGCTCATCGAGCCCAGGTGCACCGGCATGTGCGGCGCATTCGCGATCAGGTTGCCGTCCGCGTCGAAGAGGGCGCACGAGAAGTCGAGCCGCTCCTTGATATTCACCGAGTAGGCGGTGTTCTGCAGCTGCAGCCCCATCTGCTCGGCGATATTCATGAAGAGGTTGTTGAAGACCTCGAGCATCACCGGATCGACCTGCGTGCCGATCGCATGGCGAACCTCGCGCGGCTGCACGCGCTCGAGCACGAGGTGGTCGAGCGCCGTGACGCGCGCGCGCCAGCCGGGCTCGACGACGGTCGTCGCGTTGCGCTCGGCGATCACCGCCGGGCCGTCGATGCGATGGCCGGGCCGCGCCTGCTCGCGCAGCACGAGCATCGCCTCGCGCCACGCACCGCCGCTGTAGACGCGCACGCGATCGGCTGCCGGCGCGGCGCCTTCCACGAGCGCGTCGCAACGCGCCTCCACCGGTGCGTCGGCGGCAGCTATCGCCTCGACCGATACCGCCTCGATGACGAGCGCGCGCCCCGGCATCAGGAACGCGAAGCGCTGGCGGTACGCGGCCTCGAAGGCGGCCTCGACCTCGTCTGCGTCGCCGAACGACACGATGAGCGCGCTGTCGGTGCCCTGGTAGCGCAGGTGCACCCGCCGCCGCAGCTCGACGTGCGATGCGCCGACGCCCTGGCGCTCGAGCTCGCCGCGCGCTTCGCCGGCCAGCGCCTCGACGCGCGCTTGCGCCTCCTGCACCCCGGCCGCAAGCGGCAGTTCGATCGCCGCCTCGCGCAACACGCTCTGGTCGGCGAGCCCCATGCCATAGGCCGACAGCACGCCAGCCAGCGGATGGACGAAGACGCGGTTCATGCCGAGCGCATCGGCGACGAGGCAGGCGTGCTGGCCGCCGGCGCCGCCGAAGCATTGCAGCACGTAGCGCGTCACGTCGTAGCCGCGCGCGACCGAGATCTTCTTGATCGCCCCCGCCATCGCGCCGACCGCGATCGCGATGAAGCCCTCGGCGACATCCTCCGGCGTGCGCTCGCTGCCCGTCGCCCGCGCGATCTCGGCGGCGAGCGACTCGAACCGCGCAACGACGACGTCGCGGTCGAGCGCCTCGTCGCCCGCCACGCCGAATACTTTCGGGAAGTACGCCGGCTGCAGCTTGCCGAGCATGACGTTGGCGTCGGTCACGGTCAGCGGGCCGCCGCGCCGGTAGCACGCCGGGCCCGGATCGGCGCCCGCGCTCTGCGGCCCGGCGCGCAGCCGCGCGCCGTCGAACGTCAGGATCGACCCGCCGCCGGCAGCGACGGTGTGGATGCTCATCATCGGCGCGCGCATCCGCACGCCGGCCACCTGCGTCTCGAACGCGCGTTCGAACTCCCCGGCGAAGTGCGACACGTCGGTCGAGGTGCCGCCCATGTCGAAGCCGATCAGGCGCAAGTCCTGTGGGCACCCGGCCTCGCGAATACGCGAGGCCACCCGCCGGGCGGGTCGCGGGCCGGCCAAGGGCCGCGAAGTGGCCCGCTTCGCGGTCCACGGTGGCCCGGCGCTCGGCCCGCGGTCGCCGCCCGCCGCCATCCCGAGATCGGCCGCCGCGAGCTGCGCCGTGCGCGCCATGCCGACGATGCCGCCGGCCGGGCCGGAGAGAATCGCGTCCTTGCCTTGAAAGGCGTGCGCATCGGCGAGCCCGCCCGAGGACTGCATGAAATACAGCCGCACGCCCGGCATCTCGGCGCCGACCTGATCGATGTAGCGGCGCAGGATCGGCGACAGGTAGGCGTCGACGACGGTCGTATCGCCGCGCCCGACGAGCTTCATCATCGGGCTCACGCGGTGCGAGACGCTGATCTGCGTGAAGCCCTCCTCGCGCGCCAGCCGTTCGGCGGTGAGTTCGTGCGCGGTATGGCGCCAGCCGTGCATGAAGACGATCGCGACGCTGCGCAGCCCGGCGTCGAACGCCGCCCACAGTCGCTCGCGCAGATGCGCCTCGTCGAGCGGCTCGACGATGCTGCCGTCGGCATCGACGCGTTCGCGCGCTTCGATCACGCGGCTGTAGAGCAGCTCGGGCAGCACGATGTGGCGGTCGAAGATGCGCGGGCGCTCCTGGTAGCCGATGCGCAGCGCGTCGCGAAAGCCGCGCGTGGTCACGAGCAGCGTCGGCTCGCCCTTGCGCTCGAGCAGCGCGTTCGTCGCCACCGTCGTCCCCATCTTCACGCATTCGACGAGGTCGGGCGTGATCGGCGCGCCGGCCGCGAGCCCGAGCAGGTCGCGGATGCCGGCGACCGCCGCATCGCGGTAGCGCAGCGGGCTTTCCGACAGCAGCTTGTGCGTGGCGAGCGAGCCGTCCGGACGCCGCGCGACGATATCGGTGAAGGTGCCGCCGCGGTCGACCCAGAACTGCCAGCGGGCCGCGGGTTCGGTGCTGGAGGTGCCCATATGGGGCCGGATTCTCGCGCCAATTCGAGGCGGCGTTCAGGTGGCAGGGTACCCAGGTCATGCCGCGCCAAGCGGTCGCGCAGCTCGCGATCGGCGCAATCAGGTCAGCAGGTCCGACCAAGCTGCATGATCGTACTGCCGCCGAGACCGGGTCCGGCCGCGCCACGCTGCCGTTGGCGCGGCCGCGCCCCGGGCACTGTGACGCATTCGCGCCGCGCAAGCGACATCGAATTTGGTGTGTCCGATCTCTACCTTGATGGGAGGATCTCGGCGCGACCCATCAACTCGCGCTGTCTGTTCTATGCGAACGCAGATGCATTGACTGAAGAGCACCGCCAGCGGATGTCACAACTCGATCACCTCGGCGCTTGCCGCTATTCAAGCGCAGGCTTCCCACAAGCCCTTGCGTTGCAGCCGCCACCATCGCCGCCGCCGCTGAAGTCCAGGCCACCGTTGCTGGCCCCAGCAAAGGAAAAGTCGGTACCGTATCCGGGGATGGCAAGCACTGAAGTTTCCTGTGGCACGAGGGTCATCCGGCTTACTTGTCCCAGTACGGTACCGCATATATTGCAGCCGTCGCCGTCCATACGCCGTGCGTTTGCTGGCTTGCCATCGGCGTCTGCCGCGTCTGCTATAGCGGGAGCCCAGCAAAGAGCGGCAGCCTCTACCACGATCGCTGCAGCTCGAGCGATGCGCCTCATTGGTTGCTCCAGTAGGGTGATGACTTTGCAGTAGCAACCATCTGCTTGCCGGCTGCTTCCGCCTTACGTACTTGTTCGGGTGTGAGGGACAACTTGAGCGCGTCGAGTACGTCGCTGATATGCCGGGCAGGCTTGCCTGCCTGTGCAATGGACGCCTCGTTCCACGCCACTGCGAACTCGAGTGCCTTGACTGGATTGGCATCGCCGTCGACGCCGCCCTGCTGATACCACGCGTACGCTGTCGCAAGTGAAGTGATGTCGCCCGATCGGATACCGGCCTGCACTTGAGTCTTGTAGCGGTCATTGAACGCAGCAACAACGGTTTCGGGGGTGAGATGGGTCCAGCCGAAGCCGTCAGGACCTTCGAACGCGACCGCCCCGGCGGCTCCGTGAACGCCTGCATCCGCAGCGAGATTGAGGGGCTGCATGCGCGATGCAATTTGTCCTTGGGTAATGTCGCCGCATGCTGCTGCCGGCGGCGTCCAATGGCGCGCCTTCGCCCACGCCGGGTCCTGAATCGCGTGCACTTCTTGCTCGCGCGACTCAACGCAAGCGCGAATAAGCGTGTACGCCGCAAACGCCTTGACGGGTTCGCCACTCTTGATGAGCAAGTCGACCTGCTGTGACTTCGTGAGCGCCGCGCTGGCGACCGGCCGATTGATGACTACTGCCGTGGATGCGCCGTCGACAGGGGGCTGTTCGGGCAGTGTGCTTGGCAGGGACGGAAGCAGCGGCTCTTGGCGAGTGACTGTTGCCACATGCCGGGGGGTACATGGAGCCATTTTGTAGGCCACCGACGCAATCAGCACCACAGCACCAACGACGGCCGAGACCTTGATTTTTCTCTTCATGAACTGAAGTTACCCCGTTTTCACGGGCACCTTACTTGGAGATGCCAAGGAGTCCGAATTACCCGGAACCGGACCGTTCGGACTGGCGGGTTGTGAACGAATTCGAACGCTGACATCAAGCCGGCCTCGCCCGCGTCGTCGCGGCGGCAGCTATCGTTCGGGCGCTGCAAACGACGAAGCCGGCGCACGGCAAATCCCACTCTTTCGGAGTCTCAGCATGAATGATTCGGTCAGACCACCCCTCGTCCTCGTCGGCCGCGTGCTGCTCGCGCTGATGTTCGTTCTCTCGGGCTTCGGCAAGCTCACCGGCATCGAAGGCACGGCCGGCTACATCGCCAGCGCCGGACTGCCGATGGCGACGGCGCTGGCCGTCATCGTCGGCCTGCTGGAATTCTTCGGCGGCCTCGCGCTGATGGCCGGCTTTCACGCCCGCTGGGCCGCACTCGCGCTCGGCCTGTTCACGCTCGTCGCGAGCCTGCTCTTTCACAACTTCTGGGCGATGCCCGCGGACAAGGCCTTCATGCAGCAGCTGATGTTCATGAAGAACCTGTCGATCGCCGGCGGCATGTTCGTCGTCGCCGCGCTCGGCGCGGGGCCGCTGAGCGTGGATGCGCGGCGCGCCGCGGGCTGAACGAAGCGGGCGTTGCACCGCGCATCGCGTCGCCGCTAAGATGCTGCGACGCCATGTACCTTCCGAGCCACTTCGAAGAGACCCGCCGCGACGTGCTGGCCGCACTCGTCGCCAGCCAGCCGCTGGGCACGCTCGTCACGCAGGACCTGAGCGGCGCGCTGCAGGCCGATCCGATTCCGTTCGTGCTCGACCCTGACCCCGCGCCGCACGGCACGCTGCGCGGCCACGTCGCGCGCGCCAACCCGCTGTGGCGCGAGACGCGCGCCGATGTCGATGCGCTCGTCGTCTTCCATGGCGCGCAAGGCTATGTCAGCCCGAACTGGTACCCGAGCAAGGCGGAGCACGGCAAGGCGGTGCCGACGTGGAACTACATCGTCGTCCAGGCGCGCGGCAGGCTGCGCGCGATCGACGACCGCGAGTGGCTGCGCGACTTCGTCACGCGCCTGACCGAGCGCTACGAGGCCCGCCAGACAAAGCCCTGGCATGTGAGCGACGCACCAGCCGACTACCTCGAGGCGATGCTCGGCGCGATCGTCGGCATCGAGATCGAACTTGCCGCGCTCGTCGGCAAATGGAAAGCGAGCCAGAATCGCAGCGCCGCCGACCGCGCCGGCGTGGTCGCCGGATTGACGGCGCTAGCGGCGCGCGATGCCGATGCGCCGGCCGCGGCTCTGGCCGCTGCGATGGGCGCGCCTGCCGGCGGCTGAAATCGGCCCGGCGGCGCACAATCGATCCCGCCGCAGTGCCCCCGGTCAACCGCCGAGGCGGCTCGCGCATTGATTACCGAGCGGCGGCACGGTGCGTGATGCCGCACCGGCTCATCTCGATCGAAAGGACAGTGACCATGAGAAAGCTCCTCCTCGCCTCTGCCGCCGCGGCGGTATACGGCCTTGCCGCCCTCGCCCCGGTGCACGGGGCGACCGATGCCCAGAAGAAGGCCGCGGCCGAGAAGTGGCAGGAAAAGACGCCCGAGGAAAAGGCCGCCGCCGAGGCCAAGATGAAGGCCAAGTACGACGCGATGACGCCCGACGAGAAGAAGGAGTTCGCCGCCAAGCATCCGAGGGCGGCGAAGAAGATGGACGCCGCCCCGGCAGCGCCGACGGCCGCGGCATCCGCGACGAAGTAGATTCGACGGCCCCGGCACGCAGCCCTGCGGGCCAGGCGTTGCGGCGGCAGCCTAGCCTTCGTCGTCGCCGGTTGCCGCCTTGATGATCAGCACCGGTATCGGCGACAGTGCGAGCACCTTCGTCGCGACGCTGCCGATCACCAGCTTGGCGACGCCGGTGCGGCCGTGCGAGCTCATGACGATGAGATCGGCGCCGCTGGTCTGCGCCGCGCTGACGATGCCGCGGGCCGGCTGATCGTCCTCGACGAGCAGGGTCTCGAACGCGACGCCGGCCGCCTTCGCTTCCTCGCAGATTCGATCGATCGCTGCCGTGCCCTGCGCGCGCGGCGCAGCCATATCCCGCTGCCGGCCCGCGGTATTGGCCTGCCCGATGCCGGCGAAGGCGTAGACATCCTGCACATAGACGACGGCGATGCTCGCCGACGCGAGCCTGGCCAGCGGCAGCGCGCGCAAGGCACCGATGAGCGAGACATCCGAGCCATCGGTCGGAACCAGAATCTTTCGAAACATCGCAGGACTCCTCGTGCACGTGGTGAAAGCGCCGCGGCGGCAGCGGCGATCTTAAGCGGCGGACGGGTTCGGCGGATAGTCGATGCGCGTGCCGCGCACGCGAGCGAAAGGCGTCAGCTTGTGCGGCTGCAGGCGCGCCGGGCCGACGATCTCGCACGCCGGCACGCCGTGCACCAGGAGCGCATCGGCGATCAGCGAACGATGGCAGCGCCACGGCACCGCCTCGGCGCACATCAGCGCGACGCGCTCGCACCGCGCCAGTTCGATCAGGCCGATCAGTTCCTGCTCGAACACCGCGCCCTGCATGTAGTCGGCATAGCCGCGGAACGAAAGGTTGCGCCAGCCGGTATTCGGCGATCCGGGCGTCGCCTGCCGAAAGCCGCCGAGGCCCGGCGCGTGCGCATAGCCGACCCCTGCCGCGGCAAGGCTCGCGGCAAGCGCGTCGGCGTCGAACTGCGGGTTGTGCCGGGATCGCGGCACGGTGCGCACATCGAACAGCAGCGTCACGGCGTGACCGGTGAGCAGGGCGATGAACTTCTCGATGTGCCGCGTCGAATGGCCGACCGTCAGCACCTGGCATGGCGCCCGCGCCGCGCGCATCGGCTCAGGCATGCTGCTTGCCGAGCAGCCGGCGCACGCTGCGCTGCAACTGCGGCAGCACCTCGCCGTCGAACCAGGGGTTCGCCTTGAACCACGCGACATTGCGCGGCGAAGGATGCGGCAGCGGGATGATGTGCGGTGCGAGCGCCCGCCAGTCGCGCATCGTCGCCGTCAGCGAGATGTGGCCGGCGCGCTTCAGAAAGCGGGCCTGCGCGTAGCCGCCGACGAGCAGCGTCAGTTCGATGTGCGGCATCTGCGCCAGCAGCCGGTCGTGCCACAGCGGGGCGCACTCGCGCCTGGGCGGCAGGTCGCCGCTCGCGCCCCGGCCCGGATAGCAAAAGCCCATCGGCATGATCGCGATCCGGCTCGCATCGTAGAACTCGCTCGCCGCGATCCCCATCCAGGCGCGCAGACGCTCGCCGCTGGCGTCGCTCCAGGGGATGCCGCTTGCGTGGACCTTGGCGCCGGGCGCCTGGCCGACGATCAGGATGCGCGCCGAGGCGCCCGCCTGCAGCACCGGACGCGGCCCGAGCGGCAACTGCGCGGCGCAGACGCGGCAGGCGCGCACCGCACGCAGCAGTTCGTCCAGGCGCTCTTCACCCGCGCGCCCGCACGCCCCGGCACCGGACGGGCCTGCGCCCTGCCCGGATAAAGCGCCGGGCATCAACTTCGTCACTCTGCCAACTCCTGCTGCAGCAAGGACCGCACGCCGAGTATGTGCGGTTTTGCGGCGGCCTGCGGAGCCCGCTGCTGCCGGCCCCCTTCGCCGTGTTGACAAGCACCGCCCTCATCGAACCGGCAGCGATCCCGCACGCAGGGTCAGACCTTCGCGGTTGACGCCGGGACGCGATCGGACATCGCCGGGCTGTTAGGCTCGGCGCAGTGACCGCAGGAGCCAGCCTCATGAGCCCGCTGAAGAATATCCTCGTCGCCACCGACATGTCGGGCCCGGCCCAGCAGGCAGCCGATCGCGCCGCCGGGCTGGCGAAGATGTCGGGCTCGCCCTTGCGGCTGGTGCATGTGCTCGGCGCCGGCGTCGCCGCCCAATTGCAGAGCCTGATCGGCCTGGGCAGCGAGCTCGAAGCCAAGCTCGTCGAGGCGACGCGGCTGGAACTGCAGACACTTGCCGAACGCCTGGCCGCGGAATACGAAGTGCAGGCCGACGCCGCGCTGCTGCAAGGCAGCGTCGCCGACGAGGTCACGCGCACGGCCGACGCGATGGCCGCCGATCTGGTCGTGCTCGGCGCCCGCGGCAAGGGCTTTCTGCGCCGTCTGATGCTCGGCTCGACCGCGGAGCGGCTGCTGCGCAAGTCGACGCGGCCGATGCTCGTCGTCAAGCAGCGCGCGCACGAGCCGTACCGGCGCGTCCTGGTGGCGGTCGATTTCTCGGCCTGGTCGGCCCCGCTCGTCGAGCTGGCGCGCAGGGTCGCGCCGGGCGCGCAGATCGTCCTGCTCAGCGCGTACGACGTGCCGTTCGAAGGCAAGCTGCGCTACGCGAGCGTGCCCGACGCGACGATCAATCACTATCGCGAACAGGCCTGGCAGGCGGCCGAGCGTCAGCTCCATGCGCTTGCGGCGCGCGCCGGCCTCGGACCCGGGCAATGGACGCCCTGCCTGCCGCGCGGCGATCCATCGCTTGCCATCGTCGAGAACGAACTGGAATACGGCTGCGACCTGGTCGTCGTCGGCAAGCATGGCCAGAATATGGCCGAAGAACTGCTGCTCGGCAGTGTCACCTCGCACGTGCTCGCCGAATCGGCGGGCGACGTGCTCGTATCCACCGCGACGTCCGCCTGATGCCGCCCGGCGGGTGCCTTCGGCAGCGTGCCGCAGCGACGCGGGGCCCTTTGCGCCGGACCGCATGAACGCCCTGACGCGACTCGCCGCGCTGCTGGGCCTGCCGACCCTGCCGCGGCTCGCGGCGCACGCCGCATCGCCCAGCGTCGAAGATACCGACGCGACCCGGCTCGGACGCGCCACGGAACGCCTCGAGCGCTTGCACCCGGGGCAATCCGGCGTCCTGGCGCTGACGGAGGGCCATGACGCCTTCGCGACGCGCATGCTGCTTGCCGAGGCGGCCGAATCGAGCCTGGACGTGCAGTACTACATCTGGCACCCCGATCTGACCGGAACGCTGCTGATGCGGGCGCTGCATCGCGCCGCCGAGCGCGGCGTGCGCGTGCGCCTGCTGCTGGACGACAACAATACGCGCGGTATGGACGCCGGACTGTGCGCGCTCGACAGCCATCCGAACGTCGAGGTGCGGCTTTTCAACCCGTTCGTGCAGCGCGACTGGCGCTGGCTCGGCTATCTGACCGACTTCGGCCGGCTCAACCGGCGCATGCACAACAAGTCCTTCACCGCCGACCGCCAGGTCACGATCGTCGGCGGGCGCAATGTCGGGGACGAATATTTCGATGCCGGCCAGGAGATCTCCTTCGTCGACATGGACGTGCTCGCGGTGGGCGCCGTCGTGCCCGATGTCTGCGCCGACTTCGAGCGCTACTGGACGAGCGCGTCGGCCTATCCGATCGCATCGCTGCTGCCCCGGCCGGACCCGGATGCGCTGGCGCGGACCCTCGAGAGAGAGGACCGGATCTGCGAGAGCCCGGCCGCGGCGCCGTATCGAGAAGCCCTGGCTCGCTCAGACCACATCCAGCGTCTGGCCGCGGTGGAGCTCGCGCTCGAGTGGACCGATGTCAAGCTGGTGAGCGACAGCCCGGCCAAGGTGCTCGGCAAGGCAAGAAAGCGCGAGTGGCTGGCGCGGCGGCTGGGCGAAGTGCTCGGTGCGCCGCGCAAGGAACTGCTCCTGGTCTCGCCCTATTTCGTGCCCACGGCGAGCGGCGCGGCGGCGCTCGGCGCCCAGGCCGCGGGCGGCGTCGCGGTCAGCGTGCTGACGAACTCGCTCGCCGCGACCGACGTGCCGGTCGTCCATGCCGGCTATGCGAAGCGCCGCCGCGCGCTGCTGCGCAGCGGGCTGCGCCTCTTCGAACTCAAGCCCGACGGCATCGCGCCGCGATCGTCGCGCACCTTCTTTCGCAGGCTGACGGGCAGTTCCAGCGCAAGTCTGCACGCGAAGACATTTGCCGTCGATGGCGAGCGCATCTTCGTCGGTTCGTTCAACCTCGACCCGCGCTCCGCGGCCCTGAATACCGAATCCGGATTCGTGATCGAAAGCAGGCGGATGGCCGCACAGATCGGCGCCGCGTTCGAGCATGAACTGGCGGCCCAGAGCTATGCGCTGCGCCTGGACGGCGCGGGCCGCATCGAATGGCAGGACCGCGCGACACCCGACGGGCCGGCGCGCATTCATCATCACGAGCCGCAGACGTCCGCCGGCAAGCGCGCCCTGGTCTGGCTGATCTCGTGGCTGCCGATCGAATGGCTGCTGTAACGGCCCACGCCCCGCTTCACTGCGTCAGCAGATGGCGCAGCACCATCTGCAGGATGCCGCCGTGGCGGAAATATTCGACCTCGGCGTGGGCGTCGATCCGAACGATCGCATCGAACGTCGTCTGCGATCCGTCCTGGCGCGTCACGCCGACCCTGGCGAGCTGCCCGGGCTCGATGCCGCCGGCGATGCCGGTGATCGCATAGGTCTCGCTGCCGTCGAGCGCGAGCGACTGGGCCGAGTCGCCGTCCTGGAACTGCAGTGGCAGCACGCCCATGCAGACGAGGTTGCTGCGGTGGATGCGCTCGTAGCCGCGCGCGATGATCGCCTTGATGCCGAGCAGTGCCGAGCCCTTGGCCGCCCAGTCGCGCGAACTGCCCGATCCGTATTCGGCGCCGGCGATGACGACGAGCGGCGTGCCTTCCCGTTGATAGCGCATCGAGGCGTCGTAGATGCTCATCTTCTCGCCACTCGGCACATGCCTCGTCCACGGACCCTCGGCACCGGGCACCATCTGGTTGCGCAGCCGGATATTGCCGAAGGTGCCGCGCATCATGACTTCGTGATTGCCGCGGCGCGAGCCGAAGCTGTTGAACTCGTCCGCCGCGACGCCGTGTTCGACGAGATATCGGCCGGCCGGCGACGCGGCGCCGATCGCGCCGGCCGGCGAGATGTGGTCGGTCGTGATCGAGTCGCCGAGCACGGCCAGCGCGCGCGCGCCGAGGATATCGGCGAACGGCGCCGGCTCGGGCGCGAAATCGATGAAGAACGGCGGCTCGCGAACATAGGTCGACTGCGCGTCCCACGCGAACAGCTCGCCGGTCGGCGCCGGCATGCTCTTCCACTTGGCGTCGCCTTCGAAGATGCGGCCGTATTCCTTGTCGAACTGCGCATTCGTGAGCGACGAGGCGACGAGCGCCTGCACCTCCGCCGCGCTCGGCCAGAGATCCTTCAGGTACACCGCCTTGCCGTTCTTGCCGGCGCCGAGCGCGTCGGTCGTCATGTCGCACAGCACGGTGCCGGCGAGCGCATAGGCGACGACGAGCGGCGGCGAGGCGAGGTAGCTCGCCTTCACCTGGGCGTGGATGCGGCCCTCGAAATTGCGGTTGCCCGAAAGCACCGACGCAACCGCCAGATCCTTGCCGGCGACGGCCTTCGCGACCTCGTCGGGCAGCGGGCCCGAATTGCCGATGCACGTCGTGCAGCCGTAGCCGACGAGGGCGAAGCCGAGCTTCTCGAGGTAGGGCGTGAGCCCGGCCCGGTCGAGGTAGTCGGTGACGACGCGCGAACCGGGCGCAAGCGACGTCTTGACCCACGGCTTGACCTGCAGCCCGGCCTCGACCGCCTTCTTCGCGAGCAGCCCGGCGGCAATCATCACCGACGGGTTCGACGTATTCGTGCAGCTCGTGATGGCGGCGATGACGACCGAGCCGTGCGTCACCGACGCCGCGGACAGCGGCTCATGCAAATGCTCGGGCGACGCCTTCAGCACCTCGCCCGCCTTCGCGTCGTGCTCGTCATCCAGCCTCGAGATCTGCCTGGCGCTGACTTCGGCCGCCGCGCCGCCGATGCCCGATCTGAACGACTGCGCGACGCCCGAAAGCGAGACGCGATCCTGCGGGCGCTTCGGGCCGGCGATGCTCGGCTCGACGCTGCCGAGGTCGAGGTCGAGCACCTCGCTGAAGGCGGGCTCGGCGTCGTCGTCGGTGCGGAACAGGCCCTGTTCGCGCGCATAGCGCTCGGCCAGATCGGCGGCCGCGCCGCGCCCGGTCAGGCGCAGGTATTCGAGCGTCCTCGCATCGACCGGGAACAGCGTCGCCGTCGCGCCGCCCTCGGGCGACATGTTGGCAAGCGTCGCGCGGTCGGCGATCGCGAGGCTCGAGAGGCCCGGGCCGAAGAATTCGACGAATTTGCCGACGACGCCGTGCTTCCTGAGCATCTGCGTCATCGTCAGCACGAGGTCGGTCGCCGTCGTGCCGGGCGGCAACTGGCCGCGAGTGCGGATGCCGACGACGACGGGCTTGGGCAGGAACATCGGCTGGCCGAGCATCGCCGCCTCGGCCTCGATGCCGCCGACACCCCAGCCGAGCACACCCAGGCCGTTGATCATCGGCGTGTGCGAATCGGTGCCGACGAGGGTGTCGGGAAAGACCCAGCCGTCGCGCTCGATGACGACCTGGCCGAGGTGCTCGAGATTCACCTGGTGGCAGATGCCCATGCCGGGCGGCACGACGCGAAAACCCTTGAACGCCTGCTGCGCCCAGTTGAGCAACGCGTAGCGTTCGCGGTTGCGCTTGTACTCCCACTCGAGATTGGCGGCGTAGGCATCAGGCGTGCCGAAGCGATCGACCTGCACCGAATGGTCGATCACCAGATCGACCGGCACGAACGGGTTGACGCGCCGCGCATCGCCGCCGGAGCGCGCCACGGCGCTGCGCATCGCGGCGAGGTCGACGACCGCCGGCACGCCGGTGAAATCCTGCATCAGCACCCGCGCCGGCATGAACGCGAGCGACGCCTCGCCACCGTTCGGCCAGCGGGCAAGCGACTGCACATCGGCGACCGATACGTCGCGCCCGCCGGCCCGGCGCGCGATATTCTCGAGCAGGATCTTCACCGTATGCGGCAGGCGGCCGATATCCGCGCCGGTCTTCGCGGCGAGCCTGGCCAGACTGATATAGCGCGCGCTGTCCGCTGCGGTCTTCAGGGTCGCGGTGCTGTCGAGTGCATTCATGGTCGTGTCCTCGAACGCTGATGGATGGTTCGAGTTTGACCGGCTTTGCAAAGGCGCGCCGCGGCCGCCCCGCTAATGTGACACTGCAGCATGCTTATCGGCCGCAGCGCATCCGCGGCGCCGCGGCCGGCGGCTACATCGCGAAATCGCCGCTCGACTCGGGCTGAAAGACGATCGCGACGATCGTCGCCGCAAGTTCGCCGCCCGCCGGCGACGGCCAGCGCACGACGCTGCCGGCACGCTGGCCGAGCAGGCTCCAGCCGATCGGCGAAAGCACCGAGACGAAGCCCGCGCCGGCGTCGGCATCCGCCGGATAGCACAGCGTCAGCTCGCTTCGCGCGCCCGAGTGCACGTCCTCGAGCTGGACGCGCGAATACATCGTGACGATATCGGGCGCCATCTCGCGCGAAGGCACGACGTCGGCCATGTCGAGCACGTCCTCGATCGGCATCGGCGCCGACGGCACGGTTCGTCCGCCCTTCTGGCGTTGAACGAGGTTGGTGAGGCGGACGTGGTCCAGTTCGGTGAGCGTGCGCTCGAGCGTCAGGGTCTTCATGATGCAACTCCTCGGGATGAGGCGCTGCGCTGCGTCGAGCAGGCACAGGCCGATGCGCGGGCTGAAGCTTCAGGCCCGGCGATCGGAGGTTTGCGCAGTAGGGGTGGGGGTGATCGCCGGGCTCAGGACTGTGCGGCCGGCTGAGGCATCGGAATGCCCGTCCGGCTCGACACGACGAGGCGGCACGCCGGCCGGCGGACCGATGCGGTCGCCTGGCCAAGTGCGGCGCGCTGCGCGACGATCAACAAGCCCGAGATCATGTTGTGGATGTTATCGGCGCACGGGCCAGATGACAACCCGCGCCACATATCTCGCACTGGGATGTGGGCGTATTGCAGGCCTGCGCCGAAGCGCCGGCGGCAGTTCAGCCGGGACTTCCGCGACGAAGCCGGACACGATCGAAAATCGGGGCGTTCGCGCTGTGCGCGCCGGCGCCGGTCCGCGACGCGGCAGGCGTCGACGCAATGTCAAGCCGGACCGGCGGCGCGTCGTCCGGGACGCCGCCCGAGACGCCGGGCCAGGCCATGCCGAGCGCGCGTAGCGCGACAAGATGCTCGCGCTCGATGCAGCCGAGCATGAAGAAGGCCGTGCGCTGCCACGCCTGCACTTGCTCGAACGCGAGATCGGCCCACGGAATGAAGCACGTCGTCATGGTTGCCCTCACGCAATCTCGCGGTCCGCCAGTGGCGGCCCGCCGGGGTTCCTGCTGTAGCACTCGCCGGCAATGCCTTCGAGGATGCGCCGGTCGAGCACTGTGATGTGGCCGCGCCGATAGCTGATCGCACCCTGCGCGCGCAGGCGCCCGGCGGCTTCGGTGACGCCTTCACGCTTGACGCCGAGCGCGTCGGCGATCGCCTCGTGCGTCATCGCCAGCTCGTTGCCCGCCGTCCGATCCAGGCTCTGCAGCAGCAGGCGGCAGACGAGTTGCTCGACGCTGCCATGCCGGTTCAACGCCGCACTCTGGACGATCTGCTCGATGAAGGATGCGACGTAGGTCAATATCGCGTGCGTCAGCGCTGGGCTGCGCTCCATCTCCTGCGACAGCGCCTTGGCCGAAAGCCTGAAGCCCGCGCCGACGCTTTGCACGATCGCGCGCACGTTCAGGCTTGCCGCGCCCATCAGCAGCCGCACGCCGACGACCCCCTCGTTGCCGACGAGGGCGACCTCGGCGGCGCTGCCGTCGGTGAATGCATAGCCGATCTCGACGACCGAGGTCTCGGGGAAGTAGACATCGCGCGCCGGCATGCCCGGCTCGCACAGCACTGCCCCGGGCGGCATCTGCACGCGCTCGAGCTGGGTGCTCAGGCGCAGCCTGGCGTCATCGGGCAAGGCCGCGAGCAACGCGTTTTGCGGCTGCCAATGCAGGACTGGCATCTCGTCTCCTTTCGAGTCGTGTCGCGCGGCACCCCGCCAAGTGCTGCGGCGCCGGGCAGCGATCGGCCGCGGACCGGAACCGGGAGCGTAGCCGGTCCCCATGCGCGCGTGAAGAGCGCCAGGCGAATCCCGTTGTTTCCCGCAGCGAAACAATGGCTGTGGCGCGCGCGGTTCACGGCGATTTGCGCGATGTCAAGCGAGCGCGGCCTCGGCCGGCACCGGCGCCTGCCGCAACGGCCGATCCCAGTACGCAGGGCGCCCGATCTGGCCCTGCAGATGGTCGATGAAACCGCGGACCTTGGCCGGAAGGTTCGGGTTGGGCAGGTGCACCGCGTGGATCGTTCGTTCCGGCAGCACGAACTTCGACAGCACCGGCCGCAGCAGCCCGGAGCGAAGCTCGTCGGCGACAAGGAAGGTCGGCAGCAGCGCGATCCCGAGGCCAGCGAGCACTGCCTGGCCGAGCACATCGTCGTCGTTGACCGAGAGCGAGCCTTCGACGGCGACCGCGATCTGGCCGCCCGCGCCCTGCAGCCGCCACTGGCCCTGGCTGCCGAAGTGCGTGTAGTGCAGGCAGTTGTGATGCGCCAGATCCTGCGGCGACTTCGGCACGCCGTGGCGCGCGAAATACCCCGGCGTCGCGCAGATCACGCGCCGCACCGCGGCCAGCCTGCGGGCGACGAGATGCAGATCGGGCTCGCGCACGATGCGGATCGCGAGATCGAAACCTTCGCTCGTCAGATCGACGAGCCGGTCGGTCGTCGACAGATCGATCCGCATCTTCGGATGACTCGCCAGATAGCTGGCAACAGCGGGCGCGACGTGCAGCCTGCCGAACGCGACCGGGCAGCTGATCCGCAGCACGCCGACGGGCTCGGCCCGCAGTTCGCCGACGAGGTCGGCGGCCTGCGCCGCTTCGTCGGCGATGTGGACGCAGTGCTTGTGGTAGGCGGCACCGATCTCGGTCAGGCTCATGCCGCGGGTGCTGCGGTTGAGCAGCCGCACGCCGAGCGATTGCTCGAGCCGCGCGACGCTCTTGCTGACGCGCGACTTGGACATGCCGAGCTCGCGCGCCGCCTGCGCGAAGCCGTTCGCCGCGACGACGCGGGCGAAGATCATCATGTCGTTCAGGTCGGGCATGTCTACACCGCCCTCGCTGAAGCCGGCCCGATGCCGCGGCGCGGCTTTGTCCGCCAGCGCACAGACAGGCCAACCTCGCGGCCGCACAGTGTCCGCATGCGATCGACCGTCAATGCGCGGCGTACAGCGGCGCAAGAACGTGGGGCGGCGGTCGCGCGCGACACAGGAGCTTCGAAATGCGTGCGAAAGACATCATGACGAGCGGCGTCATCAGCGCCGCCCCCGAAACCTCGGTCATCGAAGCGGCGGCGACGATGGTGCGCAAGCGCATCACGGCGCTTCCGGTGCTCGATGGCGGCGCCCTCGTGGGCATCGTCAGCGAGGCCGATCTGATGCACCGCTACGAGATCGGCACCCAGCGCGAGGTGCCGGTGCGCTCGTGGTGGCGGCGCGTGTTCGCGGCCGACAGCGCGCCGATGAACTATGTCGAAGCCCATGCGATGAAAGTCCGAGACGTCATGACGAAGCGTGTCGTCGCCGTCAGCGAAGACACATCTGCTTCGGATATTGCGGCGCTGTTCGAGGAACACAAGATCAAGCAGGCACCGGTCGTCGACGCGGGCAAGGTGGTGGGCATCGTCAGCCGTTCGGATTTCCTGCGCGCGCTCGTCGCCGGTGCGAAGCGCACGCGCAAGCCGCGCGCGCGCTGCGACGCCGCGATCCTGCGCGCGCTGCGCGCCGAGCTCGAAGCGCAGCCCTGGTGGCGTGCGGATCGCAGCAAGGTGAGCGTGCGCAACGGCATCGTCGATTTCTCTGGCGAAGTCGAGGACGAAGAAGAGAAACTGGCGGCACGCGTCGCCGCGCAGAACATCGAAGGCGTGCGCGGCGTCGAGGATAGCCGCGCGCTGTCGATCCCGATCGGCGGCTATCCGACCGGCGGCTACCTGTAGAGCTGCACGCAGCGCGATCGAAGCCTGATCTTCCAACCCGTCGAAGGAGCCCCAATCATGTTGCACGACATCAATGAACTGCGCGGCTTTTCGGTGGAGGCGACCGACGGCCCGATAGGCCATGTGCGCGACTTCTATTTCGACGACCGCGAATGGGCGATCCGCTTCCTCGTCGTCGACACCGACCCCTGGCTGAAGGGCCGGCGCGTCCTCGTCTCGCCGCTTTCGATCGGCAACCCCGACTGGAGCGCGCGGCGGCTGCCGATCTCGCTGTCTCGAGCGCTGGTGCGAGACAGCCCGGACGTCGACACGAGCAAGCCGGTGTCGCGCCAGCACGAGATCGAGCAGTACACCTATTACGGCTTCCCGTTCTACTGGGGCGGGCCCGGCGTGTGGCGCGACAGCCGGCCCGAAGGCGCCCTGCACGGCATCGGCGGCGCGGCGGGCGAAAGCGCGTTCGTGCAGGCGCAGCGCGAGATGCACCGCGAGCGCGGCGACGACCCGCACCTGCGCGCCTGCGACGCCGTGATGAACTATCGCGTGCACGCGGCCGACGGCGACATCGGCCACGTCGACGGCCTGATCGTCGACGACCAGAGCTGGGTGATCCGCTACCTCGTCATCAACACCAGCGATTGGTGGCTCGGGCACGACGTGCTCGTCGCGCCGCAGTGGATCGACGACATCAGTTGGCTCGAGGGGACGGTCTCGATCGCGCTCGCCCGCCGCGCCGTGAAGGACGCGCCGCCCTACGATCGCGCCGCGCCGCCCGACCGCGAGCACGAGCGGCGGCTGTACCGCCATCACGAACGCCGCGGCTACTGGCGCAGCAGCGAGCGATCAGCGGCCGATTCGATGCCGGCTTGAGCGAACCGAGACACCAAGGGCACCAAGGGCGCCCGCCGCCCGGTCTTGCGCGCCCCATCGCCATGTGAGTCGCGCGCGCCGCAAGCTTGCATGGCCGGCAACGCGTTCGTCCATTGAGTCTCGGTCTCAATATTGACCCCATTGGCCGTGGCAGCCACGGCCAGGATCCTCGAGCAAATGCGGCGCGAACCGGCCAATGTCCGCTTCGCCGATCTGGAGAAGGTGTGCCGGGAGTTCTTCGGCAAGCCACGCAGTCCGCAACGAGTCACGCGATTTTCAAGACGCCCTGGGCGGGCGATCCGCGAATCGACATTCAGAACGACAAAGGCAAGGCCAGGCCCTATCAAGTGCGACAGGTGCTGCTGGCCTTCGCCCTCTGGAGGCCGGCCTGCAGCGTCTCTCGGCGGCATGGTGCAGCGCGATGTCTGGCCCGCTGTCGAAGTTCTATGCAGGCCCCGCTGGTTCTCGTGTAGATCGTACTCCCTCGTCAAACTCGGGTGCCGACTACCCTCCCCGCCGCTTAGGCAGGAAGCATTCGAGCACACTCGACAGTCGCCTCAGTAGCCGAAGGCGACGGTCGTGGCGGCCGGCCCGAGCGCCCGCTACCGGTCGTCTGCGCTCAGCGACGAACGGCTGGTTCGGGAAGGAGCAACTTCAAGGGCTGCCTTTCGGCGTTCAACTCGGATAGGCGCCTGTCGTGTCCCGACCCGCTGTCGACTCTGACTCGGTCGTTTTGCTTGCTCACAACCTGTCGTTGGCAGCGGAGGCCTTCGGCTGTGCGGCCCAACTTGGCATAATCTGCCAACGCCAGCCAAGCGGGCTTGTTGCTCGCAGTCTTTGGAGTCCCGCAGCATGCCTACCCGCAACGTCGTTCTGAGCGAACATCAACAGCAGCTGGTTGAAGACCTGGTGCACTCCGGTCGCTACCAGAACGCGAGCGAAGTACTGCGAGATGGGCTGCGCCTCGTCGAGGAGCGGGAGCGCCACGAGGATGCCAAGCTCAAGGCCCTGAAGCAGGCAGCCCGCCAGGGCTGGGCGGATGTGTCCGCAGGGCGGTATGCGGATGTTGCCGATGATCGGCTCGACGACTTCGTCGGGCAGCTGGGTCGCCGTGCTGCGCAGGCTGCCAAGACGGCGAGTTGATGTTTCGCTATCGCCTGTCTGAAGCAGCGCAGGGCGATGTGCTCGAAATCCTCGCTTGGACACATGAGCGTTTCGGTGAGGTCGCCCGACTGCGCTACGAGAGCCTGATCGTCGCCGCGCTCCGCGACGTGGCAAGCCAGCCCGACAGACCGGGCAGTTTCGCGCGGCCCGAACTTGGTGCAGGTGTTCGATCTTGGCACCTGCGACTGAGCCGGGAACACACGAAACCCGGTGTGGGGGTCGTCCACCGACCACGCCACTTTCTTGTCTATCGTCTGCAGCCCGGCCTGGTCGTTGTCGGTCGGGTGTTGCACGACGCCATGGAGCTGGCACGGCACCTGGATTCCGATGCGTCTTGGGAGTAGTCGCCAGAACGCGATTATCGACAGGCCCGTTCGATCGATGCAAGACGCCTTGGCGGCGCAGCGACGATGCAGACCTCCGGGAGGCCAACCATGGCACACGGCTCTTCGTGGCCGGCCGCCGGAGGTCACGAACGGCCGCTTCGTAGATGCGCGGCGCGATGAAATCCGGCTTGGGCATCGGGCAGGTTTGGAGCGACCCGATGGACGGCAATGGGTCGTGAGTAGTCATCCGAATGCGCGCGCGGAGGTCAGCATGCAGCAGCCGGCTGTCGTCCGACATGCCAGCGCGATGGACCGGAACGCGCCGTTTGCTGCCATCTCCAGGTGTGTGCTGATCACGAATCGGCATCACGAGTCGGCATCACGAGAACACCGCTCCCCTTGACATGACGCACGCACGCCGCCGAACGCGATCGCGCTACACCCCCAGATACGCCTGCCGCACCGCCGGGTCGTCGATCAGGTCCTTCGCCGCGCCGCTGTGGACGATGCGGCCGGTCTCGACAACGTAGCCGCGGTCGACGCAGGACAGCGCGATCTGCACGTCCTGCTCGACGAGCAGGACGGTGACGCCGTCGTTGCGGATCGCCTCGAGCACCTCGACGAGCTGTTCGACGATCACCGGCGCGAGGCCGAGGCTCATCTCGTCGATCATCATCAGCACCGGCGCGGCCATCAGCGCGCGCGCCATCGCGCACATCTGCTGCTCGCCGCCCGACATGCTGCCGGCGAGCTGGCGCCTGCGGTCGGCAAGCTGCGGGAACATCGCGTACATGCGCTCGAGATCGCACGCGATCGCCGCCTTGTCGGTGCGCCGGTAGCTGCCCATCAGCAGGTTGTCCTGCACCGTCATGCGGTCGAACAGCTGGCGGCCCTCGGGCACCTGCACGAGGCCGAGGCCGAACACCTCGTCGGGCGTCATCGGCGTCAGGTCGCGGCCGTCGAACGAGATCGCGCCGCTGCATGGCAGCAGGCGTGACAGCACGCGCAGCAGCGTCGTCTTGCCGGCGCCGTTACTGCCGATCAGCGCGACCATCTCGGCGCGGTGCACCTCGAGCGAGACGTCGTGCAGCACCGGCAGCGCGCCATAGCCGGCGCAAAGCTTCTCGACCTTCAGCAGTGGGCGGCTGCCTTCGGGGCTCGTCATTTGCGCTGCCTGCCGAGGTAGGCCTGCACCACGGTCGGGTCGGCCAGCACGGCGTCGGGCGTGCCGTCGGCGATCTTCTCGCCGTGGTGCAGCACGAGCAGGCGGTCCGAGAGGCTCTTGATCGCCTTGATGACGTGCTCGATGACGAGGATCGCGATGCCCTCGTCGCGCAGCTTGCGGATGATCGCGATCACCTCGTCGATCTCGACATGGTTGAGCCCGGCCATCACCTCGTCGCACAGCAGCACCCTGGGCTGCATCGCAAGCGCCTTCGCAAGCTCCAGGCGCTTGCGTCCCGGGCCACCGAGCTCGTCGGCGCGCCGCGCGGCAAGCGCGCCCAGGCCGACGAAGTCGAGGCAGCGACGCGCCTGCTCGCGCGCGATGCGCAGCTGCGAGCCGCCGCGCCCGAAGAGGGCGCCGACGGCGACGTTGTCCTGCACCGAAAGGCCCGGGAACGGCCGCATGATCTGGAAGGTGCGGCCGATGCCGAGCCGCGCGCGGCGAAACGCCGGCAGCGCGGTGATCGCCTTGCCGTGGAACAGCACCTCGCCCTCGCTCGGCTCGAGCGTGCCGCTGACGAGGCTGACGAGCGTCGTCTTGCCGGCGCCGTTCGGGCCGATCAGGCCGAGAATCTCGCCCGGCGCGAGCGTGAAGCTCACGTCGTTGACGGCGATCAGACCGCCGAAGCGCCGCGTCGCGCGCTTCACCTCGAGCAGCGGGGCGGCCGTCATATCCGGTTCGCCCGAATGTTCTCGGCGAAGTAGTGCCAGCCGGCGCGGCGGATGCGGCGCAGCATGTCAGCGAGCCCGCGCGGCATCAGCACGACGGCGGCGACGATGACGATGCCGAAGAAGAGGCCCGCGATGCTCGTCACCTCGCTCGCGAGCAGCTCGGAGATCGCCGCGAGCGACAGCGCGCCGAAGACCGGGCCGAGCACCGTGCCGGCGCCGCCGAACACCGCCATGATGATCATCTTCACGTTCAGGCTGATGTCGAACGCGCTCTCCGGATCGAGGAAGGTGATCCAGTAGGCGTGGATGCCGCCGGCCAGCGCGCTGAACAAGCCCGACAGCGCGAACGCGAGCACCTTGTAGAGCGTCGTGTTGACGCCCATCACCGCGGCGCCTTCCTCGTCCTCGCGGATCGCGATCAGGCCGAAGCCGAAGCGGCTGCGCGTGAGCCAGAAGATCGACGCCGTCGTGACTGTCAGCAGCGCGAGCGCGAGCAGATAGAAGAGCCGGTCGTCGTTCAGCGGCGGCAGCACGAGACCGATGTTCTGGCCGGCAAGCGGGATGTTGGAGACGATCGCCGTCATCACCTGCGACAGCGCGAGCGTCGCGATCGCGAAGTAGTGGCCCTTCAGGCGCAGCACCGGGATGCCGAGCAGCACGGCGAAGACGACCGCGAGCAGCGCGCCGAACGCGAGGCCGGCGCCGAACGGCAGGTGCCACTGCACCATCGCGATCGCGACGCCGTAGGCGCCCAGGCCGTAGAAGACCGAGTTGCCGAACGACGGATAGCCGGTGTAGCCGCCGATGATGTTCCAGCCCTGCGCCAGCACCGCCAGCAGCAGCGCGCTGATGCCGAACTGGATCATCACGTCCGAGCCGTACCACGGAAGCAGCACAAGCCCCGCGAACACCGCGCTGCCGAGCGCGATGCGCCAGTGCTTCATGCCGCCTTCCCGAGCAGCCCGGTCGGCCGCACGACGAGCACGAGGACGAGGATGCCGAAGCTCGCGACGTCGGCGTAGGTCGGGCCGATGTAGAGCGTCGTCAGCGATTCGACGATGCCGAGGAAGAGCCCGCCGACGAGGACGCCGAGCGGGTTGTCGAGCCCGCCGATGATCGCGATCGCGAACGACTTGGCGGTCAGCGCGGCGCCGATGTAGGGGTTGAGCTGCGACACCGTTGCATAGAGGCCCCCCGCCGCACCGGCCAGCGCGATGCCGATCCCGAACGTCGTCGCGTACAGATGGCGCGGCTCGACGCCATAGAGCCGCGACGCGACGAGGTTTTGCGCCGTCGCCCGGATCGCGCGGCCGAGCCGGGTGTGCAGCAGGAAGAGCCACATGCCGACGGTGAGCCCGACGGCCATGCCGAACGCCGCCATCCACACCACCGGCAGCACGACCGGCCCCCACTGCCAGTGGGTGCCGGCGTAGGCCGGGTTGATGGCGCGAAAGTCGGCCGAGAACGCGAGCTGCGCCAGATACGTCAGCAGCACCTCGAGGCCGAAGGTGACCAGCAGCGTGTTGAACATCGGCGCGCGCACGATCAGATTCAGCACGCCGCGCTGCGTCGCGTAGCCGAGCGCGTACATCGCGGCGGCGGTGATCGGCAGGCCCGCGAACGGGTCGATCCGCAGGTAGGTGTAGAGATGCCACGACACATAGCCGCCGACCATGATGAACGCGCCGTGCGCCAGGTTGACGATGTTGAGCACGCCCCAGACGAGCGCGAGCCCGAGCGCCATCACGGCATACAGCCCGCCCAGCAGGACGCCGTTGACGAGAACCTGTGCGAGCAGATCCACGCGGCGGCTATGCGGTGTTGCGTGCGCCTGCTACATGTGCCGCGCGTCCCACGCCGGCATCGGATACTGCGGCTGGCCGACGCGGCCCTTGGCGTTGTAGATCTCGACGACCTTGCCGTCTTGCACCTGGATCACGATCTGCGGCAGGTCGATCTGGCCGTTGGCGCCGAACTTGATCGGGCCGTACAGGCTCTCGAAGTTCGATGCCGCGAGCGCGTCGCGCACCTTCTTCGGGTCGAGGCTGCCGGCCTTCTCGATCGCCTGCACGATAGCCTCGACATCGGAGGCGCCCGACGCGGCGTGGTAGTCGGGGTCGTAGCCGTACTTCGCCTTGTACGCGGCGGCGAACTGCGCGGCGTCGCCAAACCAGCGGTCCTTCAGCGCCGGACCCGGCAGCCAGGCGGTCATGCCGTAGGCGTAGTCGGCGTCCTTGCCGAGCGCCTTGCGAAAGTCCGCGCTCGGCACGCCGACGGTGAACGCATAGAGCTTGGGCGCCACGGCCAGGCTCTTGGCCTCGCGCACGAAGTTGAGGATCTCGGTCTCGTGCCCCGCGACGAGGACGACGTCGACGTTGCGCGCCTTGATCTGCGACAGCAGCGAGCTGAAGTCGCTCGTGTTGCTGCTGTAGCGCTCGTCCATCACGATGTCGAAGCCGGCGGCCTTCAGCATCGGCCGCGTGCCTTCGGCGACCGAGACGTCGAACGAATCGTCGGCATAGAGCAGCGCGACGGTCTTCGGCGCCGGCTCGAGCGTGCGCATCATGTCGATCGTGCTGCCGAAGTAGTTGCTCGCCGGGGCGAGCGTGCCGAAGATGTACTTGAAGTTGCGCGCGAAGATCTGGTCGGATGCGCCGCCGCCCTGCACCATCGGCACCTGGTACTTCTCGGATACCGCCGAGTCGGCGATCGCGAAGTTGCTCGCGAACGGGCCGAGCAGGAAGTTGGCCTTGTCCTGCGTGACGAGCTGGGTGTACTGGCGAACGCTCAGGTTGACGTCGGACTGGTTGTCGTAGAGCTTCAACGCGAGCTGGTGCTTGACGCCGTTCACCGACACGCCGCCCGCCGCGTTGATCTTGTCGATCGCGAACTGGTAGGCGTCGCGGTAGTAGCGCCCGGTATTGGCCAGCGGCCCGGTGAGCTGCACCGAGGCGCCGAGCACGATGTCGGGCGCGGCGACGGCCGCCGCCGGGCCGAGAGCCAGCGCGCTGGCGAGACCGGCGGCCAGCAGGCCGCCGACGAAGGTCGAACGTTTGATCGACATGATGTGACTCCGGTTGCCGGCTCAGGCATTGCGCGCCCGAATCGGTTGACTCACTGCAATGGGCTACCTCCCCGTCTCCCGGCCCTTCGCGCCGTCGAGCAGCAGGCCGCGCAACACGACGGCGTCGTTGTGCTCTTCGTCGTGCGCCGAATAGACGAGCGTCACCCGGCCCTTGCGTGCAAGCTCGCGCAGTTGCTCGAAAGCCTGCGCGTTGGCACGCACCTCCGACGTGTATTTCTCCTGGAACTCGGCCCAAAGCGCCGGGTCGTGGCCGAACCACTTGCGCAGTTCGGTGCTCGGCGCGATCTCCTTCAACCACAGGTCGACCGCCGCCTCGTCCTTGCTCACGCCGCGCGGCCAGAGCCGATCGATCAGCACCCGCGTGCCGTCGTCGCCGGCGGCGGGTTCGTAGGCCCGCTTGAGCCGCACGTTGGCGGCCGGGATGCGCGTGCTCATGATCGTTCCCCTTCAGCCGGCGGCCTTCTTCGCCTCGACCTGGTTCATCGTGTCGAGCGCGAGGTTCGAATGCGCGTAGGCCGCGCCGGCGCGCATCTCGGCGGCGACCCAGATCGCCTCCATCACCTCCTGCTGCGTCGCGCCGCGGCGCAGCGCGCTCGCGGTGTGGCCGCGGATGCAGTACGGGCACTGCGTCGTGTGGGCGACGGCGATCGCGATCAGATCCTTCGTCTTCGCCGACAGCGCGCCGTCGGCGAACACCGCGTTGCTGAACGCCTTGAACGCCGCCGCCGGTTCGGGCGCGAGCGCGGTGCGCTGGCGGTGCAGTTCGATCGACGCTTCAGGGTACATGTGCTTGTCCATGGTTCTGTCCTTGTTTGGTTCGTTGGCAAGGCAGGCGTCAGCCTGCGGCGGCGATCGCGCGTTCGAACCCGACCTCGCTGCGCAGCCCGTCGAGATCGCGCCCGACGACGGCGACGGCAAGCGTCTTGCCGTCGCGCAGGTAGCTCAACTTGCAGTTGCGCTCGGCGAGCGAGCCTTCGATCTCGACGCGGTCGAAGCGTTCGGCGTGGCCGACGTAGCCGAGCACGAAGTCGTACTGCTCGGTCCAGAAGAACGGCACGTGGTCGAATGGCTCCTGCCGGCCGAGCATGTTGCGCGCCGCGACCTGCCCCGATCGCTCGGCGACGACCCAGTGCTCGACGCGGATCGGCTCGCCGCCGAGCTTGTCGGGCCAGCGCGCGATGTCGCCCGCCGCATAGATGCCGGCAACACTCGTCTGCAGATAACGATCGACGGCGACGCCGCGGTCGATCGCGAGCCCGGCGCGCTCGGCAAGTTCCAGCGCCGGATGCACGCCGACGCCGACGACGACGAGCTCGCCCTCGATCGCTTCGCCGCTCGCGAGCAGCACCGCGCGTTCGTCGATCGATGCGAGCGTCGCGCCCAGGTGGAACCGCACGCCGTGCTCCTGATGCAGCGCGAGCAGGCAGGCGCCGACCTCGGGCCCGAGCACGCGCTCCATCAGCACCGTCTCGCGGCCGACGACGTCGACCTCGATTCCGCGCGCGCGCAGCGACGCCGCGACCTCGAGGCCGATGAAGCTCGCGCCGATGACGACCGCGCGCTTCGCTTTCGCCGCCGCGGCGGCGAGCGCACGGCTGTCGGCCCAGGTGCGCAGCAGGTGGACGTGCGGCAGTTCCATGCCGGGGATGCCCAGGCGCACCGGGTCGGCGCCGGTCGCGAGCAGCAGCGCGTCGTAGGCGTGGCGCGTGCCGTCTTTCAGCGCGACTTCGCGCTTCTTCGTGTCGATGTCGGCGACGCGCGCAGCGAGCCGGATGTCGATGCGCTGCTCGCGATAGAACTCGGCGCTGCGCAGCGGTATCCAGTCGTCCTGCGCGGTGCCGGCGAGATAGCTCTTCGACAGGTTGGGCCGGTCGCACGGCAGGTCGCTGTCGGCACTGAGCAGCGTGATGCGGCCGGCATAGCCTTCGCGACGCAGCGTCTCGGCCGCCGCGTTGCCTGCCGCGCCGCCGCCGATGATGACGATCGCCTTCGGCAGGCCCGGCTTGTCCGGCAGCGGCGGCTTCACAGCGGGTGCGATCGCGTCGCCGACGTAGACCATCCCGTCGCGCAACTCGACCTTGCGGCACGCCACCGGGTTCAGCGCCGGCGCGCGCAACGCCTCGCCGGTGCGCAGGCTGAAGCAGGCGTGGTGCCAGGGGCAGCGCACCGCGTCGCCTTCGACGAGCCCTTCGGCGAGCGGGCCGCTGTAGTGGGTGCAGACGGCACCGATCGCGAACACTTCGGCTCCGCGGCGCACGACGATCGTCGGCTCGCCCTGCGCGTGGCCGAGCAGCGGCACCGACTCGGCGAGCGTCGAAAGCGCGACGCCTTTGCAGAGATCGGGCCCGGCCAGTTCGTTGTTCGTGTCGCTCATGACGACCCTCCCCGGTTGGCTGCTGCGGATCAGCCGACTCTACGCATTCGCCGCGATCCCGGCCCGCGGGCGGACGCTATCGCCCGCCTCGCGCCGCATGTATTCGCACGCCGGTTCGCGGCGTGCGGCTGTTCAGTGCAGCGATGCGAGCTTGACGCCGCTGACCTTCAACGCCTGCGCGACGTCGTACATCGCCTGGTTCAGGATCTTGTGCGTGTTCAAGTCGGCCGCGTGGCCCGGGCCGGCGTCGATGTCCATCATCACCTGGTTGTGGATGGCGTGCGACAAGGCCTTGTCGAAGAGGTAGCCCGACCACCATGTGCCGTCGGCCGTCGTGCCGGCCGCAACCAGCGTCTGCGCGAGCTTGACGCCCTTCAGGTCGGACGGCGCCGGCGGCAGCTTGACGCCGGCTTCGGTCGCGCGCTTCAGGCCGTCCTTGACGGCGAAGGTCATGCCGTTGATGAAGCCCGTCACGTTCTGCTCGCCGTACTGCGCGTTGAGCTTCGCGACCTCGGCGTTGACCGTTTTCTCGCCGAGCATCGACACGAGCGCCGTGGCAAAGCTGAAGTTTTCCGGCCCGCCGCCCGCTGCCACGAGCGCAGCCGTGACCTCGAGCGCGGGCGCGCCGCTGTAGATCGGCCCGCCGAACCAGTTCGATCCGGCCTGATTCTTCTGCGCCATCTGCGCCGCTGTCGGCGCATCCGCCGCCCATGCGACACCGCCGAACGCGACACCGCCCATCGCCAATGCGATCGCCAACAGATTCATGTGCTTGTTCATCGTCGACTCCTCGCTATCCGAGTTGCATCTGCCCGGCGAGGGCCCCCTCGCCGTACCCGTAGTGGAGCGCTTCGCGGCGCACGTGTCTGTCCGTTGCCGTACAGACGCGCGGGGAGCGCGATCCGATCGTGTCGGGAGACGATACAAATCGCGCCGCACCGAATGAAGCCCGCCATTGCCCGCGCCGAAGCGCCAGCCGCCGCACCGCGGGCCGATCCGCGCTCGGCGACGCGCTACAGCCTGCTCTTCGCGGTCAGCTTCGTGCACGTGCTCAACGACATGATGCAGTCGGTGATCGTCGCGATCTACCCGCTGCTCAAGGGCGAGTTCGACCTCGGCTTCTTCCAGATCGGCGTCATCACGCTGACCTTCCAGCTGACGGCCTCGCTGCTGCAGCCGGTCGTCGGCATGGTGACCGACCGCCGGCCGCTGCCTTACTCGCTGCCGGTCGGGATGTGCTTCACGCTCTCGGGTCTGCTGCTGCTCTCGGTCGCGCCGTCGTATCCGGTGCTGCTGCTCGCCGTCGGCTTGATCGGCTGCGGCTCGTCAGTGTTCCACCCCGAGTCGTCGCGCGTCGCACGCATGGCGTCGGGCGGGCGCTTCGGCTTCGCGCAATCGGTGTTCCAGATCGGCGGCAACGTCGGCCAGGCGCTGGGGCCGCTGCTCGCCGCCGCGATCGTGCTCGCGCTCGGGCGCTCGCACGTCGGCTGGTTCGGGCTCGCGGCGCTGCTTGCGATCGTCATCCTGCTGCAGGTCGGCCGCTGGTACGCGCGGCACATCGACGATCGCGTTCGCAAGCGCGAGCCGGGCGACCAGCCGCCGCTGCCGGCGCCCGTCATCCGGCGCACGATAGCCGTGCTGCTCGTCTTGATGTTCTCGAAGTTCTTCTACCTCGCGAGCATCAACAGCTACTACGAGTTCTACCTGATGCACCGCTTCGGCCTGACGGCGCACGCCGCGGCGAACCTGCTCGGCGTGTTCCTGTTCGCGGTGGCGGCCGGCACGCTCGTCGGCGGCCCGCTCGGCGACCGCATCGGCCGCCGGCGCGTAATCTGGTTCTCGATCCTCGGCGCGGCGCCGTTCACCCTCGCGCTGCCTTACGTCGGCCTGCGGTGGACGGTGGCGCTGAGCATCGTCATCGGCATGGTGCTCGCGTCGGCGTTCCCGGCGATCATCGTCTACGCGCAGGACATGCTGACGAACCGCATCGGCATGGTGTCGGGTCTGTTCTACGGCTTCAGCTTCGGCCTCGGCGGCATCGGCGCCGCGGTGCTCGGCGTGATCGCCGACCGCTTCGGCATCGGCTTCGTCTACCAGATCTGCGCCTTCCTGCCGCTGCTGGGCGTGCTCGCCGTGCTGCTGCCCGACGTGCGGCCGCCGGGGTATCGCCAACCGCTGCCGTCGGCGGGCGCCGCGCCCGCGACGGCGCGCGGCACGCGAGCCGCGCCGGGTTAGGATTGCTGCTGCGATACCGCAGCAACAGAGGACAACCATGTACCAGCGCATTCTTGTTTCGATCGACGGCAGCCCGACCTCCGAACGCGGCCTGGACGAAGCGGTCGAGCTGGCCAAGGCCTTCGGCTCGGCGCTGCAACTGGTGCACGTCGTCGACCCGATTCCGTTCACCGTCGGCTACGAGGCGCTCGGCCGCGACACCGGGCGCGACATCGACTCGATCGAGCAGGCGGCGCAGGGCATGCTCGACGCCGCGAAGGCGCGCGCGGTCGCCGCCGGCGCGAAGCACGTCGAGACGATGCTCATCGAGCGCATGACGGCGCGCATCTCGGAGCGCATCGTCGAGCAGGCCAAGGACTGGGGCGCCGAACTGATCGTCATCGGCACCCACGGCCGGCGCGGCGTCGGCCGCATGCTGCTCGGCAGCGACGCCGAGCAGACCGTCCGCATCGCGCCGGTGCCGGTGCTGCTGGTGCGCACGCCCGAGGGCGCGGCGACCGCATAGCCGCCGCGAGCAGGCCGAAGCTCACCGCATCGAGCTTGACACGCAGCGCCTCGCCTTCCGGGCCGCGGATCGCCAGGCCGACGACCCTGCACGCGGCGAAGGCGCCGCGGATGCGCTCGAAACCCATGGTCTGCGAGATCCCGTCGGCCACATGCGTGGTGTTGTCGCCGCAGCGCGCCGCGCGCCGCGCGCCGCCGGACGGTGCCGCGCCTGCCACCAACCGATGCCGAGTGCCGCGGCGCAACCCAGCGGCCGCGCCGCGAACTCGCCGCCCGGATCGAGCACGCGGCAGATCAGCCAGCCGAGCAGCGGCGGATGCCGGCTCACGGCGTGCTGCAAAGCGTCGCCGCATTGTCGCGAACTCCCGTGGGGGGCCTGCCGGATCGGCGTCGACGCCTACAGCCAGTCGCGCGGGATCGCCAGGCCCATGATGCCGGCGCCCAGCATGCGCATGGCGCCCGCCTCGGGGTCGCTGCGGTAGACGACCTCGCTTTGCCGGCTGGTCCAGCGCAGCTGTCCGTCGGCATCGAGCTCCACCCGATAGGAACTCGGCTCGAAGTCGAACAGCGACAGCAATTGGCTCGTCAGCTCGGGGCTGCGAATCATCACGCCGACTTCGGTGTTGTACTGCTCGGAGCGCCCGTCGAGATTCATCGACCCGACGAAGACGCTCGTTCGATCGAAGAAGATGATCTTCATGTGGATTGCAGCGGTCGTCGCTTCGGGCAGTTCCGGTCCCAGTTCGCGTGCCGCCAGCGTCGGACTGAGCTCGTCGATCTCCATGTTCACGCCGAACAAGGCCCTGCGGTAGTGCGCGTAGCCCACATGCACCACAGGCTCGTCGGTGGCCGCCAGCGAGTTGGTCACGAGCCGCAGCCGCACCCCGTTTCAATGGTTCGTTCGCAACGACTCCATGCCGATGCGGCCGGGGATGTAGTACGTGCTGACCATGAAGACTTCGGCGCGTGACGCCAGGCCGGCCGCGCCGATGGTCGCGCGCACCGTGCCGGCGCGATTGCCGACCCGCGTGCCGGCCAGCTTGTCCGCGGGATCGGCAACGGCATCGGCATCCGCGCCGCTCATCTGCAGCACGCCGGCGCGCAATTCGTCCGGCACCGAACCGAAGGCCTGCGCAGGCTGCGCCACGACCGCATGCCCCGGCGCGGGCGAGGCAAGTCGCAGCGCAGCCTCATCGAAGCGCACCCGCCGCGCGGCGGCGTCGCCCGTGGAAGCAACGATGGCGTCGATCGGCCACGCGAATTCGCTGTTCCAGTATTCGTCGAACGAGGCCGACATCTGGCGCACCACCGCGCCGGCGGCGAGCAGGTCGAGATCGATGAAATTCACGCCCGTGGCCGCGCGCATGTAGTACGCATCGCCGATATTGCGTCCGCCGATCACCGCCAGCGCGTTGTCGGCAATGAATTGCTTGTTGTGCATGCGGTGGTTCACGCGCTCCAGTTCGTCCAGCGACGACAGCAGCTTGGCCGCGCGCGAGCCGCGCAACCGGGTGAACGGATTGACGAGCCGGACCTCGACGCGCTCGAAGGCCGCGAGGTCCGACAGCATGGATTCGGCGCCGTCGGTGTGCAGATCGTCGATCAGGATGCGCACCCGCACACTGCGCGCGGCCGCATCGCGCAGCGCCGCGAGCACGCCGGCCCCCGACGCATCGCCGTGCAGCTCGAAGGTCTGCAGATCCAGCGATCGTTCGGCCTGCGCCGCCAGCTCGATCAGCGTCCGGTACGCTTCGGGCCCGACCGGCAGTGGCCTGAAGGCCGAGGTGAAGGCGGTCCGGCGCAGTGCGTCGTCGGCCGTCGCGCCCAGCCGCGTCTGCTGCGCGGCGCCATCGATGGCGGTCGACACCGGCACCGCCAGCGACAAGCGTTCCGGCAGGCCGGCACAGCCGGCGAGCAATGCGCAGGCCGACAACAGCCAACATCCGAGAATCGACAGCGGCGGCTTCCGCACAGGCGCAGCATAGCCGCGCGAGGCGCCGCTGCCGCGTTCGATGAGCAGCTCGGCTCGCGGCCTAGCCCGCCGCCCTTCGCGGCGCCGACGCCGTCCGCCGTCGCGCGTTCTTGCGCCTCAGATGCTCGTCCCCGATCACGTACTCGGGGTTGTCGGCGAGGCGCTGCACCGCGAGGTCGATGAAGGCGCGCGCGCGCAGCGGCTGCGACGTCCGGCTGCCGAAGTAGACGTGGTAGTGGCCGTAGTCGGGCATGCAATCGGTGAGGACGGGGACCAGCCTCCCGTCGCGGATGAACGGCAGCGCGGTGACGCCCGCCAGCTGCCCCAGCACCTTGCCGGCGAGCACGGCTTGCAGCTCGAAGACCTCGTCGTTGCTGCAGATCGCCGGCACCACCGGCTGATCGACCATCTGCTCGCCGAGCTTCAGATGCCAGGGCATCACCTTGCCGGTGCCGGGGTGTCGAAACGCGCTGCAGCGGTGCGACGCGAGCGCCGCGATCGAGTCGGGCACGCCATGCCGCTGCAGGTACGCAGGCGAGCCGCAAATCACCATCTGGAGCGGAAAGAGGCGGCGCGCAATGACGCCCTCGTGCGGCGACGGCCCGAGCCGGAAGCCGACGTCGACGCGGTCTTCGACCCAGTTGCCGACGCGGTCCTCGAGCAGCACGTCGGGCTGGATGCCGGGATGCAGGTCGCAGAACTCCTCGACCAGCCGCCACAGGATCGCCTGGAAGGTGCTGCGCGGCCCGGCGATGCGCAGCGGCCCGGCGAACTCGTCGCGCGCCGTGCGCGCGTTGTGCAGGGCGCGCTGCATGCCGAGCACCGACGGCTGCACGTCCTGCAGCAGCCGCTGGCCGGCATCGGTGAGCGACATGACGCGCGTCGTGCGGTGAAAGAGGCGTGCGTCCAGATGCGCCTCCAGCTGCGCGAGCGCCTTGCTCGCCGCCTGCGGGCTGATGCCGAGCGCGAGCGCCGCCTTGCGCAGGCTGCCCAGCTCGGCCGCCTTGATGAACGTGGTGATCGATCGCAGTTCGTTGATCGCCATGGCGGGCCTTCGGTGTTCGGCGGATTGTCATCAACTCGATGCCAATCAATCAACCATCCTGTCACTATTCGGATGCGAGTGTGTTGCCTAGAGTTGACCCCAGGAAACCACGAAGGCAGCCGCTCATGCAACGCATCACAACGAGCGCAGGCCGCGGGGCATCGTTGCGCTGGCGGCGTCGGCGCACAAAGAGTTCGTGGGCGGGAACATCGCCGTCTTCGCCTTCGAGCTGGCCGCGGACGAGATGGCGCGCATCGCTGCGCTCGACACCCGCACCAGCAGCTTCCTCTCGCATCGCGATCCGGTCGTGGTCAATGGGATGGCCGAGCGCAGGCTCGACATCTGAAAGGCGGACCATGAGCCGACACCGCCACAGGAGGCACACACATGAAATCTCTGCTCTGCATCGCGCTGATCGGCGCTGCAATCGCCTCCGGCGCGCAGCCCACCGCAGACCCTGCGAGGCCGTCCGGGGTTGAAGTGCGCGCCGCCGCGTCATCGCCGACGACCACCGGCGCGAGCGAGAACTTCAGCGGCATCGTGCGCATCACCACGCCGTTCCAGGCGCAGCCACCGGGCCGCGCGGGCGGCGCGACCGTCAGCTTCGAGGCGCGGGCCCAC
>CALMIL010000122.1 GCA_937864005.1 uncultured Burkholderiales bacterium
GCGCGGCGAGCACGACCGCCTCGATCAGGAACTGCAGCAGAACCTCGCGCTCGAGCGCGCCGATGGCCAGGCGCACGCCGATCTCGCGCGTGCGCTCGGTCACGCTGACCAGCATGATGTTCATGATGCCGATGCCGCCCACCAGCAGGCTCACCGCCGCCACCGCGCCGAGCAGCGTCGTCATCACCTGCGTCGTGCCCGACAGCGTATCGGCGATCTGGCGCGTATCGAGCACGTTGAAATTGTCGTCGTCGTCGGCCGCCAGCTTGCGCCGCTCGCGCAGCAGTTGCGTCAGCGCGGAGCGCGCGCGGTCGATGCCGGCCTCGTCGCGCACCGACACCAGCAGCGTATTGACGCGCGTGCTGCCGGTGACGCGGCGCTGCAGCGTGCGCAGCGGCAACACGACCATGTCGTCCTGGTCCATGCCCATCGCCGCCTGGCCTTTGGACGCGAGCACGCCCACCACCTCGCACGAGAAGCTCTTCACGCGCAGGTGCTGGCCGAGCGCGTCGCTGTCGGCAAAGAGTTCGCGCTGCACGGTGGCGCCGATCACGCACACCGCCGCGCCGGCGCGCTCCTCGTGATCCTCGAAGCGGCGCCCCGAGGCCAGTTCCCAGTTGCTGGTGTCGAAGTGCGCGTTGGTCGTGCCGATCAGGCTCGTCGCCCAGTTGCGCGCGTCGGCCACCACGGTGGCCGACGAGCGTTGCTCGGGGGCCACCGCGCGCAGCCCGCCGATCTGCGCCTCGATGGCCGCGGCGTCGGCCTCGGTGAACGACGGCACGCCGATGCTCGCACCCGGCCCCATGCGCTGCCCGGGGCGGATCTGCAGCAGGTTGCTGCCCAGCCCGGCGATCTGGCTGCGCACCGCCGCCGTGGCGCCCTGCCCCAGCGTGACCATCGTCACCACTGCGCTGACGCCGATGACGATGCCGAGCACGGTGAGGAAAGAGCGCAGCAGGTTGCGCCGGATCGAGCGCAGCGCGAGCAGCAGGCTGTTCCACAGCATTTCAGTACCGCCCGGCCGTTCCGAAGGTACTGAGCGCCCCCTCGGGGGGCAGCGAACGCAGTGAGCATGGGGGCCTCATCAGGCGGCCTCCACCTGCGGCCGGCGCGCATCGGAGGCGACCAGCCCGTCGACGAAGCGCACGGTGCGGTGCGCGTATTCGGCCATGTCGGGCTCGTGCGTGACCATCAGCACCGTGATGCCGCGCTCGCGGTTCAGCCCGGCGAGCAGCTCCATGATCTCGCGGCTGCGCTGCGTGTCGAGGTTGCCGGTGGGCTCGTCGGCGAGCAGCACGGTGGGCCGGGTGACGATCGCGCGCGCGATCGCCACGCGCTGCTGCTGCCCGCCCGACAGCTCGCCCGGCGTGTGGTCCTCGCGCCCCTGCAGCCCGACCGAAGCCAGCGCCTCGCGCGCCGCGGCATGGCGCTTGGCCGTCGGCTCGCCGCGGTACAGCAGCGGCAGCTCGACGTTCTCGAGCGCGCTGGTGCGCGCCAGCAGGTTGAAGCCCTGGAAGACGAAGCCCAGGTGGCGGCGGCGCAACCGCGCGCGCTGGTCGCGGCTCAGCCGCTCGACGTGCACGCCGCGGAACAGGTATTCGCCGGCCGACGGCGTATCCAGACAGCCGAGGACATTCATCACCGTCGACTTGCCCGAGCCGCTGGGCCCCATGATGGCGACGAACTCGCCGGCGTCGATGTCCAGGTCGATGCCGGCCAGCGCGCGCACCATCGCCTGGCCTTCGCCGTAGACGCGCGTCACGCCGCGCAGATGGATCAAGGGGAGAGTCGAGGCGGCTTCGCTCACCGCGCCGTCCCGGCCAACTGGTCGACGATCACGGCGTCGCCCTCGTGCAGATCGCCGCTGACCTCGGTGCGCCGGCCGTCGCTCAAGCCGGCCTTCACCGTCACCGCCGCCGCGGCGCCATCGCGCAGCAGCCACAGCTGGCGCTCGGTATTCTTCGCGTCCACCGTGCCGGCACGCTTGGGCGCACCGCGCGGCGGGCCGGGCATCAGCTTGCTCAGCACGTCCGCGCCGCCGGAAGCGGACTTGGCGGCATTGGCCGCGGCGGTGGCCGGCGTGAAGCGCAGCGCCGCGTTGGGCACCAGCAAGACGTTCTGGCGCTGCACCGCGGCGATGCTGGCGGTGGCGGTCATGCCCGGGCGCAACAGCAACTCGTCGTTGGCGACGCTCAGCTCGGCGACGTAGGTGACGACGTTTTCCTTGATGGTCGAGCCAAAGCCGACGCGCGTGATCGTCGCCGGGAAGTTGCGGTTCGCCCAGGCCGCCACGGTGAAGGTCGCACCCTGGCCCTGCCGCACCTGCCCGACATCGGCCTCGTCGACGTTGACCTGCAGCTTCATCTGCCGCAGATCGGCGGCGAGGGTGAACAGCGTCACCGCCTGCAGCGACGCGGCAACCGCGTTGCCGGGGTCGACACTGCGCGTCAGCACGACGCCGTCGATCGGCGAACGGATCGAGGCCTTGCCGAGGTTGGTTTCGTCGACGCGCAGCGCCGCCTTCGCGTCGGCCACCACGGCGCGCGCCGCGGCCTCGTCGGCGACGGCGCGGTCGGCATTGGCGCGCGCGCTGTCGAACTCGGTGGCCGAAGGCACGCGTCCGCCGGACAGGCGCGACACCTCCTCCATGCGCTCGACATTGGCGCGCGCCTCCTTCAGCGTCGCCGCGGCCTGCGCCACCTTGGCCTCGGCCGAGGCGAGCGTGGCGCGCGAGCGCGCGATCTGGTCGCGCAGCTTGGTGGTATCCAGTTCCACCAACACCTGGCCCTTGACCACCGTGTCGTTGATGTCCACCAGCACCTTGGCCACCGTGCCCGACAGCTCGCTGCCGATATTGACGGTGAGCGTCGGCGCCAGCGTGCCGTTGGCCACCACCTGCACGTCGAGCGTGCCGCGCCGCACCGGCTCGGTCTGGAAGCGCGGCAGCGCGGCCGCATCGGCGACGCGCGCGCGCCAGGCGAGCGCCGCGGCCAGCGCAGCCAGCAACAGCAGCATCGCGATCCACAAGGTCTTGCGCCGCCACCACGGGCGCGGCGCGTCGGCCCCGAGCAGCTCGTTCAGGCTCGCGGCGGCGGCATCGTCGGTTTCGTTCTTCATGGTGTGGGGTCCGCGGCGTCGGCCGACCAGCCGCCGCCGAGCGCCTTGTAGAGCTGGATCATCGCCATCACGTTGTCGGCCTCGGTGCTGGCCTGACTGTCCTCGAGCGTGCGCACGCTGCGCTCGGTATCGAGCACGGTCTGGAAGTCCACCAGCCCCGAGCGGTAGCGAAAGCTGGCCAGCAGCGCCGCGTTGCGCGCCGCCTGCACCGCCTGCGCCAGCGCGTCGGCGCGCACCGCACCGTTGGCGAGCGCGGCGCGCGCATCCTCCACGTCGCGCAGCGCGCCCGCAAGCGCGCCCTCGTAGGCGGCAAGCGCCTGCTCCTGCTCGGCGCTGCGGATCTCGACCTGCTGGCGCAGCCGGCCGGCGTCGAAGATCGGCGCCGCGAGGCTCGCGGCGACGAGTTGCGTCGCCGCACCGCCGCCCGTCAGCGCCGACAGCACCGCGCCCTGCAGGCCGAGCGTGCCGGCCAGGTTCAGCGACGGATAGCGCGCCGCCTCGGCGACGCCGATGCGCGCAGTCGCCGCAGCGAGGCTGCGCTCGGCGGCGACGATATCGGGTCGACGGCGCAGCAGGTCGGCCGGGATGCCGGCAAGCGGCTGCGCGGCGGCGCTCGGGATCGCGGAAGCGTCCTTCAGCTCGGGCGCGAGCGTGCCCGGCGCGACGTTGAGCAGCACGGCGAGCGCGCTGATCTTCTGCGTGGCGGCGTCCTGCAGTTGCGGCAGCTGCCCGCGCGTCTGCTCGCGGTTGGCGCGCGCCTGCTCGACGTCGATCTGGCCGACGAGCCCGGCCTGCGCGCGCCACTGCGCGATCTGCAGCGTCTGCGACTGGTTGTCCAGGTTGGCCTGCGTGATGCCGATGCGCAACTGGTAGGCGCGCAGCAGCACGTAGTCGCGCGCCACCTCGGCGGCGAGCGAGACCTGCGTGCTGGCGAGCGTGGCCGCACTCGCCTGGGCGTCGGCGTCGGCAGCCTCGACGCCGCGCTTCAGACCGCCGAAGAGGTCGATCTCCCACGAAGCATCGAACCCGAGGCCGTAGCTCGATGTCGCGTCGTTGCCGCCGCTCGACGAGCGCGTCGCCGAGCCGTAGGCACCGACGCTGGGCCACAGCGCGGCCTCGGCCTGCGCGCCGACGGCGCGCGCGGCGCGCAGCCGCGCCCGCGCGATGCGCACGTCGGGATTGGCGGCGAGCGCGCGTTCGACGAGGCTCGTGAGCTGCGGGTCGTCAAAGCGGCGCCACCAGCCGGCGTCGAGCGGCGCGGCCGGCGTATCCACCGCCGCGGCGGGCGACCAGGCCGGCGGCAGATCGGTCTTCGGGGGTTGGTAGTCCGGGCCGACCGCGGCGCAGCCGGCCAGCAGACAGGCCAGGCCGAGCAGCGCCGCGCGGCGCCGAGAGGTGGATGCAGGGTGAATCGGTTTCATGTCTGGAGCGCAGGCAGTGTCGCTGGGGTGCATGTGCTGGCTGCGTGCGCTTTGTAAAGTTGTGCGTCGCTGTTTTCGCAGCGGCTTCGGGCTTGGCAAGGTGCGGCACGTGAGAGCCCTCGCCCGGCCTCGGCGCTGCATCCGGCCGGCCGGCGCGGCGTTGACAATCTGCGAGCCGCGAAGACTGTGGCCTAATTGCGAGTTGACCGATTCACAACAGATTCAACCGCCATGGGTAACAAGATCAAGACCGAAGCCGATCGCCGCGCCACCCCGCAACCGCCCGCACCGCTGGGCGTGACGCGCACCAGCCGCAGGGGCCAGCGCGTCAGCCTGGAACGCGGCGTCGCCACGCGCAGCAAGAAGAATCCCGGCAAGCGCTCGAAGAAGGGCGGCTGAGCGCGCGCCGGGCGGCCCGCCGCCGCGGGCGGCCGACGACGCCGCGATCCGGCCTTTCGCGCGCGACGATGCCATGCTGCGCATCACCGAACTGCGCCTGCCGCTGGACCACGCCGAAGCGGCACTGCGCGCGGCGATCGTCGCCCGCCTACAGGTGGCGGACGCCGAGCTGCGCGCTTTCACCGTCTTTCGGCGCGGCTACGACGCGCGCAACAGGCGTGCGATCCGGCTCGTCTATACCGTCGACTGCGAACTGGCCGACGAGGCCGCCGTCCGCGCGCGCTGCGCCGCAGATGCGCAGGTCCGCCCCGCGCCCGATACCGCGTACCGCTTCGTCGGCCGCGCGCCGGCCGATTGGCGGGCGGACGACGCCGGCGCGCGCCCGGTCGTCGTCGGCTTCGGACCGTGCGGCATCTTCGCCGCGCTCGTCCTCGCCCAGATGGGGCTCGCGCCGATCGTCCTGGAACGCGGCAAGGCGGTGCGCGAACGCACGAAGGACACCTGGGGCCTGTGGCGCCGCGGCGTGCTCGACCCCGAATCGAACGTCCAGTTCGGCGAGGGCGGCGCGGGCACCTTCTCCGACGGCAAGCTGTGGAGTCAGATCAGCGACCCGCGGCATCTAACGCGCAAGGTGCTGACGGAGTTCGTCAAGGCGGGCGCACCGGAGGAGATCCTCTACGTCGCCAAGCCGCATATCGGCACCTTCCGCCTCGTCTCGATGGTCGAGAAGATGCGCGCCGAGATCATCGCCCTGGGCGGCGAGGTGCGCTTCGGCGCGCGCGTGACCGACGTGCTGATCGAGGACGGCGCCGACGGCGCGCGCCACATCCGCGGATTGACGCTCGCCGATGGCGAAGAGCTGCGCGCCGACCACGTCATCCTCGCCCTCGGCCACAGCGCGCGCGATACCTTCGAGAGGCTGCAGGCGCGCGGCGTCCACATGGAGGCCAAGGCGTTCTCGATCGGCTTTCGCATCGAGCATCCGCAAAGCCTGATCGATGCGGCGCGCTTCGGG
>CALMIL010000123.1 GCA_937864005.1 uncultured Burkholderiales bacterium
GAGTGGCACTTCGGCATGAAGGCGCACATCGGCGCCGACGCCGACTCGGGCCTCGTGCACAGTCTGCACACCACCGCAGCCAACGTGGGCGACGTAGCGCACGCGCACGAGGTGCTGCATGGACAGGAGGCCATGGCCTTTCTCGATGCGGGCTACACCGGCGTCGAGAAGCGCCCTGAGGTGGTACAGGCGCAGGCCGAAGGCAAGATTCGCAGCGATATCCAATGGAGTGTGGCCAAGCGGCGCAGCACGATCACCAAGATGGCCGAGGGCACGCTCAAGGCACTGACCAAGGCGCTCGAGCGCGTGAAGGCGCAGATCCGCTCTCGGGTGGAGCACCCGTTCCATGTGGTCAAGAACCTGTTCCGCCACAGACGAGTTCGCTACAAGGGCTTGGCCAAGAACAAGGCCCAGCTGTACAGCCTCTTTGGTCTGGCCAACCTCGTGCTCGCAAAGGAGCGACTACTGGATGAGGTACGACAAGGCATTGGTGCGTCCTGAATATAGAAATCGACCCAGAATCACGCTGAAGAGCTTGTCTGAGGCAAGAATCGAGCCGAATCCAAGCGGATTTCTCACCCTATGAAAAATGTATCGTCGAAAACGATAGGCACTACTGGATGGGCCGATTGTTCAGCGTTTCCCTAGGCGGCTTCGATGGCGGGCATGGCGCCGGTGCTTCGGTTCACTGCTGCACCCTGGGGTCTTCGGCCGGTCCCGCCGGGCTGGAACAAATCCCTTCGGGCGGCCGGGCGGGGCTCACGCGGCCACCTCCGCACAGTCCGCGCAGCGCCCGGCGCCGAGGGGTCGGTTGCTTGGCCGCGTTCGCTCGCTGCGATCCCCACTGCGTGGGGCCCCTCTTTCGCGGCTCACGCGGCCACCTCCGCACAGTCCGCGCAGCGCCCGGCGCCGAGGGGTCGGTTGCTTGGCCGCGTTCGCTCGCTGCGATCCCCACTGCGTGGGGCCCCTCTTTCGCGGCTCACGCGGCCACCTCCGCACAGTCCGCGCAGCGCCCGGCGCCGAGGGGTCGGCGGCTTGGCCGCGTTCGCTCGCTGCGATCCCCACTGCGTGGGGCCCCTCTTTCGCGGCTCACGCGGCCTTCTTCAGCGCCTTCACCGCCTTCAGCACATCGTCGACATGGCCGGCGACCTTGATGCCGCGCCACTCGGCGACGAGCATGCCTTCGGCGTCGATCAGGAAGGTGCTGCGTTCGATGCCCTTGACCTTCTTGCCGTACATGATCTTGTTCTTGACGACGCCGAACATGTGGCACAGCTTCTCTTCGGTATCGGCGATCAGGTCGAACGGCAATTCGAGGTTCTTGCGAAACCTGTCGTGCGACGCCATGTTGTCGCGCGATACGCCGAAGACGACGGCGCCGGCCTTGACGAAATCCTTGTGCCGGTCGCGGAACTGCATTGCCTCGGTCGTGCAGCCGGGGGTATTGTCCTTCGGGTAGAAGTAGAGAACGACGATCTTGCCCAGGTAGGCCTGGGGGGTGAACTTCACGCCGTTCGTGGCGAGCGCTTCAAATTCCGGCAGGGCTTTGTTGATGGCTGGCGTCATGAAGTCGTCTGATGTGTAGCGCCGCTCGTGGCGTAGCCCGCGATTATAAAGGCACGCCCCGCGCCGGCCTCAGGCCGGGGACTCGATCAGGAGCGCGGCGACGACGATGCGGCCCTCGGCGGCAAGCACGTTGTAGGTGCGGCAGGCGGCCGCGGTATCCATCGCCTCGAAACCGATGTGGCGGGCGATCAGCGAGCGCCACAGCGCTGCGGCCGGAAAGCGCAGGCTCGCGCCGCTGCCGAAGATGACGAGCTCGGGCGCCAGCTCGAGCAGCCGCTCGAAGTGCGGCGCGTCGAGATCGGCGAAACGCTCACAGTTCCAGTCGAGGATCGCTCCCTGCCACGGCACGATCAGGCTGCGCTCGTAGGGCCGCGCATTGACGCCGACGCGGCCGCCCTCGAACGCCGTGATGACGTTGACGCCTTCGGCGCGGTCGGGCTGGAGTTTCACTTGGATGGGGTTGGACGCGCCCCCGGCGGGGGGGGCTGGTCCGCGAAGGTGGGGCGCGGCAGATAAAATTATAGTTTTTGCGCCGCGCACTCTTGCACCCTAGGGGCGTTGCAAGGGTGGCGCCTCAAGCGCGCCTCGCGCGCCGAGACCGGAGAAACCACTTGCTCAAGCGCATCGCCAAATCGGCCAAGCTGGCCGGCGTCTGCTACGACATCCGCGGTCCGGTGCTGGACAAGGCGCGCCAGATGGAGGACGAGGGCCAGCACATCATCAAGCTCAATATCGGCAATATCGCCGCCTTCGGGCTCGAGCCGCCGGACGAGATCGTGCAGGACATGATTCGCAACCTGCCGCATGCGGCCGGCTATACCGACAGCAAGGGCCTCTTTGCGCCGCGCAAGTCGATCGTTCACTATACGCAGGAGAAGCGCATCGCCGGCGTGACGGTCGACGATGTCTATCTGGGCAACGGTGCGTCCGAGCTGATCGTGATGAGCATGAATGCGCTGCTCAACGACGGCGACGAAGTGCTCGTCCCGGCCCCCGACTACCCGCTGTGGACGGCCGCCGTCGCGCTCTCCGGCGGCAAGCCGATGCACTATCTGTGCGACGAGCAGAGCGACTGGCTGCCCGATATTGCCGACATGCGCGCGCGCATCACGCCGGCGACGCGCGCGATCGTCGTCATCAACCCGAACAACCCGACCGGCGCGCTCTACCCCGAGAGCGTGCTGCGCGAGATCGTCGAGCTCGCCCGCGAGCACGAGCTGATCGTCTTCGCCGACGAGATCTACGACAAGACGCTCTACGACGGCGCGACGCACACGAGCATCGCCTCGCTCGCCGACGACGTGCTGTTCGTCACCTTCAACGGCCTGTCGAAGAACTACCGCTCGTGCGGCTATCGCGCCGGCTGGATGGTCGTCTCCGGCGAGAAGCGCCACGCGGCCGGCTACATCGAGGGCCTGAACATGCTCGCCTCGATGCGCCTGTGCTCGAACACGCCGGGGCAGCTCGCGATCCAGACCGCGCTCGGCGGCTACCAGAGCATCAACGATCTGGTCGCGCCCGGCGGCCGGCTGTGCCGCCAGCGCGACCTTGCCCATGCGCTGCTGAGCGAGATTCCGGGCGTCAGCGTCGTCAAGCCGAAGGCGGCGCTCTACATGTTTCCGCGCTTCGATCCCAAGCTCTATCCGATCGCCGACGATCAGCAGTTCGCCTACGATCTGCTCGCGCACGAGAAGGTGCTCGTCGTCCAGGGCACGGGCTTCAACTGGAAGCAGCCGGATCACGTGCGCATCGTCTTCCTGCCGAATTCCGACGATCTGAGCGAGGCGATCGGCCGCATCGCGCGCTTCCTCGACCACTATCGCAAACGCCATGCGCACTGACGCACCGATCATGACAGCGAACCCGCAAGCCGTTGCACCGGCTGCCGATCCGGTGGCGCGGCACGACGCCCAGGCCAAGCCCATCCAGGTCGGTCTGCTCGGCGCCGGCACGGTCGGCGCTGGCACCTTCCGCGTGCTGCAGCGCAACCAGGAGGAGATCCGCCGCCGCGCCGGGCGCGGCATCCGCATCACGATGGTGGCCGACCTCGACACCGCGCGCGCCAAGGGTGTCGCCGGCGATGCGGCGCAGATCGTTGCCGATGCGCGCGCGGTGATCGCGAATCCCGGGATCGACATCGTCATCGAACTGATCGGCGGCTGCGGCATCGCGCGCACGCTCGTGATGGAGGCCATTGCCGCCGGCAAGCACGTCGTGACGGCGAACAAGGCGCTGCTCGCGGTGCACGGCAACGAGATCTTCGCCGCCGCGCACGCCAAGGGGGTGATGGTCGCCTTCGAAGGCGCGGTGGCCGGCGGCATCCCGATCATCAAGGCCCTGCGCGAAGGGCTGACCGCAAACCGGATCGAATCGATCGCCGGCATCATCAACGGCACGACGAATTTCATCCTCTCCGAGATGCGTGCCAAGGGGCTCGACTTCGGCGATGTGCTGCGCGAGGCGCAGCGCCTGGGCTACGCCGAGGCCGATCCGAGCTTCGATATCGAAGGGGTGGATGCCGCGCACAAGGCGACGATCATGAGCGCGATCGCATTCGGCATCCCGATGCAGTTCGACCGCGCGTACGTCGAAGGCATCACGAAGCTGCAGGCGGCCGATATCGGCTACGCCGGGCAGCTCGGCTACCGCATCAAGCTGCTCGGCATCACGAAGCGCACCGATCACGGCATCGAGCTGCGCGTGCACCCGACGCTCGTTCCCGCCAAGCGCCTGATCGCGAACGTCGAAGGGCCGATGAATGCGGTGCTCGTGAAGGGCGACGCGGTCGGCACGACGCTCTACTACGGCAAGGGCGCCGGTGCCGAACCGACGGCGTCGGCGGTCGTCGCCGACCTCGTCGACGTGACAAGACTACACACCGCCGACGCCGATCAGCGTGTGCCGCACCTCGCATTCCAGCCCGACGAACTGAGCAGCGCGCCGATCCTGCCGATGGCGCAGGTCGTCACCGCCTTCTATCTGCGCCTGCAGGTCGCCGACGAAGCCGGCGTCCTCGCCCGCATCACCGGCATCCTTGCCGAGTGCGATATCTCGATCGACGCCTTGCTGCAGCGTGAATCCGACGAGGGCGAGAACCAGACCGACGTCATCATCCTCACCCACGATACGGTCGAAGGCCGGATGATGGATGCCATCGCGAGGATGCAGGCGCTGCCGACGGTGCTCGCACCGATCGTGCGCATCCGCAAGGAAGAACTCAGTTGAGATATATCAGCACGCGCGGCGACGCGACGCCGCGCGCCTTCAGCGATATCCTGCTCGAAGGCTTGGCCCCCGACGGCGGGCTCTACCTGCCGCACCACTATCCGCGCATCGACGCCGCGACGCTGGCGCGCTGGCGCGGCCTGTCGTACGCCGATCTCGCGTTCGAGATCCTGTCGCTCTATATCGACGACATTCCGGCCGCCGACCTGCGCGCGATCGTCGACGCGACGTATACCGAGGCGATCTTCGGCACGCCGGAGATCACGCCGCTCAAACCAATCGGCGACGGGTTGTGGCTGCAGGCGCTCTCGAACGGCCCGACACTCGCCTTCAAGGACATGGCGCTGCAGTTGCTCGGCAACCTGTTCGAATACGAGCTCGAGCGGCGTGGCGAGGTGCTCAACATCCTCGGCGCGACTTCGGGCGATACCGGCAGCGCGGCCGAATATGCACTGCGCGGCAAGCCGATGCTGCGCGTCTTCATGCTCTCGCCGCACGGCCGCATGAGCCCGTTCCAGCAGGCGCAGATGTTCTCGCTGCAGGACGAGAACATCCACAACATCGCGATCGAGGGCGTCTTCGATGACTGCCAGGACATCGTGAAGGCGGTCTCGAACGACCTCGACTTCAAGCGCCGCCACCGCATCGGCGCCGTCAATTCGATCAACTGGGCGCGCCTGCTGGCGCAGGTCGTGTACTACTTCGCGGGCTATTTCAGGGCCACGCGTTCGAACGGCGAGCAGGTCGACTTCACGGTGCCGACGGGCAACTTCGGCAATATCTGCGCCGGCCACGTCGCGCGCATGATGGGGCTGCCGATCCGCCGCCTCGTCGCGGCGACGAACGAGAACGACGTGCTCGACGAGTTTTTCCGCACCGGTACGTATCGCGTTCGCGCGAGCGCCGAGACGCACGAAACGTCGAGCCCGTCGATGGACATCTCGAAGGCTTCGAACTTCGAGCGCTTCATCTTCGACCTGCTGGACCGCGACGGCGCGCGGGTGCGCGCCAAATTCGGCGAGCGCATCGAGCGCGAAGGCGCGTTCAGCCTCGACGCCGCATCGCGCGCGAAGCTGCCGTCGTTCGGCTTCGCGTCGGGGCGCAGCACGCACGCCGACCGCATCGCGACGATCCGCGACATCTACGCGAGCCGCGGCGTGATGATCGATCCGCACACCGCCGACGGCGTGAAGGTCGCACGCGAGCACCTCGAGCCGGGCGTACCGATGATCGTCCTCGAGACGGCGCAGCCGGCCAAGTTCGCGGCGACCATTGTCGAGGCGCTCGGCGTCGAGCCGCCGCGCCCGGCGGCGCAGGCCGGCATCGAGGCGCTGCCGCGCCGCGTCGTCGTGCTGCCGGCGTCGGTCGACGCCGTCAAGCGCTGCATCGAGCCGGACATGGCATGAAGGTCGTCGGCTTCGCAGGCTGGTCCGGCTCGGGCAAGACGACGCTCGTCGAGGGCGTGATCGCGAGTCTGGTGCTTGCCGGCCAGCGCGTTTCGGTCGTCAAGCACGCGCACCACGATTTCGATATCGATCTGCCGGGCAAGGATTCGTGGCGTCACCGCAAGGCCGGCGCCGGCGAGGTCATCGTCGCGTCGAACCGGCGCTTCGCGAAGATCCGCGAATACGCGAGTGAGCGGCGGACCAGCGTGCACGCGCTGCTCGCCGAGCTCGACGCCTGCGACTGGGCGCTCGTCGAGGGTTTCAAGCACGGCGAGCTGCCGAAGATCGAGGTCTGGCGGGCGGTGATCGGCAAGCCGGTGCAGTACCCCGACGACCCGCGCATCGTCGCCGTCGCGACCGACAGCCCGCGCCAGCTGCCCAAGCCCACGCTGCTGCCGGTGCTCGACCTCGATGTGCCGGACGCGGTGGCCGAATTTCTGTTGCAATCATCGGCACGCTATGACTACGTCGCCCCCGCAGCAACCATTGCTGTCGCTCGATGAAGCGCTGACGCGGCTGCTTGCCGCGGTGCAGCCGCTGGGTGCGACTGAGACGGTTTCGACCTTCGACGCGCTCGGCCGCGTTCTTGCCGCCGACGTTGCCTCGCTGCTCGACGTGCCGCCGGCCGACAACACGTCGATGGACGGCTATGCGCTGCGCGCCGCCGACGTGCCCGCCGCGGGGACGGTGCTGCCGGTGAGCCAGCGCATTCCGGCCGGCGTCGTCGGCGCGCCGCTCTTGCCCGGCACCGCGGCGCGCATCTTCACCGGCGCACAGGTGCCGGCCGGCGCCGATGCGGTCGTCATGCAGGAGGTCTGCGAGGCGGTCGACGGCGGCGTGCGCATCGATGCCGTGCCCAAGCCCGGGCAGTGGGTGCGGCGCCGCGGCGAGGACGTGCAGCGCGGCAGCATCGTGCTCGCGCGCGGCACGCGGCTCAGCCCGCAGGCGCTCGGCCTCGCCGCGTCGGTCGGCGCGGCGACACTCACCGTCGCGCGCCGGCCGCGCGTCGGCTTGATGTCGACCGGCGACGAGCTCGTGATGCCGGGCGAGCCGCTGCGGCCGGGCGCGATCTACAACTCGAACCGCTTCACGCACCGGGCTCTCGTCCAGGCGTTCGGCTGCGAGTGCGAGGACTTCGGCATCATCCCCGATTCGCTCGCCGCGACGCGCGAGGCGCTGCGCCGCGCGGCGGCCGGCTGCGACCTCGTCGTCAGCTGCGGCGGCGTCTCGGTCGGCGAAGAGGATCATCTGCGCCCGGCGGTGCAGGCCGAAGGCCGGCTCGACCTCTGGAAGGTCGCGCTCAAGCCCGGCAAGCCGCTCGCGTTCGGCGAATTGCGCCGCGCCGACGGCTCGCACGCCTGGTTCATCGGCCTGCCGGGCAATCCGGTGTCGAGCTTCGTCGCCTTCGTCCTCGCCGTGCGGCCGGTGCTGCAGCGGCTGCAGGGCGGGGCGGCGAAGGCGCCGGTCGCGATCGCCGCGCGCGCCGATTTCGACTGGCCCAAGCCGGACAAGCGCCGCGAGTTCCTGCGCGTGCGGCGCAACGCCGACGGCGCCCTGGAACTGTTCCCGAACCAGAGCTCGGGCGTGCTGACCTCGACCGTCTGGGGCGACGGCCTCGTCGACAACCCCGGCGGCCAGGCGATCCGGCGCGGCGACACGGTGCGCTACCTGCCGCTCGCGGAGCTAGAGACATGACGGCGCAGGCGACGATCCGGGTGCGCTACTTCGCGGCGCTGCGCGAGGCGCTCGGCGCGGGCGAATCGCTGCAGCTCGCCGCCGACGCGACGGTCGCCCAAGCGCGCGACGCCTTGATCGCGCGCAGCCCGCTGCATGCCGAACTGCTCGCGCGCGGACGCGCGGTGCGCACCGCGCTCGACCAGACGCTGTGCGACGAATCGGCGCCGGTCGGCGACGGCGCCGAGCTCGCGTTCTTCCCGCCCGTCACCGGCGGTTGATGCTTGCGGCGACGGACATGGACGCGCGCGTCAGCATCCGCACCGACGACTTCGACCTGTCGAGCGAGGTTGCGGCGCTGCGCGCGGGCGACGGCGGCGTCGGCGCGGTCGTCGCCTTCGTCGGCACGGTGCGGGACCGCAGTGCTGGCGCCGAGATCGACGCGCTCGAATTGGAGCATTACCCGGGCATGACCGAGCGCGCGATCGGCGCGATGATCGACGAGGCGGCGCGCCGCTTCGAGATGCGCGCCGCACGCGTCGTCCACCGCGTCGGCCGACTTGCGGCGCGCGACCAGATCGTGCTCGTCGCCGTCGCGTCGGCGAACCGGGGGGAGGCGTTCCAGGCCTGCGAATTCCTGATGGACTACCTGAAGACCCAGGCGCCGTTCTGGAAGAAGGAATGCGGCCCGGAAGGCGCGCACTGGGTCGATGCGCGCGTCAGCGACGATGCCGCGCTCGCGCGCTGGGGCGTCGAGGCCGGCGGCAACGCGACCGGCTGAACGGCACGCCGAGCGGTCCGCGGCACGCGCCTGCGGCGCTGCATCCCGCATCTTGAAAATCCGCCATCGCCCCTGACATCAAGGGGCAGTTGGAGGACTCGATGATGCGACAGGACAAATTCACGACGCGATTTCAAGAGGCGCTCGCCGACGCGCAAAGCCTCGCCGTCACGCGCGGCAACCCGTATATCGAGCCGGTGCATCTGCTCTCGGCGATGCTCGCGCAGGAGGACGGGCCGCGCGCGCTGCTCGGCCGTGCCGGCGTGCGCCTGCCGGCGCTGCAGACGGCACTCGAAACCGCGATCGGCGGCCTGCCGCAGGTCGAAGGCGGCGGCCAGCCGGTGCAGGCGGGGCGCGATCTCGTCGCACTGCTGCAGGGCGCCGAAAAGGAAGCATCCAAGCGCGGCGACCAGTTCATCGCGAGCGAGATGTTCCTGCTCGCGCTCGCCGACGCGAAGACCGATTTCGCCGGCATCGTGCGCGGCCACGGCCTGACGCGAAAGGCGCTCGAAGCGGCGATCGACGCCGTGCGTGGCGGCCAGACGGTCGATTCGGCCGAGGCCGAGGGCCAGCGCGAGGCGCTCAAGAAATACACGATCGATCTGACCGAACGTGCACGCCTGGGCAAGCTCGACCCGGTGATCGGCCGCGACGACGAGATCCGCCGCGCGATCCAGGTGCTGCAGCGGCGCACCAAGAACAACCCGGTGCTGATCGGCGAGCCGGGCGTCGGCAAGACGGCGATCGTCGAGGGCCTGGCGCAGCGCATCGTCGCCGGCGAGGTGCCCGAATCGCTCAAGGGCAAGCGCGTGCTCGTGCTCGACATCGCGCTGCTGCTGGCCGGCGCGAAGTACCGCGGCGAGTTCGAGGAGCGGCTGAAGAACGTGCTGAAGGAGCTCGCGCAGGACGAAGGCCAGACGATCGTCTTCATCGACGAACTGCACACCATGGTCGGCGCCGGCAAGGCCGAGGGTGCGATCGACGCCGGCAATATGCTCAAGCCCGCGCTCGCGCGCGGCGAACTGCACTGCATCGGCGCGACGACGCTTGACGAGTACCGCAAATACATCGAGAAGGACGCCGCGCTCGAACGGCGCTTCCAGCGCATCCTCGTCGGCGAGCCGACGGTCGAGGCGACGATCGCAATCCTGCGCGGCCTGCAGGAAAAGTACGAGCTGCACCACGGCGTCGAGATCACCGACCCGGCGATCGTCGCCGCGGCCGAACTCAGCCACCGCTACATCACCGACCGCTTCCTGCCCGACAAGGCGATCGACCTGATCGACGAGGCTGCCGCCAAGGTCAAGATCGAGATCGACTCCAAGCCGGAGGTGATGGACAAGCTCGACCGCCGGCTGATCCAGTTGAAGATCGAGCGC
>CALMIL010000124.1 GCA_937864005.1 uncultured Burkholderiales bacterium
GACCTCTACCCGCTCAGGCTCGCACACCCCCAGTGTCTTCCATCATCCAGGGTGACCCGCCCGGGCCATGAGAGTTAGAACGGGGTTGTCATCGATTGACCCGAAGGAGACCCCCGAACATGCACCGCCGTCGCGCCCGTCATGTCGCCCTTGCGCTTGCCACCCTCGCGCTGGCGTCCATCCTGCCTGCGGCCCGGGCCCAGGCCGGCGTCGGCGTCTCGATCGGTATCGTCCAGCCCGGCGTCTATGGCCGTATCGATATCGGCAGCTTACCGGCGCCGGCCGTGATCTATCCGCAGCCGGTGGTTGTCGTGCCGTCGCCCGTCGCCGTCGTGCAGCGCCCGATCTACCTGTATGTGCCACCCGGCCATCAGAAGCACTGGTCCAGGCACTGCGCCAAGTACGGCGCTTGTGGCCAGCCGGTCTATTTCGTCCAGGAAAGCTGGGTGCGCGGTCGCTACGACCACGGCCATGGACATGACAAGCACCACAAGAAGCACGACGACTGACCGGGCGCGAAAATCGGGCGTCGCAGCGCGCCTGCCCGGAAGCACGCTCATCGCGCGAGCAGCGGACGCAGATACTGCCCTGTATGGCTTGCCGGATTCTCCGCAACGTCCTCCGGCGTGCCGGTCGCGACGACCGTGCCGCCGCCGGCGCCGCCCTCGGGGCCCATGTCGATGATCCAGTCGGCGGTCTTGATCACGTCCAGGTTGTGCTCGATGACGACGATCGTATTGCCGGCGTCGCGCAGCTGGTGCAGCACGCGCAGCAGCAGGTCGATGTCGGCGAAATGCAGGCCGGTCGTCGGTTCGTCGAGGATGTAGAGCGTGCGGCCGGTGTCGCGCTTGCTGAGTTCGAGGGCGAGCTTGACGCGCTGCGCTTCGCCCCCCGACAGCGTCGTGGCGGCCTGGCCGAGGCGGATGTAGCCGAGGCCGACATCGAGCAGCGTCTGCAGCTTGCGCGCGATCGCCGGCACCGCGCCGAAGAAGGCGTGCGCGTCCTCCACCGTCAGCTCGAGCACCTGGGTGATGTTGCGCCCCTTGTAGAGGATCTCGAGCGTCTCGCGGTTGTAGCGCGCGCCGTGGCAGGTATCGCACGGCACGTAGACGTCGGGCAGGAAATGCATCTCGACCTTGAGCACGCCGTCACCCTCGCACGCCTCGCAGCGTCCGCCGGCAACGTTGAAGCTGAAGCGGCCCGGCCCGTAGCCGCGTTCGCGCGCCGCCGGCACCTCGGCGAACAGTTCGCGGATCGGCGTGAAAAGGCCCGTGTAGGTCGCCGGATTGCTGCGCGGCGTGCGCCCGATCGGGCTCTGATCGACGGCGATCACCTTGTCGATCGCGTCGATGCCGTCGATCGCATCGTGCGGCGCCGGTTCGGCGTGGCTGTTGTAGAGCTTGCGCGCGACCGCGGCGTAGAGCGTGTCGTTGACGAGCGTGCTCTTGCCCGATCCCGAAACGCCGGTGACGCAGGTGAAGAGGCCGACCGGGATCGCGACGTCGACGCCCTTCAGATTGTTGCCGCGCGCATTCGCGATCCTCAGGCTGTCGCCTGCGGACCGCGATGCGCGCTGCGCCGAACTGTCGGCACCCTCTCCCCCGCCCTCTCCCTCCGGGAGGGAGAGGGAGTTCGCGCCCCACGCCGTGCGCTGTCGGGGCACGGCAATCTTCAGCGCGCCGCTCAGGTAGCGCCCGGTGAGCGAGTCCGGGTTGGCGGCGACTTCGTCCGGCGTGCCCTGCGCGACGACGCGCCCGCCGTGCACGCCGGCGCCCGGCCCCATGTCGATGCAGTGGTCGGCGGCGCGGATCGCGTCCTCGTCGTGCTCGACGACGAGCACGCTGTTGCCGAGGTCGCGCAGGTGGCGCAGCGTGCCGATCAGGCGCGCGTTGTCGCGCTGGTGCAGGCCGATGCTCGGCTCGTCGAGCACGTACATCACGCCGGTCAGCCCGGAGCCGATCTGCGACGCGAGGCGGATGCGCTGCGATTCGCCGCCGCTGAGCGAATCGGCGCTTCGATCGAGGCTCAGGTAGGCGAGCCCGACGTCGTTCAGGAACGCGAGCCGCGAGCGGATCTCGCGCACCACCTTGTCGGCGATGCCGGCCTTCGCCCCGGCCAGGCGCAGGCCGTCGAAGATCGCCAGGCCCTCGCGCAGCGTGGCATGGACGATGGCGTGCAGCGGCCGGCGCGTGCCGTCCTCGGCGTCGACCAGGTAGACGTGGCGCGCGCCGCGCCGCAGCCGCGTGCCGCCGCACTCGGGGCACGGCTGGGCCGTCATGTAGCGCGCCAGATCCTCGCGCACGGCGGGCGAGTCGGTCTCCCGGAAGCGGCGCTCGAGATTGGGCAGGATGCCCTCGAACGGATGGCTGCGCTTGACGCTGCGTCGGCGGCCGGCCTTGTCCTGCGCCTCGTAGGTGAACTCGATCTCGGTCGCGCCCGAGCCGCGCAGCAGGACCTCGCGCGCGCCGGCCGGCAAGGACTCGAACGGCGCATCGATATCGAATCCGTAGTGGGCGGCGACGCTCTCGAGCATCGAGAAGGTGTAGGCGTTGCGCCGGTCCCAGCCCTTCACCGCGCCGCTTGCGAGGCTCAGGCTCGGGAAGGCGACGACGCGCTCGGCGTCGAAGGCCGTCACCTGACCGAGGCCGTCGCAGCCGGGGCAGGCGCCGATCGGCGAGTTGAACGAGAACAGGCGCGGCTCCATCTCGGCGAGCGAATAGCTGCACACCGGGCAGGCGAACCTGCTGCTGAACAGATGCTCGCGGCCGGCGCCGCCGGCGTCGGCATTGGCATTCGCGGGCGCATTCATTTCGAGCGCGAGCGCCCGGCCGTCGGCGATGCGCAGCGCCGCCTCGAAGCTCTCGGCGAGCCGCTGGCGCAGGTTCGCGTGCAGCTCGCGATGAATGCGCACGCGGTCGATGACGACGTCGATATCGTGCTTCTCCGCCTTCTTCAGCGCCGGCAGATCGCCCGCCTCGACGGTCGCGCCGTCGAGGCGAAAGCGCACGAAGCCCTGCGCCTGCATATCGGCGAACAGCTCGGAGAATTCGCCCTTGCGGTCGCGCACGACCGGCGCGAGCACCGCGAGCCGCGTATCGTCGGGCAGCGCGAGCACCGCGTCGACCATCTGGGCGACGCTTTGCGCGGCGAGCGGCAGGTCGTGCTCGGGGCAGTAGGGTGTGCCGGCGCGCGCATAGAGCAGGCGCAGATAGTCGTGGATCTCGGTCACCGTGCCGACCGTCGAGCGCGGGTTGTGCGAGGTCGCCTTCTGCTCGATGCTGATCGCCGGCGACAGGCCCTCGATGACGTCGACGTCGGGCTTGTCCATGCGCTGCAGGAACTGGCGCGCGTAGGCCGACAGGCTCTCGACGTAGCGGCGCTGGCCCTCGGCGTAGAGCGTGTCGAAGGCGAGGCTCGACTTGCCCGAGCCCGACAGCCCGGTGATCACGACCAGCCGGTTGCGCGGCAGGTCGAGGTCGATATTCTTCAGGTTGTGGGTGCGCGCGCCGCGGATGCGGATGCTGGAGGTGTCGGGTTCGGCCATGAGCTCTCGGCGGCCCCGGACGCTCCAGGGCAACCCGGCATTATGAAAGGCCCCGGCCGCGGCGCCGCAAGCCGCCCCTGACCGCCCCTAGCCGAGGAACTCGCCCTCGATATCGAGCGTCGGGCGAACGCCGATATCGGCGCGGTGCGCGGCGAGCCACTTCGACGCCGCGTGGCGGCCGAAGCCGTGCAGGCGCTCGAGAAACGGCAGCGTCGTATTCAGCTTGCTCGACGCGCCGAGCGGCGCGAGATCGGCATCGTCGGCGATCATGTGCAGACGCATGGCCTTGTAGTGCCCGGTATCGAGCCGGCCCTCGCGCATCAGCCGCGCGACGAAGGCGATCGCCCGCATCTCGCCGATCAGGCTCGCATTGAAGGTGATCTCCGACAGCCGGTCGATGATCTCGACGTTGCGCCGCGGCGTCCCCTTGCGCACGAGCGGGTTGATCCGCACCAGCAGCAAATCGAGCGCCTCGGTGTCGTAGACCAGCGGATACAGGGCCGGGTTGCCCGTATAGCCGCCGTCCCAGTACGGCTCGCCGTCGATCTCGACGGCCTGGAACAGGTGCGGCAGGCAGGCCGAAGCGACCAGTGCATCGAGGCTCAGGTCGGCGTGGGTGAAGACGCGCGCGCGGCCGGTCTGCACGCTCGTCGCCGTGATGAACAGGCGCAGCGGGCCGGCGCGCAGCGCGTCGGTATCGACGTGCCGGCGCAGCAGGTCCTTCAGCGGGTTGATATTCAGCGGGTTGAGCTGGTACGGGCTGAACGACTGCCAGAAGCTGTTCATCCAGCGGTAGCCGGGCAGATTGTCGAGCGCGAAGGGGCCCGCGGCCCGGCTGTCGAGCGGCGCGAACGGCGACCCCGAGCGGCTCGCATCGCGCCAGAACGCGTCGAGCGCGGCGCGCGCGCCGCCGCGGCCGTCGCGGGCGAAGCCGCTGGCCATCACCGCGGCATTGATCGCCCCCGCGCTCGTGCCGGAGATGCCGGCAAATTCGAGCGTCTCGTCTTCCAGCAGCCGGTCGAGCACGCCCCAGGTGAAGGCCCCGTGCGAGCCCCCGCCCTGCAGGGCGAGGTCGACCTTCACGACGCGGGGAGGTTTGTTGTTCGCGATGATGTTCTCCTATGTTGCGAGCTGCCGCTCGGCAGTCGTGGTGGCTGGCGCCGGTCGCTGCAGCGCGGCCGGCGCATCGGGGGCCACACGAGCCGGAAAGCGCAGCGTGAATCGCGCGCCGGGGCCGAATGCGGCGCCCGCCTGTTCGCTCAGGCCCGGGCGGTGGCGCAGATTGGCATCTTCGAGCGTCACCTGCGCGTCGTGCTGGGTGGCGATCTCGCGCACGATCGCCAAGCCGAGGCCGGAGCCGTCGACGTTGGTGCCGAGGGTTCGATAAAAGGGCTGGAAGACCTGCTCGCGCTCCGCATGCGGGATGCCGGGGCCGGAGTCCTCGACCTGCAGGACGACGACCTGGCCGAACGGATCGTCCATTACGCGCACCGTCACCGTGCCGCCGGCGGGCGTGTATTGCAGCGCGTTGTCGACCAGGTTGCGGATCAGCTCGCGCAGCAGCAGCGGGTGGCCCTCGACGCGCAGCTCGGGCCGCGCGCCGGGCGCGACGCCCGTGTCGGGCCCCTCGTAGCCGAGATCGATGCGCTTGGCGAGCGCGCGCGGCACGAAATCCTGCACCGTCTCGGTCGCGAGCGCAGCCAGGTCGACCCGCTGAGGGCGCGCCGAATGTCCGGTGTCCTCGGCGCGCGCCATCGCGAGCAGCTGGTTGACCATGTGCGCCGCGTTCTGGCTCGAGCGCGCGATCTGCTGCAGCGACTTGCGCAATTCGCGCGGGTCGCCGCGCCCGGCGTCGATATCGCGCTGCGCGAGCTCGGCCTGCGTGCGCAGCCCGGCGAGCGGCGTCTTCAGCTGGTGCGCGGCGTCGGCGAGGAAGTGCTTCTGCGCGCTCATGCTCTTGTCCAGCCGCGCGAGCAGATCGTTGATCGCGCGCACCAGCGGCGAAACCTCTTCGGGCACCTCGCGCTCGTCGATCGGCGAAAGGTCGTGGCTCTCGCGGCCGCGGATGCGCCGCTGCAGCGCGTTCAGCGGCGCCAGGCCGCGCGACAGCGCGAACCAGACGAGCAGCACGGCGAGCGGGAGGATCACGAACTGCGGCAGGATCACGCCCTTGATGATCTCGGTCGCGAGGTGCTGCCGCTTGCCTAGCGTCTCGGCGACCTGCACCACCGGCCCGGGCGGCGCGACGCCGGCATCGGCCGCACTGGCCTCGCCCTTGCGCCGCACCCAGAGATAGGCGACCCGCACCGGCGTGCCATCGATCGCATCGTCGCGAAACTGAACCGTTCCCGGCTGGTCGGGCTCGAGGTCGACCGGCACCGGAAGCGCCGCATCGCCGCTGAGCAACTCGCCGCGCAGGCCGAGCACCTGGTAATAGACCTCGTCGGTCTGGTCCGCGCTCAGCAGCTCGCCGGCGCCCGCGGACAGCGTGAAGCGCGCCTGCGCCCGGCCGTCGGGCCCGGCCTGCACCGTGATCTGCTGCGCCAGCGCGCGCGCCGTCTCGTCGAGCCGGCTGTCGAAGGGGCGGTTCGCGATATTCTGCGCGACGAGCCAGGTCAGCAGCACGCTCATCGGCCACAGAAGCAGCAGCGGGGCGAGCATCCAGTCGAGGATTTCGCCGAACAGCGAGCGCTGCTCCTTCGAGCGCGGAAGATCGAACGTGGGCATGCCGGGGCGAGCATAGCGCCGCGGCGCATTTGCCGGCGGCCGGCCCCGGCGCCGCGATCCGGATCGGTGTCTTGTCCACAACGTCACGCGCCGCGTGCCGGCGCCGCGCGGCGGCCTGGCACAACGGCGGATAGCGCCGATACAGTGGCACGCATCGAATCCTTTGCGCGAGACACGCCATGCACGCCAAACCCCTGATCGCCGCCCTCGCAGCCCTCGGCTTCTGTGCTGCGGGCCACGCCCTGCCGGTATTCGCCGACAACTTCGACGCCGACACCCTGCAGTTGAACCAGACCAGCTTCCTCGGCGGCTGGACGGTCTCCGCCGGCAGCGTCGACCTGATCGGCGCCGGCGGGCCGTGGGACCTGATCCCGGGCAACGGCCGCTATGTCGACCTCGACGGTTCGAGCTACGCCGCCGGCGTCTTCACGAAACTGCTGAACCTGACCGGCGGCGTGACGTATCAGGCGAGCTTCGACCTCGCCGGCAACCACCGCGGCGGCGCCGACGATACGGTCGATGTCTCGTTCGGCAGCGCGGGCGCGACCTATACGCTCGCCTCGGCCGATCCGCTGTCGGGCTACCTGCTCGCCTTCACCCCCGGTGCGAGCGGGAGCTACGCACTCGCCTTCGCCAATCGCGGCGGCGACAACGTCGGCGCGCTGCTGGACAACGTGAGCGTCAGCGCGGTTCCCGAGCCCGGCGCACTCGCGCTGGCATCGGCCGGCCTGCTCGCGGTCGGCTTCATCGCGCGCCGGCGCCGCGCCTGACGCGCGACGCGCGCGCCCAGGCGGCGCGCTACGCCGGGATCTTCTCGAGGCAGTAGCCCAGCCCGCGCACGGTCGCGATGCGCACCGGCCCCTGCTCGATCTTCTTGCGCAGGCGGTGGATATAGACCTCGATCGCGTTGTTGCTTACTTCCTCGCCCCATTCGCAAAGCCGCTCGACGAGCTGGTCCTTGCTGACGAGCCGGCCGGCGCGTTGCAGCAGCACTTCGAGCAGCGAGATTTCGCGCGCCGACAGCTCGATCATCTGGTCGTTCATGTAGGCGACGCGGCCGGTCGCGTCGAACGACAGCGGCCCGTGCTTGACGATCGTCGAGGCGCTGCCCAGGCCGCGGCGCGTCAGCGCGCGCACCCGCGCCTCGAGCTCCTGCAGCGAGAACGGCTTGGCCATGTAGTCGTCGGCGCCGAGGTCGAGACCCTTGACGCGCTGCTCGACGCTGTCGGCGGCAGTGAGGATCAGCACCGGCACGCTCGAGCCGCGCGCGCGCAGCTTGCGCAGTACCTCGAGGCCGTGCAGCTTGGGCAGGCCGAGGTCGAGGATGATGCAGTCGAACTCGTGCGACGCGACGGCCGCGTCGGCCTCGCTGCCGCTGGCGACGTGGTCGACCGCGTAGCCGGCACTGCGCAGCGAGCGCAGCAGCCCGTCGGCGAGAACCTGATCGTCTTCGGCAATGAGGATGCGCATGCCTGTCTCCTGCTTCGAGTCGCGGTGCCGCGAGGGTCGGCGCGCCTGCGCCGCGATTGTAAGTTTCGCGTAGGGTGGCGCCCGCCGCGTCCCCCCTAATTCAGCGCCGTTCGATCACTGTACAAACATCCAGTCTCTGAGATAATGTCGCCGACAACCCCGGAGACCCCCATGGAAGCGACCGTCAAATCCAATATGAACCCCGAAAAGGCGAAGGCGCTGCAAGTCGCGCTCGCGCAGATCGAAAAGCAGTTCGGCAAGGGCTCGATCATGCGGCTGGGCGAAGGCCAGCCGATCCGCGATATCGAAGTCGTCTCGACCGGATCGCTCGGCCTCGATATCGCGCTCGGCGTCGGCGGCCTGCCGCGCGGCCGGGTGGTCGAGATCTACGGCCCCGAATCGTCGGGCAAGACGACGCTGACGCTGCAGGTCATTGCCGAGATGCAAAAGCGCGGCGGCGTCTGCGCCTTCATCGACGCCGAGCACGCGCTCGACGCCCAGTACGCCGAGAAGCTCGGCGTCAACCTGCAGGATCTGCTGATCAGCCAGCCCGATACCGGCGAGCAGGCGCTCGAGATCGTCGACGCGCTGGTGCGATCGGGGTCGATCGACCTGATCGTCGTCGACTCGGTCGCCGCCCTCACGCCGAAGGCCGAGCTCGAAGGCGACATGGGCGACAGCCTGCCCGGGCTGCAGGCGCGGCTGATGAGCCAGGCGCTGCGCAAGCTGACGGCGTCGATCCAGAAGACCAATACGATGGTCATCTTCATCAACCAGATCCGCATGAAGATCGGCGTCATGTTCGGCAACCCCGAGACGACGACCGGCGGCAACGCGCTCAAGTTCTACGCCTCGGTGCGCCTGGATATCCGGCGCGTCGGCTCGATCAAGAAGGGCGACGAGGTGATCGGCAACGAGACCCGCGTCAAGGTCGTGAAGAACAAGGTCGCGCCGCCGTTCAAGACCGCCGAGTTCGACATCCTCTACGGCGCGGGCATCAGCCGCGAGGGCGAGATCATCGACATGGGCGTCGAGGCGCGCATCGTCGAGAAGTCCGGCGCCTGGTACGCCTACAACGGCGAGAAGATCGGCCAGGGCAAGGACAACGCGCGCGAGTTCCTGCGCGAGAACGTGAGCCTCGCGCGCGAGATCGAGAACAAGGTCCGCGCCGAGGTCGGCATCCCGCAACTGCCGGCCGCAGACGGCGCGGCCGGCAAGACAAAGGCGGCGAAGGATTCCGCCGCGGCGGGCGAGGCCGCGAAGGCCTAGCGCCGCGCGGCGGCGCGGCCCGGCGAGCGCGGGGCATGAAGCAGCGCCTGTCGCTGAAGGCGCGCGCGCTGCAGCTTCTGGCGCAGCGCGAACACAGCCGGCTCGAACTGCGCCGCAAGCTGCTCGCGCACGCCGAGCGTCTTGCGAGGGAGCAAGCCGCCGACGAGGCGCGCGCCGGCCCCGGTTCCGACGCTCCGGGCGAGCCCGCCGCGACGCGCTCGCGGCGCGCGCCGCCTTCGCCGCAGATCGAGGCCGAGGTCGATGCGCTGCTCGACGAACTGGCGGCGAGCGGCATCGCAAGCGAGGCGCGCTTCGTCGAGACGCGCGTGCGCGCCCGCGCGGCGCGCCACGGCAACCTGCGCATCGTCCAGGAGCTCGCGCGCCACGGGCTGCAGCTCTCGGCCGACGAGGCGCGGGACCTGAAGGCCAGCGAATACGCGCGCGCGAAGGCGGTCTGGCTGCGCAGGTTCGGCGCCCCGCCAAGCGACGCCGCGGGCCGCGCGCGCCAGATGCGCTTTCTCGCCGCGCGCGGCTTCTCGGCCGACATCGTGCGCCGCCTGCTGCGCGGGGCCGACGACGATTCGTGAGCGGCCGCCATCGCCCCGCATGGCCGGATGGTGCGATGCAGGGTGCTACATTGCCCGCTTCGCCGCACTTCGCACCTCTGCCGGCCGCGCTGCCGCTGACGAATCGATGGCCCTGCCCGACGCCGCACCCAGCCGCACCCTGCAACACCGCCGCACGATCGACGTCCAGGTCTTCGCCCGCGGCGACGGCCTGTGGGAGGTCGATGCCCGGCTTACCGATGTCAAGACGCGCGACGTGCGGCTCGGCGGCGGCATGCGCGCAGCGGGAGCGCCGATCCACGATCTGCTGCTGCGGCTCGTGATCGACGAGCGCTTCAATGTCGTGCAGGCCGGTTCCGACAGCCGCGCCATGCCCTACCCAGGCAGCTGCGACGACCTCGGCGACGCCTACGGCCGCCTCGTTGGCCTGAACCTGATGCAGAACTTCCGGCAGGCGGTGCGAAGGCGGATCGGCGGCGTGCAAGGCTGTACGCATCTGACCGAGATGAGCCAGACGCTGCCGACCGCCGTCGTCCAGGCCTTCGCCGGCATCGTGCTCGATACCCGCGGCGAGGGCGACGAAAGGCCGTTCCAGATCGACCGCTGCCGCGCGCTGCGCGCCGACGGCAGCGCGGTGCGCGAGCATTTTCCGCGCTGGTTTCGTCAAGCCGCTGTCAGTCCGGTCGCCGACACTGCACCTGCGCCGGCACCGGCACCTCATCCCCCTTTGCAGGAGAGCACCTCATGAAAATCCACGAATACCAGGGCAAGGAACTGCTGCGCAAGGCGGGCGTTCCGGTGCCGCGCGGCTATCCTGCCTTCACCGTGCACGAAGCGGGTGAGGCGGCGCAGAAGCTCGGCGGACCAGTCTGGGTCGTGAAGGCGCAGATCCACGCCGGCGGGCGCGGCAAGGGCGGCGGCGTCAAGGTCGCCAAATCGCTCGACGAAGTGAACAAGCTCGCCGGCCAGATCCTCGGCATGCAGCTGAAGACGCACCAGACCGGCCCCGACGGCCAGAAGGTGCGCCGCCTGCTGATCGAGGAAGGCGCCGATATCCGCCACGAATACTACGTCGCCGCAGTCACCGACCGCGCGAGCCAGAAGGTGGCGATGATGGCGAGCAGCGAAGGCGGCATGGATATCGAGGAAGTCGCCCGCAAGACGCCCGAGAAGATCCTCAAGGTCTTCATCGATCCGCTCGCCGGCATGACCGACGCCCAGGCGCTCGAGCTCGCGCGCGGCATCGGCATCCCCGAGGCGTCGCTTGCCGCAGCGGCCGACGTCTTCAAGAAGCTCTACGCCTGCTACATGGACACCGACGCGAGCCTGGCCGAGATCAACCCGCTGATCCTGCAGGGCGACGGCTCGATCAAGGCGCTAGACGCCAAGTTCAACTTCGACGCCAACGCGCTGTACCGCCATCCCGAGATCGTCGCCTACCGCGATCTGGACGAGGAAGACCCGGCCGAGGTCGAGGCGAGCAAGTACGACCTTGCCTACATCCAGCTCGACGGCAACATCGGCTGCCTCGTCAACGGCGCCGGCCTCGCGATGGCGACGATGGACACGATCAAGCTGTTCGGCGGCGAGCCGGCCAACTTCCTCGACGTCGGCGGCGGCGCAACAGCGGAGAAGGTCACCGAGGCGTTCAAGATCATGCTCGCGAGCCCGAAGGTGAAGGCCATCCTCGTCAATATCTTCGGCGGCATCATGCGCTGCGACACGATCGCCGAGGGCGTCGTCGCGGCGTCGAAGGCGGTCCGGCTCTCGGTGCCGCTCGTCGTTCGCATGAAGGGTACGAACGAGGAACTCGGCAAGAAGATCCTCAAAGACTCGGGCCTGCCGATCATCAGCGCCGACACCATGGCCGAGGCCGCGACCAAAATCGTGGCGGCCGTGCGGTAGCACGGACGACATGATTTCGGTGAAGGCTCATGTCGCGCAGCGACGTGAAGGGGCGAAGCCCCGGGCCGGAACCAAGATCGTCGTCGACTGACAACAAGGACACAAGCACATGAGCATCCTGATCGACAAGAACACCAAGGTGATCACCCAGGGCATCACCGGCAAGACGGGCCAGTTCCACACCCGCGCCTGCCGCGACTACGCCAACGGGCGCAACTGCTTCGTCGCCGGTGTCAACCCGAAGAAGGCGGGCGAGGATTTCGAAGGCATCCCGATCTACGCGACGGTGAAGGACGCCAAGGCCGCCACCGGCGCGACGGTGAGCGTGATCTACGTGCCGCCGGCCGGCGCCGCGGCGGCGATCTGGGAGGCGGTCGAGGCCGACCTCGACCTCGCGATCTGCATCACCGAGGGCATCCCGATCAAGGACATGCTCGTCGTGCGCAACAAGATGCGCGCCAAGGAGGCCAAGGGCGGCAAGAAGACGCTGCTGCTCGGGCCCAACTGCCCGGGGCTGATCACGCCCGACGAGATCAAGATCGGCATCATGCCGGGGCATATCCACCGCAAGGGCCGCGTCGGCGTCGTCAGCCGCTCCGGCACGCTGACCTACGAGGCGGTCGCGCAGCTCACCGATATCGGCCTCGGGCAATCGAGCGCGGTCGGCATCGGCGGCGACCCGATCAACGGGTTGAAGCACATCGACATCATGAAGCTCTTCAACGACGATCCGGACACCGACGCGGTGATCATGATCGGCGAGATCGGCGGCCCCGACGAGGCTGAAGCCGCGCAGTGGTGCAAGGAGAATATGAAGAAGCCGATCGTCGGCTTCATCGCCGGCGTCACCGCGCCAGCCGGCAAGCGCATGGGGCACGCCGGGGCGCTGATCAGCGGCGGTGCCGATACGGCGGACGCCAAGCTCCAGATCATGGAGGCCTGCGGCTTCACCGTGACGCGCGACCCGTCCGAGATGGGCAAGCTGCTGAAGGCGCGGCTGTAGTCCAACCGCCGGTCGGCTCCGGGCGTCCAGGCGCATGCCCGTCGCGACCATCGGCCCGTATCAGATCGAAGCCGAGATCGGCCGCGGCGCGACGAGCGTCGTCTACCGGGCGCGCGATTCGCGCAGCGGCCGCCAGGTCGCGCTCAAGGCGCTCGCGCTGAACCGCGCGTTCGACGCCGAGGCCTTTGATGAGGCGCGCAGCCGCTTCCTGCGCGAGGCCGAGGCGGCGCGCCGGCTGCGCCATCCCGACATCGTCGCGGTGCTCGATGCCGGCGAGGCGGGCGGCGTTGCCTACCTCGCGATGGAACTTATCGCCGGGCACGACCTGCGCGGCCACGTCGCGCCCGGCCAGCTGTTGCCCGCGCCGCAGGTGCTGCAGATCGCCGCGCGCGTCGCCGACGCGCTCGCCTACGCCCATTCGCAGGGCGTCCTGCACCGCGATATCAAGGCCGCCAACGTGCTGGTCGAGCCCGCCGCCGGCCGCGTCTGCGTGACCGACTTCGGTATCGCGCGCATCGGCGATGCGAGCCACACCCGCACCGGCATGCTGCTTGGCACGCCCGAATGCATGGCACCCGAGCTGCTCGCCGGGCAGCGCGGCGACCATCGCAGCGACCTGTACGCGCTCGGCGTGCTGCTCTTTCAACTGCTGTGCGGACGCCTGCCGTTCGAGGCCGCCGCGCTCGGCGCGCTGATGCGCCAGGTCGTCAACGATCCGCCGCCGCCGCTGCACGGCCTGCGCGCCGCAATGCCTGCCGCGCTGTCGGCGCTCGTCGCCGGGCTGCTCGCCAAGGATGCGGCGGCGCGGCCGCAGGACGGCGCCGAAGTGGCGCGCGAACTGCGCGCCATCGCAGCCGGCATGCCGCCGCCGTAGACGGCGCGAGGCGCGGCGAGCGGCGCCGAATGTGCGGTTTTCACGCACCGATCCAAGGCACAATTCGCGCCAGCGACCGCAGTTCACCGCTCCAACATGCCCCTCGAATTCTTCAGCGCCACCGACACCGGGCGTGAGCGCAGCAACAACGAGGATGCGGTCGCCCTCGACGAACAGGCCAGGCTCGTCGCACTGGCCGACGGCATGGGCGGCTACAACGCCGGCGAGGTCGCGAGCAGCATGGTCACCTCGTTCATCAAGACCGAGCTCGGCCGCTGGCTGCTCGAAGCGACCGACCAGGCGAGCGACGCCGAAGTGCGCCGCGCGATGGACATCTGCGTCGACAACGCGAACCGCGCGATCTTCAACGCCGCCAACTCGAACCCGCAGTACGCCGGCATGGGCACGACGCTCGTGCTCGGGGTCTTCCGCCAGGGCCGGCTGCTGCTCGGCCACATCGGCGACTCGCGCGCCTACCGGCTGCGCGGCGGGCGCATGACGCAGATCACGCACGACCATTCGCTGCTGCAGGAACAGATCGACGCCGGCCTCATCACGCCCGAGCAGGCCGCGTTCTCGGCGAACAAGAACCTCGTCACGCGCGCCGTCGGCGTCGAGGATACGGTGCTGCTCGAAACGCACCTGCACGAGGTGATGCCGGGCGACGTCTACGTCCTGTGCTCGGACGGCCTGTCCGACATGCTCGACACCGAGACGATGACGCAGTTGCTCCAATCGCACGAATCGCTCGCCGAAGCCGGCGCCGCGCTCGTCGATGCGGCCAACGATGCGGGCGGAAAAGATAACATCGCGGTCATCCTGGCGCGCGTCGCGGGGGGCGGCGCCGCCGCGGCGCCGCCGCGATCCTGGTGGCCGTTCCGGCGCTGAAATAACAGGGGACAACCATGGGCAAGCTGGTCGTATCGCTCGACGGGGTCGTGATCAAGGAAGTGCAGATCACGAAGGACAAGACGACGCTCGGCCGCCGACCGTACAACGATATCGTGATCGACAACCTCGCCGTGAGCGGCGAGCATGCCGTGCTGCAGATGGTCGGCGCCGACGTCTTCATCGAAGACCTCAACAGCACGAACGGCACCTATATCAACGGCAAGGCGATCAAGAAGCAGCTGCTGGCGCACAACGATACGGTCGAGATCGGCAAGTACAAGATCAAGTACATGATCGACGAGGGCACCGACTACGAGCGCACGATGATCTTGAAACCGGGTGCCGCGGTGCCGGCCGCAGCGCGCCCGATGGCGCCGGCGTCGGCGCCGGCGATGTCGGACTTCGGCGCCCTCGGCGGACCCGAGGCGGCGGCCGTCATCAAGGTCCTCAACGGCGCGGCGGCCGGCCGCGAGGTGACGCTGACGAAGGTCGTGACGACGGTCGGCAAGCCCGGCGTGCAGGTCGCCTCGATCACGCGCCGCCCGACCGGCTACGTCTTCGCCCACGTCGAGGGCGCGAGCCGGCCGAGCGTGAACGGCAATCCGCTCGTCGGCGAGACCGTGCCGCTGCGCAACGGCGACGTGATCGAACTCGCCGGCACGCAGATGCAGTTCGTGCAGGGCTGACGCGGCCCCCACGCCGCGTGACGCCTTTCACGCCGCGCGCCGCGGCGTGAGCGAACGGCGCCGAACGCGCCGCGAACGCCACATCCGCCGCTTGCTCCGCAGGCGCACCGGCCGCATCATGCACCCCGGGCCACGCGCCGCGTTCGCGGCGGCCCGCCCGATCCCCCGCCACGATCCGATGACGCCAGACCTCCTCGCGCCGGCACCGACCGCGTCGCCGCCGCTCACCATCCGCGTCCTCGGCTGCTCGGGGGCGATCGCCGCCGGCAGCCGCACCACCGCCTTCCTGATCGGCGACGACGTGCTGATCGATGCTGGCACCGGCGTCGGCGACCTCACGCTCGACGAACTCGCGCGCATCGACCACATCGTCCTCAGCCACTCGCACCTCGACCACGTGCTCGCGATCGCCCTCCTCGCCGACAGCGTGATCGCCCGGCGCCAGGCCGCGCACCGCCCGCCGATCCAGGTTCACGCCCTCGCGCCGACGCTCGCCGCGCTGCGCGAGCACATCTTCAACGGCGTCATCTGGCCCGACTTCACCCGCCTGCCGAGCGCCGAACGGCCCGCGCTCGAGTTCGTGCCGTTCGAACACGGCGAGCGCCTCGCGCTCGGCGGCAAGACGATCGAAGTGCTGTGCGCGCTGCACACCGTGCCGGCCGCCGGGTTCGCGGTGCGCGGCGGTAATGGGGGCGAGGGGCGCGAGGGGGGCGAGGGGGGCGAGGGGGGCGAGGGCGGCGACGCGGATGCCGGCTGGTGGGTCTTCACCGGCGATACCGGCCCCAACCCGCTGCTCTGGCAGCGGCTCGAGCACCTGCGCGTCCAGCATCTCGTCATCGAAGCCGCCTTCGGCAACGCCGAACGGGCGCTTGCCGGCATCAGCCGCCACCTGTGCCCGGCGACGCTCGGCGCCGAACTCGATGCGCTGGCCGCGCCGCTGAACGCCTGCGTCGATGTCTACATCACCCACGTCAAGCCGGGTGAACTCGACGCCGTGATGGCCGAGATCGCCCGCATCGAAACCCCGCACCGCATCCGCCCGTTGGCGGCGGGGCAGGTGATGCGGCTGGGGTGAGGCTCGGGCGCGCAACACGCCAAGCGCCCGCTCGATCGACGGGCGCAGCGCTCCCCCTACGCTCGCCGCGACTGGCGCGCCACGTACTCGCGCAGCACGCCGTCCATCCGCGATTGCCAGCCTTCGCCCGTGGCCTTGAAATATTTCAAGACTTCCGGGCTGTACCGCACGCTGACCAACTGCTTGGTCGGGGCTTGCTGAGGCCCACGCTCGCCGCGCTTGCGTTTGTGCGCAAGTGCCGCGTGCACTACGGCGTACCCGCCGCCCTTTACGACGACGGCGTTGGCCAGACGGGCTTCTTCCCCTTTCGTGAGAGCGCGATCTCGCCCCGGGGCCGCCGCAATAGCCGCTTCCCACTCAGCGGGAGTAGCCGGCAACTTCTTTCGCGTAGCGTCTGATTTCATGCTTCTCTGCCTTGCGAAGACTGATGATGTGCGGCTCATCGCCTCGCTCCGTGTATGTCATGTGCACGACGATGCCGCACAGCCAGCCGAGCAAGTTGATCCGCAACTCGCCATAGACTTCACGGTCATCGTCCCAGGTGACGACTGGGCCGTCGAAAACCGCCTCGCAACCGATGAAATCCAGACCATGGAGCTTGATGTTGCGAAGGCGCTTCGGCTCGTCCCAGGTCGGCATCTTTTATTGTAGCTACAGATAAAGCCTTGCGGGGTACACGGCCCGTCTCGACCTTTATGCCGATACCGGGTTGCTCGATCAAAACCGGAACGCCATCCTCCACATCTTTGCGTACGGCACCGCGAGCGGCTTCGCGATTCGCCGACCACCACGCTGCGGCAGTTTCGATTTCGCGCCTTGCGCGCGCCTCGAGACGATGCGAAGCGCCACCGTCACTCGTAGCGCTTCAGGCCCTCGAGGAACTCGAGCCCGGCGCCACCCGCTTCCTTGTCGGCTTCGTCGATGGCGTCGAGCAACTCTCGCTCCAGGTGTGAAGGCAACCTGACGCACAGGTCGTCCCCGGGGGTCAGCACAGTCACGACGGTGCCGTCAGGCAAGGACAGACCTTCGACCACGATCTTGCCGCCCATCACCGTGCCAGATATTGCGTTCATGTCGAGATGGTACGCGGCCGGCGCGAGCGCGCATAGGCCCGACTCGATTGCGCCAAGTGTGCAGGGTTCGGCCACTGGCGCTGCCGGCGTTGGCGCACCGCACAAGGGACCCGCAGGCTCGCGTTTTCGATGTACCCGTTGAAGATCTCGTCTAGTTCCTCGGCAGCTTGCGGCGCGAGGAAGTAGCTCATGCCGACCGCGCGCGAAGGCGGGCGACGACCGCGTCGCCCGCAAGCCAGGCGGACTTGCCGGACGAAATCGCCGCCTCGCGCCGATCGACCTCATCCGCCCACTCGCTTTCCCAGGCGGGATCCAGCGGCTCGGAATCGAAGCTTGCGAGCAAACGATCAAGCAGTTGCGAACGCTCGTCCGGTGACAGGGCGAGCACTTCAGCGGCCAGCACTTCCATCGGGATAGACATGGATCAGCTCTCGTGCAACAGCGTTGCCGAAATCATAGCGCTGCCGAAGCAAGGAAGGCCGCGTCCACGACGCGCAGGGCCGACGCGTCTACGGGCATGGCCCCGCCGGTCCACGGTTGAGCGGCGGTGCGCCGGGCAAGTGACGAAATTTGTCGCCCGCGCCACCCGCCAGCGCCCAGGCTGGCTGCCCGAAGTGACCGAACGCGTCACATCGCGGCAGGATTTCACGCCGAAACGGGGGTCCAGGGGCTGGCACGGCCCCTGCATTCAGGGGGGTCGTGTCTCAACCCCCACTCCACAAGGAGCACCTCACCATGAAGCGAGTTCAACAAGGTTTCACACTCATCGAGTTGATGATCGTCGTCGCGATCATCGGTATCCTGGCCGCTGTTGCGCTGCCGGCGTATCAGGACTACACGAAGAAGGCCAAGATGTCCGAGGTGATCCTCGCGGCGTCGGGTTGCCGCACGAGCATCACCGAAGCAATTCAGTCGGCCGCGAGCACTGCGATGACGACAAGTGCCAATGGTTGGGGCTGCGAAGCCGACTCGGCCTCCGGCGGCGGCAGCAAGTACGTGAAGAGCGTCCTGACGGATGTGAACGGCGTCGTCACCGTGACGGCCCAGGGTTTCGGCGATACCGACATTGACACCAAGACCGTGAAGCTCACCCCCTACATCGGCGCGAATGCCGTGGTGGCGGCCAGTGACGGGATGAAGGCCGTGACCTCGTGGAAATGCGAGGCAGGCACGATGCCGAAGAAGTTCCTTCCTGGCTCCTGCAAGTAAGTACACATCAACGACAGATAGAAGCACGAAAGCGGCCCCGAGGGGCCGCTTTTTTCATTCGCGCTACTTCCGGCACTTCGTGCAATGCGCTTCCTCCTGCTGCTGATCGGCGCTGCCGCTTTGTTCCTTGGCTGGAACATGCCGAACCACTACCCGCTTTGGGTCTCGTTCCACGGCGAGTTAGCGGCAGCGTTTGGCTTGAGTCTGCTCATTGGCGGCCTGGTCTCGCTTCTCCCGGGCGATTTGGCGCTTCGACTGCCAATGCCGCGTGCCGGCTGGGGCTGGCTGTTCGTCGCGGGGCTGCCGTTTGCGCAGTTCCTGGCCGGCGGCCTTGTGTTCCGCGGTGATGCAACGCTAGGCATGCTGTACGGCGCAAGCGCGGCACTCAGCATCTACGCGGGTAACCTGTGGGCCGCGCAAGCTGGGCGCGGCGTGGTGCTGCTCTGGCTGTGGGCGACCATCCTGTTCGGGGCGATCGCTTCCTTCGCCGTTGCGCTGGCGCAATGGCTGCACGTCGCGCCAGGGGGTTGGTGGTCGACCGGACTGATCGTCACGCGACCGTTCGGCAACTTCGGCCAGCCGAACCAGTTCGGCCTCTTCATGGTGTGGGGCATCGTCGCTGCTGCGGCGTTGTTCGAGATGCGCCGCATCGAGCATCGTGCGGTGCTCGCGCTCGTCGTGCTGATGTTCGGCTTCGGCGTCGCGATCAGCCAATCGCGCTCGGCGTTGGTCGCGATCGTGCTCGTCGCCGCGCTGTGGTTCGCGAGCCGCGGCCGGATCGGGACCCGCCTGCGGCTCGTCGACGTTGCCGTCGCGGTCGCCGTTGGCCTGCTGCTGCACTTCGGGCTGCCGTGGATCGAGGAGCGGCTGTACCTGTCGGTCGCGCAAGTGCGAGCCACGTTCGAGGTCGGCCCGCGCGAGGCGATCTGGCGCCACTTCGCCGCCGCGATCGCCGAGCATCCCTGGCTCGGCTACGGCTTCGGCCAGGGTGTGATGGCGCTGTCGGAGGTCGCGACCCGGGTGGCGCCGTCGCGCAATACGATCTATGCGCACAACGTCGTGCTCGACCTCGCGACGTGGTACGGCGTGCCGGTCGCGCTCGCGCTGTGCGCCGTGTTTGCCGCGTGGATGCTCGGCTGGCTGCGGCGCAGCGGCCACGCGGGGCTCGACATGCAGCGGCATCTGGTGTTCGCCGTGTGGCTTGCGCTCGTCGTGCAGTCGCTGCTGGAGTTTCCGTTCGCCTACGCCTACTTTCTGCTTCCGGCGGCGCTGCTGGCGGGGGCGATCAGCCCGCTTCCCGAAGGCGTCGGCGAGCAGGGTTCGCCCGGCGTGCGCGCGGCGCGGTGGGTGATCGCGCTCGCCGCGCTTGCGTTCGCGCTGCTCGCGACGCTTGCCTGGGAGTACCTGCAACTCGAGGACGACTTTCGCGCCGCCCGCTTCGAGCGCTACGGCTTCGTCGACCGGCCCGAGCACGCGGCGTTGACGAACCCGATCGTCCTCGATCAGCTCGCCGCATTGAATGCCTCTTCGCACTTCGCGTTGCGGCCCGGCATGCCGCCCGAGCAGATCGAGCAACTGCACATCCTTGCGCGGCGCTTTCACCTGCTGCCGACGCGGATGGACTACGCGAAGGCGCTCTGGCTGAACGGCCGGCAGGCCGACGCGGAGAACGAACTGCGGATCATCCGCGGCGTCTACCACCCGTCGAAGTTCGCGCTGATCGAGCGCGATTGGATGGCGTGGAAGGAAGAACACCGCGGCGACCTGACGGCGGCGCGCGATGCAGCGATGCCCGAGGCCGAACCGAAGCCGCGACCCGGTGCGAACTGATCGGCTGCCTGTCGAGCGCTCGGTGGCGAAGTCCGCGTCGTACTGCCCCGGCTCTGCCTGCATTGCGCCGTGGGATTCGATCAGGCCGCAGTGCGCAGTGTCAGCGAGCCTATGCAACGCATCCCGCGCCCGACACCTGCGCCACGGTGCGCAGCGCCTCGCCCTGCGTTGCCAGCGGCAACTGGAGCGCAGTGCAAGCTCGAGGGTGACGGCATCGTAGCTGCTCAGTCCGAACCGCAGCGCCAGCGCAAGCAGTTCGCCGCGCGGCACGGGATGACGATCGATTTTGATCGGCAGACGGGCGATCTGCTCGAGCACTTGCTGGGCCTGCCGGGCCGCCATGCGCTGGCGCTGGCAGGCGGTGCGCAGCACGTTGGCGAGTTCCGGTTCCCACAATGCCGGCGCTCAGGCGCGATCGTCGAGCAGCTTTCGAGCGATGGCGGTCGAACTGGGCGTGGCCTGATTCCCGAGGTACCAGCCCGAGACGACGGAGTTGCAGGCGACGAATGGCATCGTCAATCGCGGTCGGCCTCGACGGCTTGACGCAGCGGCAGATCGAGGCTCACGCCACGGCTCAGCAGCGATAGCTCGTCGAGTGCCTGCGCCACGCGCTCGCGCTGCGCATTCGCCCGCGCCCGGCGCGATGCCGCCGGCGCCGGCTCGCCAAACGCGATGGCTGGGTACAGCGTCGGATTCAGCTCGCGGCCAGGCGCGTGCAACGAGCCTCGCACTGCCTGCCGCCCGGGCGCGATCGTCGAATCCGCCGGCCGCACGGGGCCGGCGCGCCATCTGCATCGATACGCGCCGCGGCGGCTCGATCCAGATAGACGGGCCGGGGTTGTCGTCGTGATGCAAGCGTCTGCGGATTCCGGCGCCAACCTGGAATGCTCGAATGAACCGCGCGTCGATACTTGCGCTGCTGCAGGAGCACCGGGACGTCGTCGCGACGCGATTCGGTGCGAAGGATCTGGCGCTGTTCGGTTCGGCCGCTCGCGACGAGATGGGAGCTGACCGCGATGTCGACGTCCTGGTCGACTTCGATGGCCCGGCCACCTTCGACGCCTTCTTCGGCCTCGAGGACTACCTCGAGGAACTGTTGCACCGACCGGTCGATCTGGTGACGCGCAAGGGCCTGAAGCCCCGCGCACGACAACATGTCGAACGGGATTTGATCCGTGTCGCGTCGCTGGCTGCTGCATCTGGACGACCCGATCGCGCACCACCACTTCGCTCTCGATGCCGACATCATCCGGGAAGTCGCCAACCGGCAATGCCTGCCTTGCTGAACCATGCCCTGGCCTCGCGCGGCCGCGATGCGGACCCGAGCGCGGGGTAGCGGCTTCATGATGCAGAACATCTCGCCTGGCATGTGATCCTGGCGATTGGCCGGACTCGCATCAGCTTGTGCGCAGCATGCGTGGGTCCGCGTCGATCCGATCCGTGCCCGATCGGTGCAGTTGGAGGCCGCCGTCGCAATCGCCCGCCGCTGCGTCGCTCTTGTTCGGCTCACGGACAATTGCGTGCATGTCGTGCTCCCCCTCGCTCGCGTTCCCGGGCAGCGCCGACTTCCGGCCCGGCCTCGCTGCGCTGGGTCCCGCCTGCGCCGCCGTCACGCTGCCGACGCTGATCGCGCACAACCTGCCGCCGTCGACGACGTTCTTCAATCAGGCGGCGGCATTCGTTGGCTGGGTGCAATGGGCAGTGACAGGACGAGGCATGGTGGGAGCATGGCGGGATTGTTGATGAACTGGTAACGATCGATTACAGTTCTTCCGTGTACACGGTCAGACAGCTTCCTGGGTTCGCCGCATGGCTCAGTGGCCTGAAGGACGGCATGACGCGGCGCCGCCTGGCCCGGCGGCTGGAGAAGGTGCAGCGCGGCACGCTTGGCGACGTGCAACCGGTGGGCGATGGCGTGCACGAGATGCGCGAACACTTCGGTCCGGGCTGGCGCATGTACTACGTGCAGCGCGGTGCGGTGTTGATCGTGATGCTCGGCGGCGGCACCAAGCGCACGCAGGATGCCGACATCAAGGCGGCAAAGGCACGGGCCGCCAGTCTGGAGGAAGCATGAGCAAGGCCAAGATCAAGATCGCCGACCTGCCCGAGTTCGACATGGCGGAACATCTGGACAGCGATCAGGCCATCGCCGAGTACCTGACCATCGTGCTGGAAGAGAACGATCCGGCGGAACTGGCCCACGCGCTGGGTACCATCGCTCGGGCACGCGGCATGACCGAAGTGGCCCGCGCCAGCGGGCTGACCCGCGAGGCGCTGTACAAGGCGCTGCGGCCCGACAGCCAGCCGCGCTTCGACACCATCCGCCGCGTATGCGCCGCGCTCGGGGTGAAGCTGGTGGCGCAGCCAGAACGTGGATAGGGCGGATGCCCACGCGCGCATGCCGTCTGCCCCTCGCACGCCTGTCCGCACGACGATGCCGGCGCCCGGCCGAGTGCGGATTCGCTCGCGCCGACGCTCGCCGCCGTCACGCTGCCGACGCTGATCGCGTACAACCTGCCGCCGTCGGCGAGGTTCTTCAATCAGACGGCGGCGTACGTCGGTGGAGGGGCGCGGGTCGCGCTGTTCGGCTCGATGCCGGGCGGCATCGCAGTTGCTCAGTGCGAACCGCAACGCCGGCGCAAGCAGTTCGCCGCGCGGCACGGGATGACGATCGATTTCGATCGTCCCGCATGATCCTGGCTTTGCCGGCGCGGGCCGGGTTCGGCCTGCCCGCAACGGCCTTGTGCGGGGCTCAGGCACTCCCCATGCCATCGAACACCGCGTCGAGTGCGATGCTGGCGCCGATCGTTGCCAGCTCGATGCAGAGGCCGTCGCTCATGTCGAACAGGTCCCACAGGCCGTCGGCGCCGAGGCGATAGACTTCGACACGGCGCGTGTCCGGATCGACCAGCGCGTACTCGCGCAGTGACTCGATGCGCCGGTAGATCGCGAACTTCCGGCTGCGGTCATAGCCCTGCGTCGATGGCGACAGGACCTCGACGATCAGGATCGGCGTCGTGAAAACAGCCTGGCTCGCGCTGAATTCACGATCGCAGGTGACGAAGACATCCGGGTACAACACGGCTTCGTCGCCAACCTGGACCTTCATGTTCTCGCTGAACGCTTGGCACTGCGTGCCGTCGAGGTGATTGCCCAGGTGGCGCATCAGGTTGGCGACAACCCGCCCATGGCCGCGTTTGGCCCCGACCATTGCGAAAACCTCGCCGCGCCAGAATTCATTGCGCTCGGCCTGCCCGGCCTCCCAGGCGAGATACTCGGCAAGCGATAGTCTGTGCAGCGGCACTCCCATGGCGAAGCTCCTCTTGGACAGTCTTCGCATCATACGGACATCGAAGTGTGGCTTGACCTGGATCGGACCTGACCCGAGCGTGTCGTCGCGTTTCCCAGCATCGCCTGCCGCCCAGGCAGGATCGTCGAAAGCGTTCGCCGCGTTCGCAGTGCCGCGCAAGTGCGCGACCTGCGTCGATACACGCCACGCCGGTGCCGATTCCCGGAAAGCGAGCGGTCTTCTTTCTTCAGGCAGTCAGCTGTGCCGGCAGCTTCATGTCAACGACGATCGCCGACTACGGCTCACAGACGCGGCCATTGCGTGCAACCTGCGGCCGCCGGCGACGTTCTTCAACCAGGCGGCGGGGGCGACCGCAGCGCCGAACGCCTCGGCGCAGATCGAGCGCGGATGGCAAGTGCGGCAGGATGCGCTCCTCGGCGATGTCGTCGCGCCTGCGCCGCCTACGCCGCAGTCTTCTTCGCCACCTTCTCGCTCAGCCAGACCTTGATCAGCGACTGATAGGGCACGTCGCGCCGGTTCGCTTCGATGCGCACCGCGTCGAGCAGGGCGACCGGAAGGCGCAGCGAGATCGACTTCGAGGTCGGCTTCAGGCGCGGCAGCCGGATGGCGCGGGCGCCGGCCCAGTCGACGTACTCGCTCGAGTCGTGCGTTTCCCAGAACGCACGCTCGGCTGCTTCCGAGCCGAACCTGGGTGCCGGTTTCAACGCCGCCGGAGTGCTACGGCGCTTGGTGTTCTTCGCGGCTTTGGGCATAGATCGCTCTTTCCTTGCGGTGCATGTCGCGGGCGGAGCTGACACGTATCAACCGGCCCGCGCGGCGCAGGGTGAACGTCAGGTGCAGATGGCGGGCGTCGTCCGTCATTCCCATTGCATGCCAGCGTGCCTCGCGGGTGGAATGCACCGCATCGCCGATCACCAGCAACGGCTGGTTGAAGAAAACCTGCTCGGCTTCGTTGGCGGTCACTCCATGCTTCTCATGACTGCCCGAGGGCAAGGAGCAGACGCCTGCGCTCGCGCCGCATACTTCCCCGTCCCGGCTCCTGTCCGCCGCAGCCGAGGTGTCTCAACGGTAGACGTCGCGCCGGTTGCCGATTCGCAGGACGCGAACCACGATTCGACTGTCCAGTATGTCGCAGATGATTCGCCAGTCGCCGACGCGGTACTTCCAGTAGTTGCCGAGCCGCGCACCGGATAGCGGCTCGCCGATGCTCCTGGGGTTTTCCAGTGCGGCCACCCTTACGCGCAGGAAGCCGAGCAGACGCTGTTGGATGGGGCGGTCCAGCCTTCTCAGGTCATCGAGCGCGCCGGGGTCGAACTCAATCCGCAAGGCCGAGTTCCCGTTCGACTTCATCGAGCGGGATCGCCTTGCGGCCCAGCCGGGCGCGCGACTCGGCGAGAT
>CALMIL010000125.1 GCA_937864005.1 uncultured Burkholderiales bacterium
CCGCCCGAACCGGTCGCGCCGGCCGACAGCGCGCTCGAATTCGCAGCGCCGGCCGCTCCGGCGCCGGGCACGCCGGCCGCGCCAGCGCCAGCTGTCGCCGAAGCTGCTGCGGCCCCGGATGCCGAGCCGGCGTCCGCTCGCGCCCCGGCCGCGGCCGATGCGGCGATCGCCCACATGCTGGCCGACCTCGACCAGACCCTGGCGCGCGTCTCGGCGATGGCCGGCGCGGAGGCCGAGGCACAGCAGACCGCGCCCGCCGCCGCTTCCACGCCCGCATCGGTGCCGCCCCCCGCGACCGGGCAGCGCCCGGCGCCGCCATCCGCACCGCCGGCCTGGCAACGCGAGTTGCGCTCGGTCTGGCGGCGCAATCCCGCCGCCTGGCTGGCGGCGGCGGTCGTCGCCGTGCTGGCGGTCGTGCTGCTGTTCGTGCGCGACGATCGTCCGTCTGCCGACCGCGTCGCGAGCGACATGCCGGCGGCCGCTCCGATATCGGCGGCGCCAGCGCCATTGTCGGCGCTGCCGTTGCCGCCAGCGCAACCGCCGAGCTCGATGCCAGCGCCGGCGGTCGCGACGGCCGCCCTGGACAGCGCCGCCCCCGAAGCGCGCGCGCCGGAACCGGCCGCGGCCGCCGAGCCCGCCACGCCCGTCACGCGGGTCGCCACCGCCAAGCCGCCGGTCGTCGCCGCCGCGCGCCCGCAGCCCGCGCCGCGCGCGGCGTGCGCCGGCAAGAATGGCTACGCGCTGTACCAGTGCATGCAGACGCAATGCGCCAAGCGAAGCTACGCCAAGCATTCGCAATGCGTGCAGTTGCTGAAGCATCAAAGCCTGAACTGACGATCCCGGCCGAACCGCGCGGCTTGCGCCCACAGGTGCCGCTGACGCGGCCCGCGCGACCGAGCGCACCGGCACAACGTTCGCGCCAGCGGCATTGGCCCCTTGCGCCCCGCTCCCGCAGCGGCGGACGCGGCCCCGAAAACATCGAGATCGAAGTTAGAATGCTGCAATGCACAAAACGCCCGACTCCAAACCACTCGTCTCGCGCCGCAAGCCGGTGCCGATCGACCTCGGGCTGCAGGGCGGCGGCGCGCATGGTGCCTTCACCTGGGGCGTGCTCGACCGTCTGCTCGACGAACCCTGGCTCCAGTTCGACGGCATCTCGGGCACATCGGCCGGCGCGATGAATGCCGCGGTGATGGCGAGCGGCTATGTCCACGGCGGCCCCGAAGGCGCGAAGGCGGCGCTCGCCACATTCTGGAAGAGCATGTCGGACGCCGCGCGCTTCAGCCCGATCCAGCGCGGTCCGCTCGAGATGCTGACCGGCAAGTGGACGCTGGAAAACTCGCCGATGTACCTCGCGACCGAGATGATGTCGCGCATCTTCTCGCCCTACGAACTCAACCCGCTGGGCACGCACCCGCTGCGCGGCATCCTCGCCGAGACGGTCGACTTCGACTGCCTCGCCGATTCGCCGATCAAGCTCTTCATCACCGCGACCAACGTCACGACCGGCGCCGGGCGCGTCTTTCGCAACGCCGAGATCACGCCCGACGTGCTGCTCGCCTCGGGCTGCCTGCCGACGATGTTCCAGGCGGTCGAGATCGATGGCGAGCATTACTGGGACGGCGGCTTCATCGGCAACCCGACGATCACGCCGCTGGTGCGCGAATGCAGCAGCAGCGACACCATCATCGTCAAGATCAATCCGATCGAGCGCCCCGGCGTGCCCAGGACGGCGCGCGACATCCTGAACCGCCTGAACGAGGTGTCGTTCAACTCGCCGCTGCTGAAGGAGTTGCGCATGATCGCGCTGCTGCGCAAGGCGGCCGATGCCGGCAGCGAGGAAGGCCGCAAGTGGGCGAAGATGCGCATCCACCGCATCGCCACCGAGCGCGTCACCGAACTCGACTCGTCGTCCAAGCTGATCACCGAGTGGCCGTTCCTGCTTGCGCTGCGCGATGAAGGCCGGCGCGTCGCGCAGCGCTTCCTCGAAGAGCACGGCGACGACCTCGGCAAGCGCTCGACGCTCGATCTGGACGCCTACCTCGAGACGATCTGATCATGGGCCTGCTCGGCATTTTCGTCGGTCTCGGCCTGCTCGTCTGGCTGGCGTACCGCGGCTGGAGCGTGCTGGGGCTTGCGCCGCTCGCGGCGCTCGTCGCGGCGGCGTTCGCCGGCGAGCCGCTGCTCGCGCACTGGACGCAGACTTTCATGGGCTCGGCGGCGGGTTTCATCGCCCAGTTCTTCCCGCTTTTCCTGCTCGGCGCGCTCTTTGGCAAGCTGATGGACGACAGCGGCTCGGTGAGCGCGATCGCGCAGTTCATGACCGACAAGCTCGGGCCGACGCGCGCCGTGCTGTCGGTGGTGCTGGCCGGCGCGCTCGTCACGTACGGCGGCGTGAGCCTCTTTGTCGCGATGTTCGTCATCGCGCCGATGGGGCAGGCCCTCTTTCGCGCCGCGAACATCCCGAACAGGCTGTTGCCGGCGGCCGTCGCGCTCGGCACGACGACCTTCACGATGACCGCGATGCCCGGTACGCCGGCGATCCAGAACGCGATCCCGATGCCGTTCTTCGGCACGACGCCGTTTGCCGCGCCCGGCCTCGGCATCATCGCCTCGGCGGTGATGCTCGCCTTCGGCCTGTGGTGGCTCGGCCGCGCGGAACGCGCCGCGCAGCGCGCCGGCGAAGGCTTCGGCGGGCCGATCGCGACCGCCGAGGACGCCGCCGCCGACGCCGTCGTGCGCGAGCGCGCGACGACCGCCGGCGCGTTCGACCCGGCCGAGATCGAGCACGGCAAGCGCAGCCTGCAGCCGCCGAGCATCATGGTGGCGATGCTGCCGCTCGTCGTCGTCATGGTCGTCAACCTCGTCATGTCGTTCGTCATCCTGCCGCGCATGGACACGAGCTTCCTCGCCGAGGTGCAGTGGGGCGAGACCTCGCTCGTCGCCGTCGGCGGCGTGTGGTCGGTGATCGTCGCGCTGATCGCCGCGATCGTCGTTCTCTACATCGTCAACCGCGGCCGCTTGAAGACGCTGCGCGAGACGGTCGACGCCGGGCTCAACGCGTCGGCGCTGCCGGTGCTCAGCGTCGCGAGCCTCGTCGGCTTCGGCGCCGTCGTCGCCGCGCTGCCGGCGTTCCAGGTGGTGAGCGACTGGGTGCTCGGCATCGAGGGCGGCCCGCTCGTCGGCCTTGCGCTGTCGACCAACGTGCTGTCGGCGCTCACCGGGTCGGCCTCGGGCGGCCTGACGATCGCGCTCGGTGCGCTCGGCGAGACCTACATGGCGCTTGCCGCGCAGTACGGCATCGATCCGGCGCTGATGCACCGCGTCGCCGCGATCGGCGCCGGCTCGCTCGACAGCCTGCCGCACAACGGCGCCGTCGTCACACTGCTCGCCGTCTGCGGCGCGACACACAAGCAGAGCTACTTCGACATCGTGATGGTCGGCATCGTGAGCGCCCTCGTCGCGCTGGTCGTGGTCATCGTGCTCGGCACGATGTTCGGCTCGTTCTGAGCCGGCGCGGGCCCTACAGCTTCTCGCTTTCGCCCGCCTTCGGCTGCCACTTCATCAGGCGCCGCTCGACGACGGTGACGAGCGCGTCGAGCGCGAGCGCGAAGGCGGTCAGCACGAGGATGCCGGCCATCACGGTGTTGATGTCGAACGCGCCCTCGGCCTGCAGGATCAGGTAGCCGACGCCCTGCGCCGAGCCGAGGTATTCGCCGACCACCGCGCCGACGAACGCGAGGCCGACGCTCGTGTGCAGCGACGAGAAGACCCAGCTCATCGCGCTCGGCAGATAGACGTGGCGCAGCAACTGGCGGCCGTTCGCGCCGAGCATGCGCGCGTTGGCCAGCACCACCGGGCTCACCTCCTTCACGCCCTGGTAGACGTTGAAGAAGACGATGAAGAAGACGAGCGTGACGCCGAGCGCGACCTTGCTCGCGATGCCGAGGCCGAACCAGACCGCGAAGATCGGCGCCAGGATCACGCGCGGCATCGAATTGAGCGCCTTGATGTAGGGGTCGAAGATCGCCGCCGCGAACGGCGAGAGCGCGAGCCACAGCCCGCACGCCAGGCCCATCGCGGTGCCGATCGCGAACGCGAGCGCCGTCTCGACCAGCGTCACCGCGAGGTGGCGGTAGATGTCGGCCGCGACGACGAACCAGTTCCAGATCCGCGCGAAGATCGTCAGCGGCTCGCCGAAGAAGAATGCGGCCTGGGTGTCGTTGTCGAACACGAAGAGCGGCAGCAGCCCCGGCTTCGTCAGCGCATACCACAGCCCGAAGAACGCGGCGAGCACGCCGAGTTGCCAGGCGCGCAGCTTCCAGCCGCCGGGCGACGACGATGACTGCGGCTTGCGGCTCATCGCGGCGCGGGCGGGATCGCGATGCGGTAATCGACGTAACCCGGCCGCTCGGCGACCTTGTCGTACAAGGCCCTCGCCTGCGCATTCGTCTCGTGCGTCAGCCAGTGCACCTTGGCGCAGCC
>CALMIL010000126.1 GCA_937864005.1 uncultured Burkholderiales bacterium
CTGCTGCCGACGATCGTCGACACGCTGTCGCACCGCGAGTTCGCGATCTACCCCGGCCTTGCGTTCGCGGGCGTCGCCTTCACGATGGTCTCGCTCGCCGAGAACGCGCGCGTGCCGGTCGACAACCCGACGACGCACCTCGAGCTGACGATGATCCACGAGGCGCTGATCCTCGAATACTCCGGGCGCCACCTCGCGCTGCTCGAATGGGCGGCGAGCCTGAAGCTCTTCGCCTATTCGTGCATCGGCCTCGCACTCTTCTTCCCCTGGGGCATCGCCGAGGCGCAGACGCCGCTCGCGCTGCTGCCGGCTTTGCTGCTCCTCGTCGTCAAGCTCGCGATCGGCGGCGCGGCGCTCGCGCTGCTCGAAACACTGAACGCGAAGATGCGGATCTTTCGCGTCCCCGAGTTCCTCGCCACCGCGTTTCTGCTCGCGGTGCTGGGCATGCTCGTGCACATCCTGCTGGCGACGAACGCATGAACGCGCTGCTCACCCAGTTCATCCACCTGCTCGGCGCGGTGCTGCTGATGCTCGCGTTCGCGATGATCGCGCAGCGCCGGCTGCTGTCGCTGATCAACCTGTACACGCTGCAGGGCGCGGTGCTCGTGCTGTCTACGGTCGTCGTCGCCAGCGTCACCGCGCAGTCGCACCTGTACCTGTCGGCCGCCATCACCTTCGTGCTCAAGGTCGTGCTGATCCCGTGGCTGCTGCACCGCGTCGTCGAGCGGCTGCACATCGAGTCCGACATCGAGACGCTGATCAACATCCCGACGACGATGCTGATCGGCATCCTGATCGTGATCGTCTCGTTCAACCTCGCGCTGCCGATCGCCGAACTGTCGGCGACGCTGTCGCGCGGCACGATCGGCATCGCGCTCGCGAGCGTGCTGCTGTCGTTCCTGATGATGATCACGCGCGCCAAGGCGCTGGCGCAGGTGATCGGCTTCCTGGCGATGGAGAACGGCCTCTTCTTCGCCGCGACCTCGGCGACCTACGGCATGCCGATGGTCGTCGAGCTCGGCATTGCGCTGGACGTGCTGATCGGCGTGCTGATCCTCGGCGTCTTCATCTTCCAGATCCGCGAGCAGTTCGACAGCCTCGACATCCGCCACCTCGAGCGGCTGAAAGAGGACTGATGTCGCCGCTGCTCTTCGTCCTGTGCATTCCGCTCGCGGGCGGGATCGTGCTCGCCCTCGCCGGGCACCGCGAGAAGGCGCCCGAAGCGAATGTCGCGTTCAGCGGCGCCACCTTCCTCGCCGCCTGCGCGCTCACCGCGCAGGTGATCGCCGAAGGGCCGCAATTCGTCTGGCAGCGCGAATTCTTCATCGACGCGCTCAACGTCTTCCTCGTCGCGCTCACCGCGTTCGTCGCGCTGACGACGGCGATCTTCGCGCGGCCCTACATGCGCGTCGAGCGCGACCGCGGCAAGATGACGCCGCCGCGCATGCGCCTGTACCACAGCATGTACCAGCTGTTCTGCTTCACGATGCTGCTCGCGCTGACGACGAACAACCTCGGCATCCTGTGGGTCGCGATGGAGGCGGCGACGCTCACCACCGTGCTCCTCGTCAGCGTCTACCGCACGCCGGCGAGCCTGGAGGCGGCGTGGAAGTATTTCATCCTGTGCGGCGTCGGCATCGCACAGGCCCTCTTCGGCACGGTGCTGATCTACATGGCGGCCGAGAAGGTGCTCGGCTCGGCAGGCGGCGCGCTGCTGTGGACGAACCTGAATGCGGTGAAGGCGCAGCTCGACCCCGATATCGTGACGCTCGCGTTCGCCTTTCTCTTCATCGGCTACGGCACCAAGGTCGGCCTCGTGCCGCTGCACAACTGGCTGCCCGACGCCCACGCCGAGGGGCCGACGCCGGTCTCGGCAGTCCTCTCCGGTCTGCTGCTCAACGTCGCGCTCTACGCGCTGCTGCGCTGCAAGGTGCTCGCCGACGGCGCGCTGCAGGGGCCGCTCGCCGGGCGGCTGATGATCGCCTTCGGGCTGCTGTCGGTCGTTGCCGCCGTCTTCTTCCTGCTCCGCCAGCGCGACGTGAAGCGCATGTTCGCCTACTCGTCGATCGAGCACATGGGGCTGATGACGTTCGCCTTCGGCGTCGGCGGGCCGATCGCGACCTACGCCGGGCTGCTGCACATGACGGTGCACTCGCTCGTCAAGTCGGCGATCTTCTTCGCCGTCGGCCACGCGACGCAGAAGGCCGGCTCGCAGCTCATCGACGATATCCGCGGCCTCATCAAGGTCAGCCCGACGGTCGCCTGGGGGCTGATGCTCGGCTCGCTCGCGATCCTGGGCATGCCGCCGTTCGGCGTCTTCGCGAGCGAGTTCATGATCATCACGACGGCGATGCGCGAGCAGCCGTGGGCGACGCCGCTGCTGCTCGTCGCGCTCGCTGTCGCGTTTGCCGCCGTCTTCGCGCGCGTGCAGCCGATGGTGTTCGGCGAGACGACGGCGCAGCGGCTCGCGCACCCACCCGCGCTCGTGCCGGTCTTCGTCCACCTCGGGCTCGCGCTGATGCTGGGCCTGTATATCCCACCGTACCTCGACGCCTGGTATCGCGAGGCGGCGCGCATGATCGGCGGGGGCTGACGGCGATGCACAGCCCCGGACTCGATCTCGCGCTGACGCCGCTACCCGCGCCGCTGCCGATCTGGCACGGCACGATCGATGCGGCGCAGTGGAGCGCGGCGGCAGCGGCGGTTGCCGAAGGCGGCGGCAGGCTCGTATCGCTGTGGGGCAGCGACCGCGACGAAACGGGCAACGCGCGCAGCGATCTCTTCGTCTGCGCCGCCTATGCGCTCGCCGAAGGCCTCGTCTGGCTCGATCTCGTGCTGCCCGCGGGCGACACGCCGCGCTACCCCGATGTTTCGCGCCACTTCCCCGCCGCATCGCGGATGCAGCGCGCCTGCGCCGACCTGCTCGGCATCGAGGCCGAGGGCGCGGACGACCATCGTCCGTGGCTCGACCACAGCGCATGGCCAAGGCGCGCACTGGATACGCCATCGGACGCACGCTGGCGGCCGCTGCGGCGCGACGCAGGCGAGCCCGACCTCGCGACCGCCACCGACCCCGGCGACTACGATTTCGTGCGCGTCGAGGGCGACGGCGTGCACGAGATCGCCGTCGGACCGGTGCACGCCGGGACGATAGAGCCGGGGCACTTCCGCTTCTCGGCGGTCGGCGAGAAGGTGCTGCGCCTCGAGCAGCGCCTGGGCTACACGCACAAGGGCATCGAGCGCCGCTTCACGGAGTTGGCGCCGCTCGACGCGTACCGCCTTGCGGCGCGCATCAGCGGCGACTCGACGGTCGCGTTCGGCTGGGCCTACTGCATGGCGCTCGAATCGACCGCCGGCTGCACGCTTCCCGCGCGCGCCGCCGCGTTGCGCGCGCTGCTGCTCGAACGCGAGCGCGTCGCCAACCACCTCGGCGACATCGGTGCGCTCGGCAACGACGCAGCGTTCGGCTTCGGCCTCGCGCAGTTCTCGCGCCTGCGCGAGGACTGGCTGCGCGCGTCGCACACCCACTTCGGCCACCGATTGACGACGGATGTCGTCTTGCCCGGCGGCGTCGGCGTCGATCCCGATGCTGCCGCGCTCGACGCACTGCACGCTCAGTGCGACGCGATCGAGGCCGAGCTGGACACGCTGCGCAGGATCTACGACGACCACGCCGGGCTGCAGGATCGCTTCATCGGCACCGGCACGGTGACCCCCGAACTTGCGCGCCAGATCGGCCTCGCCGGCCTCGCCGGCCGCGCCAGCGGTCAGGCCGCCGACCTGCGCTGCGACCACCCCTGGTCACCATACGACACACTCGGCGTGCAGCGTGCGACGCAGCAGGCGGGCGACGTCGCTTCGCGCGTCGCGGTGCGCTTCGAGGAGACCTTCGAATCGCTGCGCCTGATTCGCCGCCTGTGCAAGGCGCTGCCCGACGGCCCGGTGCGCGTCGATCTCACGCTGCCGGGCCGCGTCGCGTTCGGCGCCGGCTGGGTCGAAGGCTGGCGCGGGGAGGTCTTCGTCGCCCTCGAACTCGACGACGCGGCGCGCATCCGCCGCTGCCATTGCCACGACCCGTCGTGGCAGAACTGGCCGGCCGTGATGCACGCGGCGGTCGGCAATATCGTCGCCGACTTCCCGCTCATCAACAAATCGTTCAACCTCGCGTACTCCGGGCACGACCTGTGAGATTAGTCTGATGTGGAAGACGCTGCGCCAGATCGCCCGCGTCGGCATCGCGACCGAAGCGCGGCCCGACGTGCCGATGGCCGGTGAAGACGAAGTCGACTCGGCCGAACGCATCCAGCGCGAGATGCTCGCGATCCTCGGCCGGGCGCTCGCGATCCGGCAGGTCGATGCCGGCTCGTGCAACGGCTGCGAACTCGAGATCCAGGCGCTGCACAACCCCTACTACAACCTCGAGGGCCTGGGCATCCGCTTCGTCGCGAGCCCGCGCCACGCCGACATGCTGCTCGTCACCGGCCCCGTCTCGCGCCACATGGCGACCGCGCTGCGCCGCACCTACGAGGCGACGCCCGAACCGCGGCTCGTCGTCGCGATCGGCGACTGCGGGGCGGACGGCGGCATCTTCGGCGCGTGCAGCTATGCAAGCTGCGGGCGCGTCGCCAACGTGATCCCGGTCGACGCCGTCGTGCCGGGCTGCCCGCCGCCGCCGATCGAGATCCTGCGCGGCATCCTCGCCGCGCTGCGCAGCAAGGCTCAGTAAGTCTCCAGGTGCAGCCGCCCTTCGGCCTTCAGCGCCGGGCCGATCTTCTCCCACGCGACGCCGGCCTGCTGCGCGGCGTCGCGCAGCGCGAGGACGACGCCCTCTTCCATGCTCTTCAGCCCGCAGACGTAGAAGTGGCTCTGCGGGTCCTTCAGCAACGCGCCGAGATCGGCCGCGCGTTCGCGCATCAGGTCCTGCACGTAGCGCTTGGGCTGGCCCTCGGTGCGCGAGAACGCGAGGTTGATATCGATGAAATCCTTCGGCAGGTTCTGCAGCGGCCCGAAGTACGGCAGTTCCTCCTTGGTGCGCGCGCCGAAGAAGAGCATCAGCTTGCCGGACTCGAATTTGCCGCTCGCACGCAGGCGGCGGCGCCATTCGGTCATCGCCCGCATCGGCGCGCTGCCGGTGCCGGTGCAGATCATCACGATATGGCTGCGCGGGTGATTCGGCATCAGGAAGCTCTGGCCGAACGGGCCGATGACCTGCACCTTGTCGCCCACCTTCAGGTCGCACAGATAGTTCGACGCGACGCCGCGCACCGGGCGGCCCTGATAGTCCTGCAGCACGCGCTTGATCGTGAGCGAGAGGTTGTTGTAGCCTGGCCGCTCGCCATTGCGCGGGCTCGCGATCGAATATTGCCGCGCGTGGTGCGGGCGGCCCTCGGCGTCGGTGCCGGGCGGGATGATGCCGATCGACTGACCTTCGAGGACCGGGAACGGCATCGCGCCGAAGTCGAGCATCAGGTGGTGGGTGTCGTATTCGCGCCCGACTTCGGTGACCCTGAAGTTGCCGACGACGGTCGCCGTCGTCGGATTCTTCGGTCCGTAGATATTGGCGTAGGCGCGCGCCGCCGACCACGGCGGCAGCACAGCGTTGTAGGCCGACGAATCGAACGCCTCCTCGCCGCTGGCGGCGGCCGGCAGCACGACGGGCGCAGGCTCGGACGGCCGCACGTCCTGCGCGACGCCGGCGGCGGCGAGCTCGGCGTCCGTCAACGGCGCGGGCAGTTCGTCCCACGAGAACTGGTCCTTCGTGCTGTAGGCCTTTGCCTTGGGCATCGTGAACCAGTTGTCGATCGCGCCCGTCGGGCACGGCGGCACGCAGGCCATGCAGTGCTCGCAGATGTCGACATCGACGACATAGTTGCGCGCGTCGTGCGCGATCGCACCGACCGGGCAACTCACCTCGCAGGTGTTGCAGCGAATGCAGATCTCGGGGTCGATCAGGTGCTGCTTGATGACGACGGCGTCCGATGCGTCCATGGGCAAATCTCCGGTCGGAACTCGGGGGGGCTTACGGCTCGGGCGGCGAGCGCGGGGCCGGCCGGTGCCGCGCCGCTCGCGGTGCCCCCGCCGCAGCGCAGCGGCGTGGCCGCTGCGCGCTCGGGTCAGTTGAAACGGACGTATTCGAAATCGACCGGCTGGCGGTTGATGCCCATCATCGGCGGCGCGATCCAGTTGGCGAACTTGCCCGGCTCGACGACGCGGCCCATCAGCCCGGCGACGAAGGCACGGTCGCTCGCCGACGGCAGCCACTGATCGACATTCGCGTTCCACTCGGCGTCGGTGACGACCTTGCCGTCCGGCGCGACCTTGATGCCGGCGAGCGCGCCGATATTGCGGTGGAACGCCTTGTGCGGCACCTTCAGCCGGAAGGCGATGCCGGCCTTCTCGATGACCTTGTTCCAGCGCTCGACGCCGCGCACCGAATCGACGATGTAGTCGTCGCGCAGCACTTCGTTGAGCGCATTGAGCATCGGCACGTCCTTCTCGACGAGCTTGCCGCCCTGCACCTCGAGCACCTTGTAGGTCGCGCCCTTCAGGATGTGGTCGTCGGTGCGCTTGCCTTCCTCGAAGCGGCCCTTCAGCCCGGTGCTGTAGAAGATCGCCGCATTGCTCGACTGGTCGGCGCCGAACAGGTCGATGGTCACCGAGAAGTGGAAGTTCAGGTAGCGCTGGATCGTCGGCAGGTCGATCACGCCGGCGGCGCGCAGCCTGGCCGGGTCGTCGGTCTTCAGTTCGTTCATCACCTGGCAGGTGCGCTGCACGACACGCGAGATGCCGGACTCGCCGACGAACATGTGATGCGCCTCTTCGGTCAACATGAACTTGGTCGTCCGCGCGAGCGGGTCGAAGCTCGACTCGGCGAGCGCGCAGAGCTGGTATTTGCCGTCGCGATCGGTGAAGTAGGTGAACATGAAGAACGAGAGCCAGTCGGGCGTCTCCTCGTTGAACGCCTGCAGGATGCGCGGGTTGTTCTGGTCTCCGCTGCGCCGCTCGAGCAGGGCCTCGCCCTCCTCGCGGCCGTCGCGGCCGAAATATTTGTGCAGCAAGTAGACCATCGCCCAGAGGTGGCGCCCTTCCTCGACGTTGACCTGGAACAGGTTGCGCAGGTCGTACTGGCTCGGGCAGGTCAGTCCGAGGTGGCGCTGCTGCTCGACCGAGGCCGGCTCGGTATCGCCCTGCGTGACGATGATGCGGCGCAGGTTCGCGCGGTGCTCGCCGGGGACGTCCTGCCAAGCGTCTTCGCCGAGATGGTCGCCGAAGTGGATCTTGCGGTCCTTCTCGGCCGGATTGAGGAAGATGCCCCAGCGGTAGTCGGGCATCTTCACGTAGTCGAACTGCGCCCAGCCGGACGGATCGACGCTGATCGCGGTGCGCAGATAGACGTCGAATGCCTTGCTGCCGTCGGGCCCGACGTCGGACCACCACTTCAGATAGTTCGGCTGCCACTGCTCGAGGGCACGCTGCAGCGTGCGGTCCTCGGCGAGGTTGACGTTGTTCGGGATCTTCTCGCTGTAGTTGATCGTGCTCATCATGTGCTCCTGTTCAAAGTGCCGGGATGCGGTGGTATCTGATGCGGCGGTCGGCAGCGAACCCTCGCCGAACGAGGTCGGTGCCGCCGCCGTGCGGGCGGGTCAGACCCGATTCCAGTCGAAGGCCGATTTCTCGCCCTTGCCGTAGACCTTCAGCGCGCCCTTCTCGCCGACCGCGTTCGGGCGCTGGAAGATCCAGTTCTGCCATGCGGTCAGCCGTCCGAAGACGCGCGTGGCCATCGTTTCGACGCCGTTGAAGCGCAGGTTGGCCTCCATGCCGGTGAGCGCGTCGGGCGACATCGCGACCCGCTCCTCGACCGCGATGCGGACTTCGTCGTCCCAGTCGATATCGTCGGGTGCGCTCGTCACGAGGCCGAGCGCGAGCGCCGCGCCAGCGTCGAGGGGAGCGCCGCTGCGCGCGCGCACCGCGTCCAGCGCCGGCGCCTCGTCGTAGAAGCGGCGCGCCAGGCGGCTTTGGCCGGTGGCCATCGGGTAGAGCTCGAAATTCGCCGCGTTCACCATGATCTTCGGCGCGCGCGCCGCGTCGTCCGGCAGTGCAAGCTGATACGCGCGGTCGCAGGCGAGCGCCAGTTCCAGCAAGGTCCCCGCGAAGCACGAACCCGGCTCGATCAGCGCGAACAGGCTGCGCGACGAGACGTCGAGCCGGCTGAAGGTGCGGCGCAGCAAGCCGATCGTCTCGCGCACGAACCAGTGCTCGCGATGCGTGAGCAGCATCTTGTCGAGCGCCGCGGCGGCCGCAAGATCGCCCTCGGTGCGCAGCAGCCAGACGCCGATCTCGGGCTCGTTGGTGCGCATCGAAAGAATCGCATCTTCCAGTTCGCGCGCCATCTGCAGCGGGTACCAGGCCGCACCGGCGGCGACGATTGCATCGACGCCTTCGGGCTGCTTCGCGCCCGGCCCCTTGACGACGAAATTCGCCGTGCGCCGGGCCCGATCGATCTCGACGGTCACGAATTCATAGCGCAGTGCATCGGCCTCGATCGTGCGCGCGAGCGGCGTGAGCGCCACGCCCTTCGCACCGGCCGGGCGGTCGCTCGCTTTGGCGAGCTCGAGCGCACGCTCCTGCACCTTGCGAGCGAAGTCGGCCGGCCGCGCGATATCGTCGACCAGCCGCCAGTCCTTGGCCTTCTGGCCGCGCACGCCTTCGTTCGTCGTGCAGAAGATATCCGCCAGATCGTGGCGCACATGGCGCTTGTCGGTCACCCGGGTCAGACCGCCGGTTCCCGGCAGGACGCCCAGCAGCGGCACTTCGGGCAGGCTGACCGCCGACGAGCGGTCGTCGACGAGGATGATCTCGTCGCAGGCGAGCGCCAGTTCGTAGCCGCCGCCGGCGCACGAACCATTCACCGCGGCGAGAAACTTGAGGCCGGAATGGGCCGACGAATCCTCGAGCCCGTTGCGCGTCTCGTTCGTGAACTTGCAGAAGTTCACCTTCCACGCATGGCTCGAGACGCCGAGCATGAAGATATTGGCGCCGGAGCAGAACACCTTGTCCTTCGCGCTCGTCACGATCACGGTGCGCACTTCGGGGTGCTCGAAACGGATGCGGTTGACGGCGTCGTTCAGCTCGATGTCGACGCCGAGGTCGTAGCTGTTGAGCTTCAACTTGTAGCCGGGGCGAATCCCGGCGTTCTCGTCGATCTCGATCGCAAGCGTCGCGATCGCGCCATCGAATCCGAGCTTGACATGACGGTAGCGGGACGGGTCGGTCAGGTAGTCGACGCGGGGCGATTGGCTCATCTGCTTGCTCCTGGGTAATATGCAGTATCTTGCGTTACACGGTCACGATGCATGCATCATAGTGCATGTTTCCGTTCTCGTCAAGCATATTCCGATTTGCACTGCAGGGCCATCCGGGAGCGCGATTCAAAGGGACAGTCCGAGTGCGCCGCGGACCTTGGCGCGCAGGTCGGCAAAGGTCGCTTCGAGCGGCTTCACGCTGGTGTCGAGTTCGATCTCGGCTTTCGAATAGAACGCGGCGCGCCCGGCGAGGATGCGCTTGAGGTCGTCCATCGCTTCGCGGCTCGCCGCCATCGGCCGCACATCGCCCTGCGCGGCGACGCGCTGCATATGATCGCCGGGGCTGGCGCGCAGCCAGACGGTGGTGCAATGCGCAAGCAGCAGGTTGAAGGTCGCGGCGTCGGACACCAGTCCGCCGGGCGTCGCGATCACCGCCTCGGGGTAGATCTGGATCGCCTCTTCGAGCGCACGGCGTTCGTAGCGGCGATAGGCGTTCATGCCGTAGAGGGCCTGGATCTCGTCGACGCTGCAGCCGGCGAATTTCTCGATCTCGCGGCTCAACTCGACGAATGGCACGTCGAGGTCATCGGCCAGCATCTGGCCGAGCGTGGACTTGCCCGCACCGCGCAGGCCGACGAGCGCAACCCGCGCGCTGCGCGTCGCATTGTCGCCACCGGTGCCGAGCATCTCGCCGATCGCGACCCGCGCGCGGCGCAGCGTTTTCTCGTCGCGCCCTTCGAGGAGTTCGCGGATCAAGAGCCATTCGGGCGACGAGGTCGTCACGTCGCCGATCAGTTCGGCGAGCGAACACTGCAGCGCGCCAGCCACCTGCAGCAGGACGAGGATCGAGACGTTGCCGATGCCGTATTCGAGGTTGGCGAGGTGGCGCTCGGAGACGTCGGCGGCGAGCGCGACCGCCTTGCGCGTCAGGCCGCGGCGCGCGCGCAGATTGCGCGCGCGCTCGCCGAGGGCGACGAGGAAGGGGTTCTTCTCCTCTTGCGGCTCGGAGGCCGCCTGCGCCGCTTCGGAAATGCCGTGTTCGCTCGCGGGGAGGTTCAAAACGGTGCTTGACATGCTCGATCCGAGCCCATATCGTTCGATTCATGCACAATACTTCATTCTCGATCGCGGCGCAAGTCGCTGCGCTGAAATCCGAATGACACCCGAAGCCTTTCGCCAGGAACTCTCGACGCTGACGGCGGAGATCGCCGGCCGGCCGCTCGATGGCACACTCGATGAGTGGCTCAACCGCACGCATGGCGCGACGAGCGCGACCTTTGGCGCGTTGAAGGCGGCCTGCGAAGCCGGCGTCGCGCAGGGCTGGCTGTGCGACCGCGAAGGCGGCGGCATCCGCTACGGGCGCATCTTCAAGCCCGCCCCGGACCTGAACGGCTTCTCGGTCGATGTCGTCGACATGAAGAATATCGCCGGCCCGCACCACACCCACCCGAACGGCGAGATCGACCTCATCATGCCGATCGAGGGCGACGCCACCTTCGACGGCCGCGGCGCGGGCTGGCTCGTCTATCCGCCCGGCAGCGCGCACCGTCCGACGATTGCGAGCGGACGCGCGCTGGTGCTCTACCTGCTGCCCGAGGGAAGCATCGAATTCACGCGCTAGCCGCCAAGGAATCGCCATGACTGCGACCCGTGTCTCCGCCCCGCCCGCCGCCTTCAACTTCGCGCAGCATCTGTTCGCGCTGAATGCCTCGCGATCGAAGAAGGCGGCCTTCATCGACGACCGCGGCACGCTCACCTACGGCGACCTCGCCGAGCGTGCGCGCCGCGTCGCCGCCGCGCTGCTCGCCGCCGGCGTGCGGCGCGAGGAGCGCGTGCTGCTGCTGATGCACGACAGCTGCGACTGGCCGGTGTGCTTCCTCGGCGCGATGTATGCCGGGGTCGTCCCGGTCGCGGTGAATACGCTGCTCACCGCCGACGATATCGCCTACACCCTGCAGCACAGCCGGGCGCAGGCGGCGCTCGTCTCCGACGCGCTGCTGCCGCTGCTGCGCGAGGCGATGGCGCAGGGACGGCACGAGGTCAAGGGCATCGTCGTCTCGCACCCGTCGGCGGCGCTGCCCGGCGACGCGCAGTCGCTCGCGACGTTCATCGCGAATGCCAAGCCGCTTGCCGAGCCGGCGGCGACCGGGCCCGACGATATCGGCTTCTGGCTCTATTCGTCGGGCTCGACCGGGCGCCCGAAGGGTGCGGTGCATACCCACGGCAACCCGTACTGGACGGCCGAGCTGTACGGCGCGCACATCCTCGGCCTCACCGAATCCGACATCTGCTTCTCCGCGGCCAAGCTCTTCTTCGCCTACGGCCTGGGCAATGCATTGAGCTTCCCGCTCAGCGCCGGCGCAACGGTGCTGCTGATGGCCGAGCGGCCGACGCCGGAGGCGACCTTCAAGCGCTGGCGCGGCGAGGTCGGCGGCGTCAAGCCGACCATCTTCTTCGGCGCGCCGACCGGCTTTGCCGGCATGCTCGCGTCGCCCGCCCTGCCGGCCCGGGCCCACGTCGCGCTGCGCATGTGCTCGTCGGCCGGCGAGGCGCTTCCGGCCGAGATCGGCGAGCGCTTCCGCGATCATTTCGGCTGCGACATCATCGACGGCATCGGCTCGACCGAAATGCTGCACGTCTACCTGTCCAACCTGCCCGGGCGGGTGCGCTACGGCACGACCGGCTGGCCGGTGCCGGGCTACGAGATCGAATTGCGCGGCGACGATGGCCGCAATGTCGCCGACGGCGAGACGGGCGACCTCTACGTCAAGGGCCCGAGCGCGGCGCTGATGTACTGGGCGAACCGGGACAAGTCGCGCGAGACCTTCCAGGGTGCATGGACGAAGAGCGGCGACAAATATGTCCGCAACGAAGACGGCAGCTACACCTACGGCGGCCGCAGCGACGACATGCTCAAGGTGAGCGGCATCTACGTCTCGCCGTTCGAGGTCGAATCGACCTTGATGCAGCATGCGGCGGTGCTCGAGGCCGCCGTCATCGGCGTGCCCGACGACGAGGGGCTGACGAAGACCAAGGCCTTCGTCGTCCTCAAGTCGGGCGCAGTTGCCACCGACGCCGAACTCAAGGCCTTCGTCAAGGAGCGGCTCGCGCCGTACAAATATCCGCGGTCGATCGAGTTCATCACCGAACTCCCGAAGACGGCGACCGGCAAGATCCAGCGTTTCAAGCTGCGCGATCTGCAGTCGAAGCTCTGAGCCTGCGGCATGGCCTCCTCGGCTCACGAAGATTCCGAATTCGTCGAGATCGCCTGGCGCGACCGGCGCGTGCGCATCGAACACCGGTGGATCGCGCCGCAGCGCAGCGGCGCACCGCTCGTCGTCTTCCTGCACGAAGGTCTGGGGTCGCTTTCGATGTGGAAGGACTTTCCGCAGCGCATCTGCGACGCCGCGCAGTGCCGCGGCCTCGTCTATTCGCGGCCCGGCTACGGCCGCTCGACGCCGCGCCCGCCCGAAGTGGCGTGGGGGCTCGACTTCATGCACCGCCAGGCGCATGAAGTCCTGCCGGCGCTGTTCGAGGCGCTCGGCGTCGATACCGCGGCGCATCCGCCCTGGCTCTACGGCCACAGCGACGGCGCGTCGATCACGCTGCTCTACGCGGCGCAGTTTCCCGAGCGCATTGCCGGCGCGATCGTGCTGGCGCCGCACATCATGGTCGAGGATCTTTCGGTCGCGAGCATCGAGGATGCGCGCCGGGCCTACCTCGAAGCCGATCTGCGCGACCGCCTCGCGCGCTATCACGACGACCCGGACTCGGCGTTCTGGGGCTGGAACCGGATCTGGCTGCATCCGCCGTTTCGCGACTGGAGCATCGAGCGCGAGATCGAGACGATCGCCTGCCCGCTGCTCGCCGTGCAAGGGCTCGAAGACCAGTACGGCACGCTCGAACAGATACACGGCCTGGCGCGGCGCGTAGCGCAGACCGAACTGCTCGAACTTGCCGATTGCGGCCATTCGCCGCATCGCGATCAGCCCGATATGCTGATCGCGGCGAGCACCGAGTTCCTTACCCGGCAGCGCGACCGGCCCTCGGGCGCGGGGCGATAGCCAGGAGGCCTGCGGCGCAGCAAAGCGCGCTTCGCGCCGCCGCGAATTCGGCGCTCCGATCCGTCAGCGCGCGCCGCGCCGGCGCCGCTTCGCCTTCACGCCGGACTTTCCGGCGTCCCAGAACGGCTTGCTCGCGGCAAATTGGTCCAACGCCGTCGCGCTCTCGGCGAGCAGTTCGTCGCGCCGCGCGGTCAGCCATCCGATCGCGAACCAGGCGCGCGGGTCTTCACCCACCGCGGCGCGATAGGTGTCGAGGGCCACGCACAGATCGTTGTAGCGGCCGAGGCTTTCCTGCAGCGGCGCGATATCGGCGAGATAGCGCGCAACGGCCTTCGGGCGGTGCAGCGAGGCGACGAACTCCACTGCGTAGCGCAGCCGCTTGACGCGCTTGCGCAGGCGATGGCGCTCGGCGTCTTCCAGCGCGTCATAGTGCGTTGCGGCGCGCACGATGCGCCGGTGCCAGCGTACGAGCCGGATCGCCGCGGCCTGCGCAAGCGGCAGTGGCGCCTCGAGCCTTGTCAGCGGCGCCGCCGCAATCGCCGAACGCGGCGCCTGCGCCTCGATCTGGAATGCAAGCACCGCGAGCAGCGCGAGCGTCGCGGTGGGCGCGCGCAGCACTTCGGCCGGCGTCGGCGCAGGTGGTGCGGGCGGCAGATCGAAGAGCGGCGCACCGGCCTTGCGCAGCAACGGCAGCACGGACGCCGAGAGCGCATCGCGGTCTCGCGCGACGCCGAGCTCGCGAAACAGCTGCGTCAATGCTTCGCCCCAGTCCGGATCGAGGGGCGCTGTCCAGCCATCGAAGAAGCGCAACGCCGAGCGCAGGCGCCGCAGCCCGACGCGCAACTGATGGACGTGATCCGCGCCCTCGCCGCCCGCAGCCGCGCCGCCGGCGGCGTGGGACGCGACCTCGCTCGCATTCGGCATGATCTGCAGCAGGCAATTCGCGATCACGGCGAAGCGCGCCGCATCGGCGCTCATGCCGCGGTCGAGCACGACGGGCGTCGCCTTGACGACCGGGCCACCCGCCAGGCCGCGCGCCAGGCGGTCGCCGCGCTGCGCCTTGCTGCGCACGTCGAGCCAGACGCCGTGGCGCTCGACCCAGCGGCGCGCGGCCGCGATCACCGCGCCGGGCTGGCCGCGCAGCAGTTCGATCTCGAGTTCGCAGATTGCAAGACGCTTGTCGCCTGCGATCAGCGCCCCGCTGTCGAATGCCAGTTCGACCCAGCCGCCCGCCGTTCGCAGCGCGCGATGGCGGCGCAGCACATCGGTGCGGAAATGCGCGATCAGCGGCGGCGCCGCCGCTTCCCCGATGCCCGGCGCGAGCGCCGCCGCGAGCCTGTCGCCGACCGGCGTGCCGGCGTGACGCAGCGGATCGACGCCAGGCTCGGCGCCGGATCGGGCGGCCTTCGGCGTCGGCAGCGCCACGTTGTGCTCGAGCCGCTGCATCGCATCCGCGCCGCCGGCCTTGGCCGTCTGCACCCAGCCGCTGCCCTCGTGGCGCAGACGAAGCGCGAGGCCGGCTGCCGCCAGTCGCCGATCGGGCGTGTCGAAATAAATTGCACGCAGCCGCGTCCGGTGCGAGGCGCCACGCTCGACGGCCGCCTGCACCGCGCGCCGCGCCGCCGCGGGCACCTGAAACTTCAACTCGACCTCGATCATCGGCGGCATGTTCGAGCGCGGTGGGCGTGGAAATGCGGCGATCATCGCACGCAAAGCCCGGCGCGACGGCTTCGAGAAGAACCCGACCGCGCCAAACCGACGCCACGGTATGCGAAGTCCGAGATCACCGCGGCAACGCCCGCACCGAGGCCATCTGGGGCCGTGCTTCATGCTGTGAGGCACTCGAGAAAGGCAATGGATTTGCCCTCGCGGCAAGGCGCAAGTCCAGGCTCGGACGCTGCATTGCGCGTTCATTCACGCCGACTCTTGTTGCGCCCCGGGGCGAGACACTGTGACGCGCAAGCAAACCCGTACCGCGCAGGGTGCGCCATTGCATCGGACGCAGAAGGCGGGTAGCCACCGCTCGAATCGGGCAGGCGAAGCAGTCGCGGCGCGCGCCGATGCGCTGCTCGATCGAGCGTTGTGTCATCGGGACGACACACGTCAAAGTCGAAGCCATTCTCGCTGGTACAGTGCAGCCCGACGCCGATGCAGTGCCCGTTGCGTGCAACTCCCTTGCGAACCGCGGTGCGCGGCCGACGGAGGTCATTCCGTGCCGCAACGACTTCGCGGCGCCCGCCCGAGCAGGCCTGACGGCCTCGACCCGGAAGATGACCGTCGAACTTGATCGCTATGCGCAACCTACGCCTGCTTGGCCTTGTGCTCTTCGTGCTGACCTTCGCCAACGCCTGCGGCGGCGGAGGCGATCAGATAGCGCCGACGGATCCAAGCACCACCCAATATCTCGTCATCACGATCGATGTCGAGGCGCAACCGACCCGGCAAGACAAGGATCATGTGCAGCGACTGATCTATGGAAACTTTCCCGGCTTGGGGCGGGCAGGCATAGTCGACATGATGGATATTGCAGATCGACATCGGGTAAAACTCACGTTCTTCCTCGATGTATTGGAAGAAATTATCTACCCAAGCGAGATCGAAGCAGTGGCCCATCTTATCGTCGATCGCGGCCACGATCTGCAACTGCATACCCACCCGGATATCATGCCGGATGATTGGTGGCGCAAAATCGGGGTTCTTCGAAAGGACCCGAACAAGTTCACGAAAGCCGATGCGGACGCACTCTTCACGGAAGCGAAGAGAATTGTGTCAACTTGGAATATCCCACCCTTCATTGCCTATCGAGCCGGCTCATATCGCTATAGCCAAGGCTTTGTTCAGGCGATGCCGAAGGCCGGCATCGCATTCAGTTACAATTATAATATATCCGGGGTTTCGCAGCGCAAGCTGCATCTGAAGAATGTCCCGATGTTCCGCTGGGAAGATGATGTCGTCGAGGTTCCCATTTCATATATAAATAATGGAAAGTCGAGCCCGATTCGATTCGACGACGCAACATATGTGAGTACGCAAGACGTGCAGTCAGCCTATCAACTCATTTCACAGTTTCAGGGTCAATGGAAATCGCCCAACCCGTTGGTCATGATGCTGCACAGCTGGTCGCTCCTGGACTTGAATACTGAAACGAATTTCTTCGAGTACAAGGATTCGTCGAGACTTGTTCTATTCGATAAATTCCTGTCTTCCTTGCCCAGTCAAGTCCAGGTGATTACCGCGACCAAGTTGAGTCAACTCGTTTCGCACCAGACGATACCGGTACTGGATCGGATGAACACCGCCGACGTGTTTCCCAAATGACGCAGGGCAGGGTATGACGAATAGGGCGCAACCAGCCCGACGCTGACGCTTCAACCTTCAAGTCGCGACTGTCATACGACGAAGCGGCGCGGCGTCAACCGGCGCCCGTCGACCTCGCTCCCGGCCGCTTGCGCACCCAGCGGATCGGCTGCGGCGCAATCGGACGCGGCGGCGCGCCGTGTTCGCGCAGCGTCTTGTCGAGCGCCTTGCCGCTCGCGTCCGACAGCGCGGCGGTGCGCAGCGCGCGGATCGCCTGCGCGCGCTCGGCCGGTGCGCCGGTCTTCGCGTCGCTCGCGAGGTGGTCGATGACGTGCAGCATGTGCCCCTTGCCGCGTTCGTTGGTCGAGCCGTAGCCCTTGATCAGGCGGCCGCACTCGGCAATCTCGTGGCCGAGCGACCAGTCGCTGCGCAGGCCGGCGACGACGGCGTCGAGCCAGCGCTCGATGAATGCCTGCTCGGCGGCGAAACGCGTGCCGTGGCGGCGCAGCGGTTTGACGGCGGCGAGCATGCGCAGCGCGAGAAAGCCGAAGACGGTGTGGGTGCCGATCTTCAGAGGGAACTCGACCGGCGGCTTGCCCGTCTGCTGGCGCTTCACGTCCCAGCGCTTGATGCGGTTGCCGAGCCCGGCGGGCAGCATCGCGGCGACCTCGGGGATGCCGGGCTTGAAGTGCTCGTAGACGCGCAACAGTTCATCGTCACGCGCCTTCGTTTCGCGGCGCACGCGCTCGAAGCGGCTGCGGCGCGTCTTCAGATCGGCGACGCGCACCACGTCGTCGAACGCCATCCACAGCGCGAGGTAGCGCGCCGCCGACTGCGTCGCCGCGAAGGCGTGTGCGCCGGCCGGATCCGCCGCCTGCTCGGCCTGCAGCACGCGGCCGAGACGCTCGACGTAGAGCTTGGCGTAGGCCGAATCCTGGTAGTCGACCAGGCGCGCAATGCCGAGGCCGAGCATCCGGTGCGTCGGCGCCGGAAACGTCTGCGCGACGGCCGGGGCCAGCGCGGCGGGGGATGCCGGTGCGCCGTCGTCGACGTCATCGGCTGCTGACTCGCCGGCAACAACGGCCGGGCCCGGCGCAACAGTCATCACGCCTCGGCCGCGCGACGCGGCGACGATGTCGAACGCGCGCCCGAAGCCGCGCAGGCTTGCCTCGGCGCCGCGCCCGCCGCTGCGGATCACGGCCTCGTAGACTTCGCGTGCAAACGGCAGCACGCCGGCGGCGGCGATCGCGCCGAACAGCACGGCGCTCATCACGGTCCCGGCTTCGAGCGCCGCCGCCGTCATGTCGAACAGATGGACCTCGCGGCCATGCGTGTGCAGCACGGCCGCGAGTTGCGCCGCATCGGCGCGGCCGTCGCCGGGCTGCAGCCGCTCGGCCGTCGTCAGCGTGCGCTCGCGCGAGCTGATGATCTGGGTGCGGTCGCTCGACGCCATGCCGTTGCCGACCTGGCGCACCGTCTCGAGCAGTTCGGACGATACGAGCACGTCGAGCGCGCCCGGCACCGGCGCCAGGCTGAAGATGGGCTTCCTGCCGCCGAGTTCGCTGTCGGGCCGCGGGAAAACCTCGATGTAGTAGGTCGTCGCCCCGGTGCGCTGCGCGACGCCCGGGATCGAGCTGGCCTGCGCGCTGTGGCCGCAGTGCAGCGCCGTCTCGACCAGCCACTGCGCGAGGACGCCGCCACCTTCGCCGCCGAGGGCGCAGACGAGCAGCGTGATTGGGCGCTGCGGTGTCGTCTTGTTCTGTAAGGTACTCATGCGGCGCCTCCTTTCGATGGTGCACTTCGCAACGCCTTGTCGTCGGCGCCTCGCCGCATTCGTTCGCTTCGATCCCCGCTGCGCGGGGCCCCTCTTTCGCGACTCATGCGGCCTGCATCCACCCAATGACCGTGCGCCGCCAGGCGCCGATCAGGCGTTCGTGCCACTTCGGGTTGCTGATCATCTCGGCGCGATAAAAGCTCGGGCACAGCGTCGCGGCGTGCGCGTTCTCGCCGCACAGGCCGCAGCCGACGCAGCCTTCGATGACGGTCGCGACCGGGTCGACCTTGAGCGGGTCGGGGTTGTCCTTGAGCGTCAGCGTCGGGCAGGCCGAGAGCCGGATGCACGCATGGTCGCCGGTGCAGACGTCTTCGTCGACGCCGTACTTCACGCGCATCACGCGCTGGCCGGTCTTGAGCAGCCCGGCGATCCACGGCTTGATGCGGCGCTGGCGCTCGAGCTGGCATTCGCCCTCGGCGACGATGACCTTCAGGCCGGCGTACGGCGTCGTGAACGCCTCCTCGACCGTCTTGCGCATCTTCGTCACGTCGTAGCTGTTGACGGTGCGCAGCCACTGCACCCCGAGGCCCTTCAACGTCGTCTCGATCACCTGGTTGCTGTGGACGATGCTTTGCTGCTTGTCCTCGGCGTTGGCCTTGGCGTTCTCGTCCGGCGTCGAGATGATCTCCTGCGTGCCGGTGGCCGAGGTGTAGCCGTTCTTCATGATGACGAGCACCGCGTCGCCGCCGTTGAAGAGCGCCGACTGCACGCCGGTCAACAGGCCGTTGTGCCAGAAGCCGCCGTCGCCCATCACCGACAGCACGCGCCGCTCCATCATCGGCGAGACGCCGGCCCGGCTCGCGAGGCTCATGCCGTAGCCGAGGATCGAGTGGCCGAGCGAGAACGGCTCGAAGGTCGCGAACGCATGGCAGCCGATGTCGGCCGCGATGTGGACCTTGCCGACCTCCTTTTGCGCGAGCGTGATCGCCGAGAAGACCGGCCGCTCGGGGCAGCCGATGCAGAAGTTCGGCGGCCGCGGCGGGAGGGGCTTGTCGAGCGCGGCGGCGACGGCGCTGCGCCGCTCGGCGTTCGCGGCGAGCCAGTCGCGGCCGGCGGCGAGCGGCACCTGCGGCAGGTGGCGCTCGCAAAAAGCGATCAGGCCGGTGGCGAGCAGCTCGGCGTTCAGTTCGCCGGCCACCGGCAGCAGGTCCTTGCCGTGCACCGGCGTCTGGAGGTCGGCGCGCCGCAGCGCGGCGATGATCTCGTGCTCGATGTACTCGGGCGCGCCCTCCTCGACGACGAACACCGCGCGCTTGCCGGCGCAAAAGCGCGTGATCTCCTCGGGGACGAGCGGGAAGGTGACGTTCAAGACGAGCATCGGTAGCTCGGCTTCGCCGAACGCGTCGGCCAGGCCGAGTTGCTGCAGCGCGCGCACCAGCGCGTTGTGCAGTCCGCCCTGGACGATGATGCCGACGTCCTCGCGCGCCCCCGGCAGGAACTCGTTGAGCTGGTGCTCGACGATATAGCGCCGCGCGGCCGGGATGCGCTCGGTGATCTTGAGCTTCTCGTGCGCGAACGTGACCGGCGGGTGCGACAGCCGCGAATAGTCGAAGTTCGCCGGCTCGATCATCATCTGGCGCGTCGACACCGGCGGCGGCCGGTTGTCCTTGCACTCGAAGCTGCCGCGCACGTGGCAGGCACGGATCCGCAGCTCGAGGATCGCCGGCATGTTCGACGCCTCGGACAGCGCGAAGCCGTGCTCGACCATGCGCACCATCGCGCCCAGTTCGGGCCGCGGGTCGAGCAGCAGCAGCGTCGACTTCAGCGCGAAGGCGTGGGTGCGCTCCTGGATCACGCTCGCGCCCTCGCCGTAGTCCTCGCCGACGACGATCAGCGCGCCGCCCGTCACCCCCGGCGATGCGAGGTTCGACAGCGCGTCGGCCGCGACGTTCGTGCCGACGATCGACTTCCACGTCACCGCGCCGCGCAACGGATAGTGGATCGACGCGCCGAGCATCGCCGCCGCCGACGCCTCGTTGGCGCAGGCCTCGACGTGCACGCCGAGCTCGTCCATGTAGGGCTTGGCCTGCACCAGCACATCCATCAGGTGCGACACCGGCGCGCCCTGGTAGCCGCCGACGTAGGCGACGCCCGACTGCAGCACCGCCTTCGTGATCGCGAGGATGCCCTCGCCGTGGAAGGTCTCGCCCGCGCCCTGGCGCAGCATTTCGATTTCCTTCGCGAACGAGACTTCCATGGCAGGTGCGGCGGGCAGGTGCGGTTCCGGCGACTGTAGCCAGCCCGCCGGCGGTTGGCGATGCCCCGGCAGGTCTAAGTATTATTCACATCATGCATATCAATGCGCTCGACCTCAACCTGCTGCGCGTCTTCGACGCCGTGCATCGCCATCGTCAGGTTGGCCGCGCCGCCGAGCAGCTCGGCCAGTCGCAGCCTGCCGTGAGCCATGCCCTGACGCGGCTCAGGCTGCTGCTGAAGGACGCACTTTTCGTGCGCGCCGGCGCCGGCATGCGGCCGACGCCGCGCGCCGACCAGCTCGCGCCGGCGGTGGCGAGCGCGCTGCAGACGCTCGAGCGCGCGCTGCTCGAAGCCGAGACCTTCGATCCGGCGAGCGCGCAGCGCAGGTTTCGGCTGCACATGAACGATATGGGCGAAGGCGTCTTCCTGCCCGGGCTGATGCACGACGTGCGGCGCGCCGCACCCGGCGTGCGCGTCGATTCGTTCCAGTTCGAGACCGCGCAGATCGAGGAGGCGCTCGAGACCGGGCAGCTCGATTTCGCGCTCGGCTTCCTGCCCGGACTCGAGGGCACGGCGCGCCAGCCGCTGCTCGACGACCGCTATGTCGTGCTGATGCGCGCCGGCCACCCGCAGGCCGACGCCGCGGCGCATGTCGAAGGCTTGCGCGGGCTCGACTACATCCTGGTTCGTCAGCACACCCAGACCGCGGGCCTGCTGCGACGGCTTGGCCTGCAGGACAAGGTGCGGCTTTCGATTCCGCACTTCATGGTGATCCCGCGCCTTGTCGCCGATACCGATCTGGCCGTCATCGTGCCGCGCCAGACGGCGCTCGAATTCGCGCAGCGCGGTGCATTCCGCATCGTCGAACCCGACCTGGTCGAAGCCGGCTTCAGCGTCGCGCTGCACTGGAGCCGCCGCCGCGGCGGCGATCCCGCGCTGCAATGGATGCGCGCCTTGATCGTCGATCGCTTCGGCCAGCCCGAAGCGCCGCGACGCGCCGCAGCCGCCGCCAGGCAGGGGGCGGCAACCCGGCGGCCGAGAAGCTGAACTGCCGGTGAACGCACCGTTCAGGCGCGGTTCGGCGCGCCTGGACAATAGTTCATCCACCGCCAAGCCGGCGCGACAGACCGAATATCCACCATCGAAGAGGAATCGAATGATGAAGCCCGTTGCCATCGCCATTGCGCTTGGCGCGCTGTCCTTCGGCGCGGCGCAGGCCGAGCCTGCGGTCTACAAGATCGACGACGATCACACCTACGCGACTTTCGCGATCGACCACAACGGCGCCTCGATCAATCGCGCCCGCTTCGACGAGGTCAGCGGCAGCGTCAAATTCGACCAGGCGGCGCGCACCGGCGCGGTCGACATCACGGTTCACGTGCGCAGCGTCTACAGCGGCTCGAAGGGGTTCGACCAGCACCTGCTGGCGCCCGATCTGTTCGACGCCGCCAAGCATCCGACGATGCGCTTCGTCTCCGACCGCCTCGTGTTCGAAGGCGACCGCCTCGTCGAAGTGCCGGGCCAGCTCACGCTGCTCGGCCAGACCCACCCGGTGACGCTGAAGGCCAAGCAGTTCACCTGCTACGACAACAAGCGCGCCAAGACCGAAGCCTGTGGCGGCGACTTCGAGGCCGTGATCGACCGCACCCAGTGGGGCATGGACTACCTCGTCGACAAGGGCATGCCCAAGACGGTGCTGATCACGGCGACGGTCGAGGGGTTCAAGCAGTAGGCGATCATCGCATCGCGGCCGGCGGCGTTTCGTCTGCAGCCAGTCCGCCTGCCGGCAGGCGATCCGGCAGCGCCCCGCATCGAAGCGAAACGGGAGCCCGAAGGGCTCCCGTTCTCCTGCATCGTCGCCGGGCGCGCTGGCCGCCCGACGGCGCAGGCGTCAGCCGCGGCTGCGGCGACGCGCCGTATAGGCCAGACCGAGCAGACCGGCGGCGAACAGCGCATAGGTGGAAGGCTCGGGCACACCGGGGATGGCGCTGCCGAAGGTCACGTCGTCGAATACGATGTAGTTGGCGGTGCCGGCAAACGAGATCGACTTCGCAACGCCGGCGAAATTGACGCCGGCGGCGACGAACGGGCAGTACTGGGCCGAATACTCGGAGCCGCAGGTGCTCGGCGTCAGCCCGAGATCGAGCGTGGCGAGCAGGTTGCCGGTGCCGTTGAGCCCGTCGTAGACGCTGACACTGCCCGGGGTATTGGGCGCCGCATAGTTGAACGAGAAGCCGTTCTCGAAGCCGGCCGCGTAGTTCATGTACGTCTCGGGCCCGTTGAGCCAGAACAAGGCGCCCAGTTCGGAACCGGGGGCGACGCCGCCGCGCGAGGTGTTGGAGCAGTAGTTGCCCGGAGTGTTGAGGCAGATCGCGAGCGCGTTGTCGGTGAATTGAACACCGTAGTTCACCCCGCTCGTGCCGTCGCTGCTCGTGCCGCCGTTGTAGAAGTCGTAGATGTTCGCGAATCCGGACGGATAGGTCGCGTTGATGCCCTCGAAATTGAGCACGACGACATCGGCTTGCGCCGTGCCGATCGAGCACGTCATGGCGGTCGCCGCGGCAAGGATGGTGTAGCGAAGTTTCATCGGAGATCTCCTGGTGTGTCGATTGAAATCGAGCCCTTGACGGACACGGGCAACTGACCCACTGCCGAGGCCCGACCGAACGATAGGCACGGTCCGCAAATGCGGCAATCCCTTGTTCGGGGGGGGGGGCAACAAGGGACGATCAAGGGCCGGCGTGAACCGTGGACGTGTCGTGGCAGGGCCGGCTGCCAACCCGCCGGTGGACCGCGCAGCGTTCGGGAGCATTCGCGTGCGGAGATGAACGCGGGCTGAACACGGTCCTCAGCAGGCGTTCAACCACGGTTTCGCACACTGTGCACACGAAGAGATCGCGCCCAGCCACCGAGAGCCGTTCGCGTGCCGTTGATCCCATCTTGCACAGGAGTGTTGCCATGACCCGGTATGTCCACCCCGCCCTGCGCCGCAGCCTGCTGGCGATCACGGTCGCCCTGGCAGCCGCCCCCGCGCTCGCCGACGACGATTGCGACGCGCCGGCCGAGCGCTGGCAATCGCGCGACGCGGTGCGTCAGATGGCGGCGCAGCGCGGCTGGCAGATCCAGCGCCTGAAGATCGACGACGGCTGCTACGAGATCCGCGGCAGGGACGCCGACGGCCGCGAATTCAAGGCCAGGCTCGACCCCGAGACGCTCGCGGTCGTGAAGATGAAGCGGCGCGACGGCGGCCACGAGCGCTCGCGCGACCCGCAGCGCGCGCGAGCGCAAAGCCACGACGGCCGCGACGGCGCATCCGCGGCCGCTGCGAGCGGCACCGCGCCGGCCAGTCCCGTCTTCACCCACGGCACCGCGCCGCGCGGCCAGATCGAGTGATTCATTTCGAAGGAGATCGCCATGTCCACCAAGCCCCTGCTCACCAGCATCGCCGCCGCCTGCGCGCTGGCGCTGCCCTTCGCCGCGCACAGCCGGCCGGTGACGCTCGCCGTGCAACTGAAGAACTACGGCGGCGACGGTGCCTACCTCGCCGTCTACCTGACCGACGCCAAGGGCGCCTACGCAGGTACGCTGTGGGTCGCCGGCGGCAAGGCCAAGTACTACAGGAACCTGTCCGACTGGAACCGGATTTCGACCGGCGACGCCAAGCGGCTGGCGGGCGTCACCGGCGCCAGCGTCGGCGCCGGGCGCACGCTGAAGGTGACGGCCGACCTCGCCGACGCGCTGATCGACGCCGGCTACGAGATCCGCGTCGACGCCGCGGTCGAGGACATGCGCGACAGCCCGTCCGAACTGCGCGTGCCGCTGACGAGCGCCAACGCCGGCAAGCCGCAGCCCGGCAAGCAGTACGTCCAGGCGCTGACCTTCCAGTTGCCGTGAGGACGCCGCAAGCATGAGCTGGAGACAGATCCACCGCTGGCTCGGGCTGAGCGCAGGCACACTCGCGCTGGTGCTCGGCCTGACCGGCACGCTGCTCGCGTTCGACCCGCTGCAGCAGGCGTGGATCGCGCGGCCGCCCGCACCGGAGCTGGACGCCGCGACGCTCGTCGGGCGCGTCGCGCGCACCGTGCCGGGGGCGCAGGAGATCCGCCGCCTGCCGTCGGGGGGCATCGTCGTCTTCGGCTTCGACGGCGATAAGGCGCTAGCGTCCTATGTCGATCCGGCCGACGGCCGCGTGATCGGCGCCTATCAGCCTTCGGCGCTGCCGCGTTGGGTCAAGAACCTGCACCGCGCGCTGCTGCTCGGCGACGCCGGGCGCTGGGGCGCGGCTGGCGTCGCGCTCGCGATGGCACTGCTGTCGGCGTCGGGCCTGGTGCTGTTGCTGCGGCGCATGGGCGGCTGGCGCAAGCTGAGCGGGCGCGTGCGCGGCACGCTCGCGCAGCGCCTGCACGTCCTCACCGGCCGAGCGGTGCTGGTGTTGCTGTTCCTCAGCTCGATCACCGCGCTCACGATGAGTGCCGCAACGCTCGGACTCGTCGCGCTCGAGCCAGCCCGCGAGCCGGAGGTGGCCTCGGTCGTGAATGGCCAGGCCGCGCTGGCGGGCGCGGCGCTCGGGCCGCTGCAGAGCCGGCCGGTGAAGGATCTGCGCCGCTTGAGCTTCCCCGACGCGGCCGACCCGACCGACACCTGGCAGCTCGCGACGAGCGACGGCACCGGCTGGATCGACCGCTACTCGGGCCAAATGCTCGCCTGGCAGGATGCAACTCTCGCCCAGCGCATCAACGACTGGGCGGTCGTGCTGCACACCGGCGAAGCGGCCTGGGTGTGGGCGGCGGTGCTCATGCTGGTCGGCGCGAGTGTCGGGCTGTTCTGGTGGTCGGGCGTCATCATCTGGTGGCAGGCGCGCCGGGTCGCGGTGCACATCACGGGCAACGGCACGCTCGCGCAGGCCGACACCCTGATCTTCGTCGCCAGCGAAGGCGGCAGCACCTGGGGCTTTGCGCAGACGCTGCACACCGCGCTGGCGGGTGCTGGCCATCGCGTCCACAGCGCGCCGCTCGAAGACTTCCGGACCACCGCCGCGACGCGCCTCGTCTTCGTCCTCGCCGCGACCTACGGCGACGGCGAGCCGCCGACGCATGCGCGCGACGCGCTGGCGCGGATTGCCGCACTCGACGCGGGCTCCGCGAGCGTCGCCGTGCTCGGCTTTGGCGACCGCCAGTTCCCGGCGTTCTGCGCCTACGCCCAGGCGCTCGACGACCTGCTTCGCGCCCGCGGCTGGCCGATGCTGCTCGCACTCGAATGCATCCACCAGCAATCGGCGCAGCAGTTCGCGCGCTGGGGCGAGGCGCTCGCGCAGGCGCTCGGTGAGCCGCTCGCGCTGCGGCATGTACCGCGCCTGCCGCCGACCACCGAGCTGACGCTCGTCTCGCGTCGCGATTACCCCGGCGTCGACGGCCAGCGCGCGGCGATCCTGCGCTTTGCCTGGCCGGCGCCGGGCACGCTCGCACGCTGGCGCGGCCAGGGGCTCGGGGCGTTCGACGCGGGCGACCTGATCGCGATCGTGCCGCCGGGCGGCGGCGTGCCGCGCTATTACTCGCTGGCGTCGGGCGCGAGCGACGGCTTCGTCGAGATCTGCGTGCGCCAGATCCCGGGCGGGCTGTGCTCGACGCACCTGCTCGGGCTGCAACCCGGCGAGAGCGTTGCCGCGTTCATCCGCGCCAACCCGGGCTTCGCGCTGCCACGCGCGCCGCGCAGCGTGGTGCTGATCGGCGCCGGCACCGGCGTCGCGCCGCTCGCCGGCTTCATCCGCCGCAACCGGCGGCGCACGCCGATGCACCTCTACTTCGGCGGGCGCGATCCGGCGCGCGACTACTACTTCGGCGCCGACATCGAACGCTGGCGCGAGCAAGGCAAGCTCGCCAGCATGCACACCGCGTTCTCGCGCATCAGCGGCGGCGGCTACGTACAGGATGCGCTGCATCGCAACGCCGACCGCCTGCGCGAGCTGCTCGCCGGCGGCGCCATCGTTCGCGTCTGCGGCAGCCACGCGATGGCGCGCGGCGTCGCCGAGGCGCTCGATGCCGTGCTCGCGCCGCTGCGCCTGAGCGTGCAGCAGCTCAAAGCCGAGGAACGCTATGCCGAAGACCTGTTCTGACCTCGAGCAGGGCGCGCACGAGCATGCCAGGCGCACCACGCTGCACGGCCCGGCGATGGGAACGCGCTGGTCGGCGACGATCGACCCCTCACCGACGCTCGACGTGACATCGTTGCAGCACGACCTGGCCGAAGCGGTGGAGCAGGTCGACGCCCAGATGTCGCCGTGGAAGCCCGACAGCGACCTGCTGCGCCTGAACCGCGCCGCGGCCGATACCTGGATCGCGCTGCCCGCCGAGATACTCCAGGTACTGGACGCCGCGCTGCGGATCGAACGCGCAAGCGACGGCGCGTTCGACATCGGCGTCGGCGCGCTGGTGGACGCCTGGGGGTTCGGCGCGGCGCGCGACGCACCCGACGCGGACGCGATTCGCGCCGCCCGCGCGCAGCCGCGCCCGGCAACTCACGCCAGCCTCGAACTCGATCTGGCGGCGGGCCGCGCGCGCAAGCACGCGCCGCTGCAAATCGACCCGTGCGGCATCGCCAAGGGCTACGCCGTCGACCGCATGGCCGAGGTGCTGCAGCGCCACGGCGTGCGCCACGCGCTGGCCGCGCTGGACGGCGAACTGCGCGCCATCGGCACGCAGGCCGACGCCCGCCCGTGGGCCGTCGCCCTCGAATCCCCGGAGCCCGGCCGGCGCACGGTGCACGGCGTGATCGAGCTTCAGGATCTCGCGATCGCTACCTCGGGCGACTACCGGCGCTTCGTGCGGGTCGGCGACGCGCGCCTCGCGCACACCATCGATGGCCGCCGTGCCGCGCCGCTGAAGAACGACGTGGCCTCGGTCAGCGTGCTGGCGACGCGTTGCATGCACGCCGACGCCTGGGCCACGGCGCTGCTCGTCGCCGGGCCCGGAGCCGGGCTGGCGCTGGCGCAGCGCCTGGGGCTGGATGCGCTGTGGCTGCTGCGCCGCAACGGCGCGCTGGTCGAGGCGGGAGTCGGGCGCTTCGGCGCGCCATCCAGCGGCCATGCTGCGCCCGCGCCGGTCGCCGTCGACCAGGCCGCGGTGCGCCGACCGGCCGCCGCAGCCTGGCCTGCCAGCCGGTGCCACAATCTGGCGCCGGGTGTCGCAGCATCGCGATGATTTCGATTTGGCGGCCCGCTTCCCGACTCAACTCCAGACCCGCCAAGAATGTCGACTCCCGGCTCGCCGCTCGAGGCGCTGCACGCGCGTCCCCACGCGATCGCACTCCTGATCGCCGCCTTCACGCTGCTGCGGCTGGTGCTCGCGGCGACCGTGCCGCTGCTGCCGCAGGAGGCGTACTACTGGAGCTGGAGCCGGCACCTCGACTGGTCGTATTTCGACCATCCGCCGCTCGCCACCTACAGCATCGCGGCGACGACGGCCGTCTTCGGCCAGACGGTATTCGGCATCAAGCTTGCTTCCGTGCTCTGGTCGCTCGGCTGGAACCTCGTCTGGCTGCGCCTCGTCCTCGACATGTACGGCGACCGCCGGCTCGCCTTCTGGTCGCTCGCGGCGCTCAATTCGACCCTTATCTACGAGATGTTCGGCGTCGCGCCGACGCCCGACGCGCCGCTCGTCTTCGCGTGGTCGGCGGCGGTCTGGGCGGTCTGGAAGGCGACGCAGACCGGGCTTGCGCGCTGGTGGATCGCGGCCGGCGCGGCGATCGGCCTGTCCTGGCTCGGCAAATATTCGGGCGTGCTGCTGCTGCCGGTCGTCTTCCTCTACCTGCTCACGTCGCCGCGCCAGCGCCGCTGGCTGCTCGCGCCGCAGCCCTGGCTTGCCGCGCTGCTCGCGCTGCTCGTCTTCGCGCCGGTACTGTGGTGGAACGCGCAGCACGACTGGGTGTCGCTCGCCTTTCAGAGCAGCCGGCGCGTGGGCGACATGACGGGCTTTCGGCCACGCTATTTCGCGATGCTGGTCGGCACCCAGTTCCTGCTGCTGACGCCGTATATCTTCGTGATCGTCGTCGCAACGCTCTGGCGCGGCGGGCGCGGCTGGTTCGCCGGCCAACAGGACGACCGATCGCTGCTGCTGTGGCTGAGCGGCGCGGTGCCGATCGCCGTCTTCACGCTCGTCAGCCTGCGCTCGCTGGTCAAGATCAACTGGCTCGGGCCGGCCTACTTCTCGCTCGTCATCCTCGGCGTTCACCACCTGCTGCAACAGGCCGACGGCTTGCGCCGGCTGGTGCGCGGCCTGATCGGCTCGGCGCTCCTGCTGCTCGCGGCGGGCGCGGTCTTCCTGATTCCGAACCTGCCGATCGCCGGCGACCTCAATACCTGGAGCGGCTGGCGCGAAGCGGCGGCGCGTGTGGCGAAGGTCGAGCAGCAGGTGCGCGCCGAGGGCGGCCATGCGTTCGTCTTCTCGCCGAACTACAAGATCAGTTCGCTGATCCGCTTTTATCTGCCCGGCCAGCCGCGCACCTACGCGCAGGACATCTTCGGCCAGAAGGCCCTGCAGTTCGACTATTTCCCGCTGGAGAGCAACCTCGCGGGCCAGACCGGCATCCTCGTGCTGTCGGACCAGAACCAGGGCGAACTCGACCTCGCGCGCCTGAAGCCGTATTTCGACCGCTGCGATCTGGCCGACAGCGTCCAGACCGAGGCGCTGGGCAAGCACACGCGGCGTGTCGACATCTACCGCTGCACCAACTACCGCGGCCATCCGCCGCGCAAGGCCGCGGGCGAGCAGCCCGTGGCGGATTGAGACCCTCCGATGCCGCAACTCTCCGTCATCGTTCCGACCTTCAACGAGAGCGGCAACGTCGTCGAACTGCGCAACCGCGTCGCCGCCGCGCTCGAGGGCATCGACTGGGAGATGATCTTCGTCGACGACGACTCGCCCGACGGCACGGCGCGCGCGCTGCGCGCGATGGCGCAGGCCGACCGCCGCGTGCGCTGCATCCAGCGCGTCGGGCGGCGCGGGCTGTCGACGGCGTGCATCGAGGGCATGCTCGCATCGTCGGCGCCGTTCGTCGCGGTGATCGATGCCGACCTGCAGCACGACGAGCGCTTGCTGCCCCGGATGCTCGAGACGATCGAGCGCGAGCCGCTCGACGTCGTCGTCGGCAGCCGCTACGCCGAGAGCGGCGGCATCGGCAACTGGGACGCGTCGCGCGCCGCGGCAAGCAAGTTCGCGACGCGCCTTTCGCACCTCGTGCTGAAGGCCGACCTCGCCGACCCGATGAGCGGCTTCTTCATGATCCGCCACGACGCCTTCCTCGCCTGCGTCAGGGCCGGCATCTCGGGCGTCGGCTTCAAGATCCTGCTCGACCTGTTCGCGACCTCGCCGGTGCCGCTGCGCTACCGGGAACTGCCGTACGAGTTCCGCAACCGCGCCGCCGGCGAGAGCAAGCTCGACAGCAACGTCGCGTGGGAGTTCTTCATCATGCTGCTGGACAAGCTGACGCACGGCGTGGTGCCGATCCGCTTCATTGCGTTCGCGCTCGTCGGCGGGCTCGGTCTGCTCGTTCACCTCGCGGTGCTGACGCTGCTCTACAAGGTCGAGGGCACGAGCTTCGTGTGGGCGCAGACCGGCGCGACGATGGTGGCGATGACCTGCAACTACGTGCTCAACAATCTCCTCACCTACCGCGACCTGCGGCTGCGCGGCTGGGCCTTCGTGCGCGGCTGGTTCTCGTTCGTGCTGGCGTGCGGCGTCGGCGCGATCGCCAATGTCGGCGTCGCCGTCTATCTGTACCAGTACGACAGCCTGTGGCTGTCGTCGGCGATCGCCGGCGTGCTGGTCGGCGCGGTCTGGAACTACGCGGTGACCGCGGCCTACACCTGGAAGGCGTCGAAGGCGGCATAGTGCGTCCGGCGCGCCGGTAAAATCGCCCCGATCCTATCTCGCGCAACGCCATCGAGGCCCCCCCGCACCATGCACTTCTTCTGGAAGCCCTACAAATCCGATGTCACCTCGTTCATCGAGGAACTCAAGGCGAAGAAGCCGACGCTGGAAGACGAACAGCGCAGCGGGCGCGGGCTGTTGTGGGACCGCGCGATCGACCGCGAGGCGCAGGCCCGCTACCGCCAGGCGCGCGTGCCGCAGCAGCCTTACGTCTACTACCAGAACTCTTCGGATTGAGCCCCGGCGCGCAGGCCGAGGCATGACGATGGACGCCGTGCTGGCGCCCGACGACGCGGGCGCGCGAGCGGTCGGCGCGCTGGACGCATCCGGCGTGCCCGAGACGGTCGACGCGATGGCGCTCGCGCGCCTCTACGGCGAGCCGCTCTTCGCGCTGCCGACCGACCTCTATATCCCGCCCGATGCGCTCGAAGTCTTCCTCGAGGCGTTCGAAGGCCCGCTCGATCTGCTGCTGTACCTGATCCGGCGCCAGAACTTCAACATCCTCGACATCCCGCTCGCCGACGTCACGCGCCAGTACCTCGCCTACGTCGAGCAAATTCGCAAGCGCAACCTCGAACTTGCCGCCGAATACCTGCTGATGGCGGCGATGCTGATCGAGATCAAGTCGCGCATGCTGCTGCCGGCGAGGAAGAGCGCCGAAGGCGCCGAGCCGGAGGACCCGCGCGCCGAACTCGTGCGCCGCCTGCTCGAATACGAGCGCATGAAGCTCGCCGCCGCGCGGCTCGACGCCTTGCCGCTGCTCGGGCGCGATTTCCTGCGCGCCCAGGTTGCGATCGAGCAGGCGCTGCAGCCGCGCTTCCCGGATGTCGCCGCCAGCGAGCTGCGCGACGCCTGGCACGATATCGTCAAGCGCGCGCGGCTCGTCCAGCACCACACGATCAACCGCGAACAGCTCAGCGTGCGCGAACACATGAGCATCGTGCTGCGCCGCCTGCAGGGCCGCCGCTTCGCGCTGTTCGAGGACCTGTTCGACGCCGCCTGCGGCCTGCCGGTGATGGTCGTCACCTTCATCGCGCTGCTCGAGCTCTCGCGCGAGAGCCTGCTCGAAGTGACGCAGGCCGAGGCCTTCGCGCCGATCTACGTGCGGCTGGCGTACGTGCCGAGCTGACGAGCGCGGCGCCGACGTCGCGGCGCGGTGCAGGGCCCGGGATAGGCCCGGGATAGGGATGGACAAACCGGCCGCGATCTCTTAGCGTGCGCCGGCGTCTGGCCGGCCGGGCGCCCCATCCAAACAAGGAGCACGCATGCAAGCCCCCTACTTTCCCGTCATCTACGTCCGCGGCTATGCGATGACCGAGGGCGAACGCGACGAGACGGCGTCCGATCCGTTCTGCGGCTTCAACGTCGGCTCGACCGTCTACCGCGCCGCGGTCGACAGGAATGCGCCGCCCAAGCGCTTCATCTTCGAGTCGCCGGTGCTGCGCCTCGGCAGCGACTTCGGCTACTCCGACGTCTACGAGCATGGCACCGACATCATGGACGCCGACTGGCAGCCGCGCACCGGCAACGCCGGCATCGCGGCGCGATCGGTCGTCGTCTACCGCTACTACGACGCCGGCTCGACGCTGTTCGGCGACGGCAAGGCAAGCAGCATCGAGACCTATGCGCGCGGCCTGGACACGCTGATCCTTCGCGTGCGCGACCTCGTCTGCAAGCAGGAAGCGGCGCAGGCCGATCCGCAAGGCGGCGCGGCCACGCCGGAGACCTTCCGCTGCTACCTCGTCGCGCACTCGATGGGCGGCCTCGTCGTGCGCGCCTTCCTGAGCAACCCGGCGCTTGGCAGCGCCACGGCGCGCGGCCTCGTCGACAAGGTCTTCACCTACGCGACGCCGCACAACGGCATCGACATCGCCGGCATCAACGTGCCGAGCTGGCTGAGCGCGAACGACATGAACAATTTCAATCGCGACCGCATGGCGGGCTACCTGCTGCTCGACTCGGCGCAGAAGAAATACGGCCGCGTCGACTACATGCGCGATAGCGCGTTCCCGATCGACCGCATGTTCTGCATGGTCGGCAGCAACCGCAGCGACTACGACGCCGGCAAGGGCCTGTCGCGAACCTTCGTCGGCCAGGGCAGCGACGGGCTGGTGAAGATCGCGAATGCATCGGTGTGGGGCCTGGACGCTCAGGACAACATCACGGGCACCGCCGCCACCGCGTACTGCTATCGCTCGCATTCGGGCTTCTACGGCATCGTCAACAGCGAAGAGGCGTACCAGAACCTGACGCGCTTCCTGTTCGGCGATATCCGCGTCGAGATCTGGCTCGAGGTCGACGAGGTGCGGCTGCCGGCGGAGATCGAGAACGACGACGTGAACGCGCTGTACCAGTTCGAGCTGCTCGCGCGGCCGCGCGGCAAGCGCTGGCTGCTGTCGCGCCGCATCGCCGAGGAAGATTCGCCCGCCTGCCGCACGCACAAGCAGCTCACGACGCAGGGGGCGGCCGGCGCGAAGAATGTCTACCTCTCGACCGTCTTCCTCGCGAACCGGGCGCGCATCTCGAACAACCCCGACGACCGGACGCTGTCGTATTCGATGGACGTGCGGGTGCGCGTGCCCGACTACGAGAAGAACAATACCTTCTGGCCGAACCACCACTACGAGGGCAGCTACCTGTTCCGCGATTCGCTGATCGTCACGATGGAGCCACCGCAGACGGCGGGCGACGAGTGGTCGGTCAAATACGGCTGGGAGTCCAACCGCGTTGGCGTCGCGACGCGCACGCTCGAGCCCGCGGCGCTCATCGGCAACAAGCTGCGGCTCGAGGTGGATCTGCCCGCGACCACGTCCAAGCCCGGCATCGCCGGCAAGGTGGTGCTGATCGCCTCGGCGTGGAATTGAACCGCGCTACGGCTTTCGCAGCCCGAGCTTGAAGCCGATCATCGCGCGCAGCTTGTTCGGCGCGACGGGCTTGATCAGGAGGTGGAAGTCGTTGCGTTCGGCCTCGGCGTCGTGGCTGGTCATCGTGCTGCCGGTGACCATGATCGCCGGCAGCGCGCGGCCGAAGACCTGGCGCAGCGTGGCGATCGCCTCGGTGCCGGTATGCCCGCCTTCGAGGCGGTAGTCGACGATCAGCAGATCGGGCCCGGCCGCCCGCGGGTCGCGCGCGGCGGCCCATTGCATCGCGGCGGCGATCGTATCGAAACCGGCGACGGCCGCGCCCCAGCCCTCGAGCAGGACTTCGAGTCCGGCGCGCACCGCCGGTTCGTCCTCGATGATGACGATCAGCCGGCCGGCCAGCGTCAGGCCGGCCGGAGCCTTGGCCGGCACGTTCGGCGCCGGCGCCGGCATCGCCGCGCCGACCGGCACCTCGAGCGTGAAGACGCTGCCGCGACCGACCGTCGATTGCAGCGTGAGCGGCTCGCCCATCAGGCCGGCGAGGCGCCTGACGATCGCAAGCCCGAGCCCGAGGCCCTTCTTCTGGTCCGGCGCGCGCGCCGCATCACCGGGCAGCTGACAGAACTCCTCGAAGATGCGCTCGCGGTCGGCGGCCGCGATGCCGGGGCCGGTATCCCAGACCTGCAGGTGCAGCCGGTCGGCGCGGCGCCGGCAGGCGACGAGCACGCTGCCGTCCTCGGTATAGCGGATCGCATTGCTGACGAGGTTGCGCAGGATGCGCTCGACGAGCAGCGGATCGGCGAAGCCGTGATGGCGCTCGCCGCGGAAGCGCAGCGCGAGCCCCTTCTCGAACGCGGTCGGCTCGAAGTGCAGGCGCAGCTTGCGAAAGATCGCGCCGACGTGGAAGTGCGCCGGCCGCACCTCGACGCCGCCGGTGTCGATGCGGGTGATATCGAGCAGCTCGGAAAACAGGCCCTCGAGCGCATCGACCGAGGCGTTGATGCTGTTGACGAGCTGGATCACCTCGGCGTCGTGGCTGCGCTGGCGCAGCGCCTCGGCAAACAGGCTCATCGCATGCAGCGGCTGGCGCAGGTCGTGGCTGGCGGCGGCGAAGAACTGCGTCTTCGCGCGGTTTGCCACTTCCGCCTCGCGGCGCGCGTCGTCGGCATCCGCCTTCTCGGCGCGCAGCTGCACCATCAGCGCCTCGGTGCGCCGCTGCAGGAGGCTGACGCGATCGAAGGCGTTGCGGTAGTTGCGGCCGAGGACGATCGTCATGGCCATCGCGACCGCCATCACGATCGCGGTCTGAATGCCGAGGCTGCCGTTGTTCAGCCCGACGCGTGCGATCACCGGCAGGTAGACGAGCGCGACGAAGGTCAAATAAAGGCCGAACTGCGGCGCAAGGATGGGCACGCAGGCGACGCAGAAGGTATAGGCGACGAGGATCAGCGCGATCTGCTGCAGCGCGCTGCCGTGGGGATAGAAGCTCCAGCCGGCCGCACCCCAGAGCGCCGCCATCGCGAGCATGCTGACGATCCACCACCGCAGGCGCGAATGCAGGGTCGCCGCATCGGCCGCCGGTTGGCGCGCGATGCGCCAGGCGAGCGCGACACGCGCCAGCCACAGCAGCGCGAATGCCGTGCCCCAGCCCAGGCGCAGCTCGACGGGCGCGGCGCCGGCGAAGACGAGCTCGACGACGACGGCGCCGAGCGCGTGCCCGGCGAGCGAGGTCGGGTTGTACGAGAACATCGCCGCCGCGCGATCGCGCAGCAACGCGCCGGTATCCGCCGCCGCGGTCGGGCCCGCGGCCGGCGGCTCGGCGCGCGCGGTGGCCGAGGCGTCGTCCGCCACGGCGCCCGGCATCAGCGCTGCGTGCTCGGTCGCCACGGCGGCGGCTGGCCGTCGCCCTGCTCGCGCGTGAGCTGGCTCACCGCGAGCACCGCCTGCGTGCGCGAACTCACGTTGAGCGCGCGCAGCACCGCGGCGACATGATCCTTCACCGTCTCGACCGACAGATCGAGCTCGCGCGCGATGAGCTTGTTCGGCTTGCCTTGCAGCAAGAGGCCGAGAACGTCGGTCTGGCGCGGCGTGAGGCCGAACGAGGCGAGCGACGGCGCGGCCGGCGCGTCCGCCTGCTCGCGAACGACGGCGAGAAAGCCGGGCGCCGTATCGCCTTCGAGCCTGGCGGACGGGGTCTCGGCGCCGAGCGTCATCGGCGGCACGTAGATGCCGCCCTGCATCACGAGCCTGAGCGCCTCGAACAGCATCTCGTTGCTCGACCGCTTGGGCACGTAGCCCATCGCGCCGAGATCGATGGCGCGGATCACGTCGCTCGTGCGGTCCGACGCCGAGACGACGACGACCGGCAGCGACGGATACGCGGCGCGCAGCTCGACGAGCAGATCGAAGCCGCTGGCATCGCCGAGTTGCAGGTCGAGCAGCAGCAGCTCGTAGTCGCTGTCGGCGCGCAGCGTATCGCGCGCCTCCTGCGCGCTGCCGACGCCGGCGACGGTCACGTCGTCGCCGAGCCCCTGGATCACCGACTGCAGCGCAGAACGGATCAGCGGATGGTCGTCGATCAGCAGCACTTTCATGGTGAGGCGTCAAACATAGCGCCTCGACACCGATTCGGCAATACACGCCGGCTTCTCGGCGCCCTCGCGCTCGATCGTCACTTCGAGCGTGATCTGCGCCCCGCCGTCGATGGTCTTGTACGCGAGCAGCTTGAAGCGCCCGCGCACCCGGCTGCCGGCCGGCACCGGCGACGTGAAGCGCACGCGGTTCAACCCGTAGTTGACGCCCATCCGCACGTCGCGGAATTCCATCGCATTGGCGCCCATCTCGGGCACCATCGACAGCGTCAGGAAGCCGTGCGCCACCGTCGTGCGAAACGGCCCCGCCGCGGCGCGCACCGGGTCGACGTGGATCCACTGATGATCGCCGGTCGCTTCGGCGAAGAGGTCGATGCGCGGCTGGTCGATCGTGATCCAGTCGCTGTCGGCGACATGCTGGCCGACGAGCGGCTCGAGGTCGGCGAGTCTGTCGAAGCTGCGCATGAAATTCCTTTCGTGGTCGGTGGCGGGCTACGGCGCGATCCAATCGAGTATCGGCTGCCATTGCGCGAGGTCGCGTTCGACGCGTCCGGGCGCGACATCCCACAGCGTGAGGCCGCGCGCCGCCAGATGGACGTAGTGCTGCGTATCGCGCAGGAAGCCGACCACCGGCACGCCGAGCTGGTCGAGGAAGATGCGCAGCTGCTCGGCGGCGATCGTATGGTCGCGCACGCGCATCCCCACTAGGCCGAGGCGGACGCGGTCGGCGCGCTTGTGCGTCTGCAGCGCACGCACGAAATCGTGCGTCGCGCGGATGTCGAACAGGCTCGGCTGCAGCGGCACGAGCACCGTATCGGCGAATTTCATCACCGCGTCGAGCCGCTTGCCGTGCAGGCCGGCCGGCGTATCGAGCACGGCATGCGTCGTGCCCTTGGGCGGGCGCGCGACGTCGTCGTGCCCGACCTGCCAGCTGGCGATCGAAGGCAGCCCGCCCGGGCGCAGCGCCAGCCAGCCGCGCGTCGATTCCTGGCGATCGATATCGCCGAGCATCACGCGATGGCCGCGCCGGGCCAGGTTGCCCGCCAGGTTGGTCGCCAGCGTGCTCTTGCCGACCCCGCCCTTCGGGTTGGCGACGACGATCACCGGCATCAGGCCCTCCTCGGATTCTTTGCGCCTATGGTAGCCGCCGGAATGGCGCCGAACCATCGATGGCAACCCGCGCCATACTCTCGACGCCTTTCGAAACGCGACTCATGGCCGACGTCCTCGTTCTCGCCGCGCACCCGCAGCTCGAGGACTCGCGCGTCAACCGCGCGCTGATGGACGCCGCCGCCGCGCTCGGCGCGCAGCGTGTCGTGCTGCGCGACCTCTACGCGGCCTACCCCGACTATGTGATCGATGTCCAAGCCGAGCAGGTGTTGCTGGCGCAGGCGAAGCTCATCGTCTGGCAACACCCGATCCGCTGGTACGGCATGCCGGCGCTGATGAAGCTGTGGCTGGACGAGGTGCTCGCCTTCGGCTGGGCCTACGGGCCCGGCGGCAGCGCGCTCGCCGGCAAGGACCTGTGGCTCGTTGCCAGCACCGGCGGCTCGCAGCAGGCCTACCGGCCGGCAGGCTACAACCGCCACTTCTTCGACGATTTCCTGCCGCCCTACAAGCAGACGGCCGCGCTGTGCGGCCTGCGCTTTTTGCCGCCGCTCGTGCTGCACGGCGCGCACCGCGTGAGCGAGGCCGAACTTGCCGAACACGCCCGCCTCTATGCCTCGCGCTTGGCGAGCCATCCGCACTGGCCCGAGATCGCCGAGCTGGAACCCGCCGCGGCCTGCGACGTGCCGCCCGAGGCGCGGCCCCGCGCGGACTGACCTCATGCAACACGGCGGCTGGATCTTCTCCGCGCTGATCTACCTCGGCGCGGCGGTGCTCGCGGTGCCGCTCGCGCGGCTGCTCGGGCTGGGGGCGATCATCGGCTACCTCGTCGCCGGCATCGCGATCGGGCCGTGGGGCATCGCGCTCGTGACGGATGCGCAGCAGATTCTCTCGTTCGCCGAGTTCGGCGTCGTGCTGATGCTGTTCCTGGTCGGCCTCGAGCTCGAGCCGCGGCGGCTGTGGTCGCTCAGGAAGCCGATCTTCGGCTGGGGCAGCGTGCAGCTGTTCGGCTCGGCGGCGCTGCTGTTCGGCGCCGGCTTGCTGGCCGGCATTGCGTGGCCGCTTGCGCTCGTCGGCGCACTGGGGCTCGCGATGTCGTCGACCGCGATCGGCCTTTCGGTGCTCGCCGAACGCAACCTGCTGGCGACGAGTTCGGGCCAGAGCGTGCTCGCCGTCGCGCTGCTGCAGGATGTGGCGGCGATTCCGATCCTCGCCCTCGTGCCGCTGCTGGCGGTCTCGGGCGCGCATGCGCAGGGCGGCTGGGCGGGCGTCGCGAAGGCGATCGGCGTCGTCGCCGCGATCGTGCTCGGCGGTCGTCTGCTGCTGCGCCCGGCGCTGCGCTGGATCGCGCGCAGCAAGACGCCCGAGATCTTCACCGCCGCCTCGCTGCTGCTGGTCGTCGCGACGGCGGCGCTGATGCAGTCGGCCGGGCTGTCGATGGCGCTCGGCGCCTTCCTCGCCGGCGTGCTGCTCGCCGAGAGCGAATACCGGCGCGAGCTCGAAACCGACATCGAACCCTTCAAGGGACTGCTGCTCGGCCTCTTCTTCATCGCCGTCGGCATGGCGATCGACTTCGGCGTCGTGCTCGAGCACCCGCTGCTGATCGGGGTCGTCGTCGCCGGCTTCCTGCTCGTGAAGGCGGCGGTGCTGTGGGCAATGGCGGCGCTAATGCGCCTGCCGCTGCAGGAGCGTGCGGTCTTCGTGATCCTGCTCGCGCAGGGCGGCGAGTTCGGCTTCGTCGTCTTCCAGTCGGCGGCCGGTGCGCAGGTGATCGAACCCGACAACGCCTCGCTGCTCGTCGCCGCGGTCGCGATCTCGATGTTGCTCACGCCGCTGCTGCTGGTCGGCGTCGATCGCTGGCTGCGCGTGCGCTTCGCGCACGGCGGGCCGAGCCTGCCCGAGCTGAGCGAGCCGCAGACCGCGCCGGTCATCATCGCCGGGCTCGGGCGCTACGGACAGATCGTCGCGCGCATGCTTTATGCGAACGGCGTCGCGCCGACCGTGCTCGACCACGACGCCGAACAGATCGAGGCCATGCGCAAATTCGGCTGGCGCGCGTTCTATGGCGACGCGACGCGCCTGGACCTGCTGCGCACCGCCGGCGCCGGGCAGGCGCGCGTGCTGGTGCTCGCGATCGACGATGTCGAGCAAAGCCTGAAGGCGGCCCGGCTCGCGCAGCAGCACTTTCCGCAGCTCGCGATCGTCGCCCGCGCGCGCAACGTGCAGCACTACCTGCGGCTGCGCGAGATAGGCGTCACGCACATCGAGCGCGAGACGCTCGATTCGTCGCTGATGAGCGCGCGCAGCACGCTCGAGCTGCTCGGCTGGCAACCGCACCACGCACGCGGCCTTGCAATGCATTTCCGGCGCCACACGATCCGCCAGCTCGACGAATTGTTGCCGCACCTGCGCGACGAAGCGCGCTACATCGCGGTCGCCAAGGCCGGACGCCAGCAGCTCGAGCAATTGTTCGCCGACGAGCGCGACCGCCGCCGCCAGGGCCGGCGCGAAGGCTGGAGCGACGAGCCGCCGCCGAACAACGACTGACGGCAGGCTCCGCGTTTCGGGTGACGCTACTTCACCCGGTAGATCGCGCAGAACTTGTGGCCGTCAGGATCGCGGACGTAGGCCAGATGCATCGGACCGAGGCTTCCGGCGCGCAGCCCCGGCGGGTCCTCGATCGAGCGTCCGCCGTGCGCGACGGCGACGTCGTGAAACTGCGCCACCTGCTCGGCCGAACGGCACCGAAAGCCGATCGTGCCGCCGTTCGCGCAGGTCGCCTGCGCGCCGTCGATCGGCTGGGTCAGGCAAAAGGTATTCCCGTCGTGGCGATAGAAAAGCCTCACGTGGCCGGACGCCGTGACGTTTCGGATCGGCTCGCCGGCGCCCAGCAACCCGAGAACGGCATCGTAGAAGCGCTTGGACGTCTCGATATCGTTGGTCCCGAGCATGACGTGGCTGAACATGGCGGTCGAAGAGCGTGGTTGGCGAGCCGGCAATGCTACGTCCGTTCGGGCGTGCTTCAGCGCAGGCCGTCCCACAGCAGCTTGACGCCGGTGAGGAACATGCCGGTGTAGGCGAGGCGGTAGAACCAGTCGGGCCGGATGTGGCGCGTGAGGTAGACGCCGAGCCAGACGCCGACCGGCGCGAGCGGCATCAGCAGGAGCGCGGTCTGCATGTTGCGCAGGTCGATCAGCCCGAGCCAGGCGTACGGTATCCACTTCGAGACATTGATCGCGGCGAAGAATACCGCCATCGTCCCCGCATACGCGAGCGGCGGCATGCGCAACGGCAGCAGGTAGGCATTGATCGGCGGGCTGCCGGCATGCGCGACGAAGCTCGTGAAGCCCGACGCGACGGCGCAGGCGAAGCCGACCTCGCGCCGCGGCACCGGCGTCTGGGCGCGCGGCGGGAACAGCAGCCGCTGGGCGAGGAAAAGCAAGGTCAGCGCGCCGACGACGCCTGCCAGTGCGGCCGGCGAGAAGCGGCCGAAGAGCAGCGCGCCGACGAGCGTGCCGATCAGCCCGGCGGGCAGCAGCTGGCGCAGCATCGCCGGATCGCGGTCGCGCCAGAGCTTTTGCAGCCCGGCGCCGTCCATGATCAAGAGCAGCGGCAGCATGATCGCCGCCGCCTGCGGCACCGGAACGGCGAGCGCCATGATCGGCGTCGCCAGCGCCCCGAAGCCAGCCGCGAAACCGCTCTTCGAAAGGCCCATCAGCAGCACCGCGGGAATCGCCGCGGCATAGAACCAGGGGTCGGAGACGACGGTCATCAGGCTTCGGGCGGCCCGCAGTCTGCGGCCAGGGTGCGCTCTCGATCGGGGGCGAGCGAGAATTGTGCGATGTTCGCACCCTCCCAGCACGATGTCCGCCGCTTCTTCTGCGAGACCGCCGCCAAGCTGCGCGACGGCCGGCCGCTGACCGCCCTCGAGGCGCTTGCCGCGCAGTGGATCGACGAACACCCCGAGTACCGCGCCGACCTCGCCGACCTGGACGCCGCGCTCGCAGCGAGCTACACGGTCGAGGACGGCCGCACGAACCCCTTCCTGCACCTGTCGATGCACCTGTCGATCAGCGAGCAGGTCAGCATCGACCAGCCGCACGGCATCCGCCAGGCGTTCGAGCTGCTCGCCGCGCGGCGCGGCTCGGCGCACGCGGCGCAGCACGAGGTGATGGAGTGCCTGGGCGAGATGATGTGGAACTCGCAGCGCAGCGGCCTGCCGCCCGACGGCGAGGCCTACATCGACTGCGTGCGGCGGCGCGCGATCGGTTGACGCGGTGGCGCGATCGGCGCGGACGATGCGCCGCTCAGGCCATCACTTCGGTCGAGGCGAAGCCGTCGCGCGGAACGATCGTGGTGTGGGCGAAGCCGGCCGGGGCGACCAGATCGGCATCCGCGACGAAGCGCTGCACCGGCTTGCCGGTCGCCGCAGCTGCGGTCTGAACCTGCACCTGACCCGGCACAACGCGCGGCGCCGGTTCGGATGCGCGTCGCGGCGGCGGCGGCATTGCCGCCTTGCGCGACTCGATCTCGACCTGCAACTGTGCGATCTGGCGCCGGGCCTGATTTGCGTGCTCGGCGGCGGTATTGCGCACCGCCTCGAGCCGTTCGCGCAACGCGCCGATCTTGCGCTGGTGGAACCAACTGCTCGCGAACCAGCCGCACGCGAGCAGCGCGGCTGCGCAGACCGACCACAGGGCGATGGACATCATGGCATGTGGCTCCGTTGCGGCCGGGCGGCCGCCTCGGGTCAGTCATCGGCACCGCGGCGGCCGACTTGAGGCCACCCGATTGGCGGCCAAGCTCAGCAGCCGCATCGTCGCGCCCCCTCACCCCAACCCTCGCCCCGTTGCCGGGGGAGAGGGAGAAGTTTCCCCTCTCCCGTGCGCGGGAGACGGGGGGTGAGGGTTCTTGGGGCCGCGCCAGCGTCGGTGCTGAGGCCCATTGCCAATCAGCCGAGGCCGTGCCCCGGGCAGGCCGCCGGCCGCGTCAGCCTCGCCACGCCCGCCACAGGGTGAATGCGAGGCCTGCCGCGTACAGCGTGCCGAAGATGTGCTTGTTGTAGCGCGCCAGCCATTCGGGAAGGTAGATGTCGAAGTTCGGCTGGCGCTCGTCGGTATAGCGCGCGGCAACTGCCGTCAGCGGGCACGCGAAGCGGTTGAGCGCGAGGATCACGACCTCGACCATCACGATCGCGGCAAGCCAGGCCGCAACAAGCATCTCGCCGCGCCACGCCGCCCACGGCAGCGCGACGATGCAGCCGGCGAAGAAGGCCCAGGCGATCGTATGCAGCAGCTTGACCGCGATCAGGCGCCGCGCACCGGCCGGGCCGCCGTTCATGGCATCGCGGCCGCGAGGTCCTTGAACATGTGGATATTCGTCGGCCGATAGCCGAGCTTTTCGTACAGCGCCTGTGCGCCGCGGTTGTGGCCGAAGACGTGCAGCGCGATGCCCTCGAAGCCGAGCGCGCGGGCCTCGGCCTCGAGCGCCTCGAAAGCGCGCATCGCATGTCCCTTGCGCCGATGGGCGGCAGCGATTTCGACGTCGTAGACGTAGGCGACCTTGCTGCCCGCGCGCACCTGCTCGGCGATCCAGAGCCGGCCGACCGCGTCGCCGCTCTCCGCGTCGCGCAGCGTGTAGAGGTGCTGGCCGGGCGTCGCCAGTCCCTGCGGCAGCAACTCGTCGAGATCCTTGCGCGAAAGCGCCAGCGCCTCGGCCTCGCGCCACTGGCCGCTGGCAACCTTGTCGGCGGCGTAGGCCGGCACGACCGCCTCGACGAAGGCGAGGAACTCGGGCTGCGTCATCGCAACCAGCGTCGTCGCCGTGCTCAATGCGCCTCGTCCCAGTTGCGCCCGACGCCGACCTCGGCAAGCAGCGGCACCTTCAGTTCAGCGACGCCGGCCATGATGCGCGGCACGGCGGCGCGCGCCCAGTCGAGTTCGGCGTCGGGCACCTCGAGCACGAGCTCGTCGTGCACCTGCATGATCATCTTCGTCGCCCGGCGTTCGTCGTCGAGCGTCTTCTGCACGGCGATCATCGCGAGCTTGATGAGGTCGGCCGCCGTGCCCTGCATCGGCGCATTGATCGCCTGGCGCTCGGCGCCGGCCCGGCGCGGGCCGCTGCCGCCGGTGATCTCGGGCAGGTAGATGCGCCGGCCGAACATCGTTTCGACATAGCCGCGCTCGGCGGCGCGCGCCTTGGTCTCGTCCATATAGCGCTTGACGCCGGCAAAGCGCGCGAAGTAGCGGTCGATATAGTCGCGCGCCGCCTTCTGCTCGATGCCGAGATTGGTCGCCAGGCCGAACGCGCCCATGCCGTAGATGAGGCCGAAGTTGATCACCTTCGCATAGCGCCGCTGCTCGCTCGAGACGTCGGCGACCGGCGTGCCGAAGACCTCGCTTGCCGTCGCGCGGTGCACGTCCACGCCCTCGGCGAAGGCGCGCAGCAGCCCTTCGTCGCCGCTGATGTGGGCCATGATGCGCAGCTCGATCTGCGAGTAGTCGGCGCTGACGATCGAATGGCCGGGCGGTGCGATGAACGCCTCCCGCACGCGCCGGCCCTCGGGCGTGCGGATCGGGATATTCTGCAGGTTCGGGTCGTTGCTCGCGAGCCGCCCCGTCACCGCGACCGCCTGCGCGTAGTTGGTGTGCACGCGCCCGGTCGCCGGGTTGACCATCAGCGGCAGCTTGTCGGTGTAGGTGCCCTTGAGCTTCGAGAGGCCGCGGTGTTCGAGCAGCTTGGCCGGCAGCGGGAAGTCGGCGGCGAGCTTTTCCAGCACCTCCTCGTCGGTCGACGGTGCGCCGCTCGCCGTCTTGCGGCCGATCGGAAGGCCGAGCTTGCCAAAGAGGATCTCGCCGATCTGCTTCGGGCTGCCGAGGTTGAACGGCTGGCCGGCGAGCGCATGCGCCTCGGCCTCGAGCGCGAGCATGCGCTCGGCAAGTTCGCGGCTTTGCCGCGCGAGGAGCGCCGAATCGATCAGCACGCCGTTCCTCTCGATGCGCGCGAGGACGTGCGAAGTCGGCATCTCGAGCTGCACGTAGACGTAGCGCAACCCCGCCTCGGATTCGATGCGCGGCCACAGCGCGCGGTGCACGGCGAGGCACATCTCGCTGTCCTCGCCCGAGTAGCGCGCGGCGCGCTCGATATCGACCTGCGCGAACGGGATCTGGTGCACACCCTTGCCGCACAGGTCCTCGTAGCTCAGGCCGCGCCGATCGAGATGGCGCAGCGCGAGGCTTTCCAGGCTGTGCGGCTTGTGCGCTTCGAGTACGTAGCTCTCGAGCATGGTGTCGTGCAGATAGCCCCGGACGGTGATGCCCGCGTTGGCGAGGACGTGGGTGTCGTACTTGACGTTCTGGCCGAGCTTGGGTCTGCCCGCATCTTCGAGCCAGGGTTTCAGGCGCGCCAGCACTTCATCCACCGGCAATTGCGCGGGCGCGTCGGTGTAGGTGTGGCGCAGCGGGATGTAGGCCGCCTCGCCAGGCGCGACGGCAAGCGAGATGCCGACCAGTTGCGCGCGCATCGCGTCGAGCGAATCGGTCTCGGTATCGAGCGCGGCCAGCGGCGCCTGCCGGACGCGCTCGATCCAGGCATCGAGCACGTCGAGCGACAGCACGGTCTCGTAGCGCAGCTCGGTCGGTTCGGCAGCGGGAGCCGGCGTGCCCGGCCCTGCATCGCCAGCCGATCGGGCCGCGCCTTCGGTCTTCGCTTCGGCTTGCGAAGCGCCGGCCTCGCCCTGCGCGAGCAGCGCGCGCCGAAATGTCCGCAGCCCGTAGCGGTCGAAGAAGTCGAGCAGGCCGTCGCGGTCGGCCGGCGCGAAGCGCAGCGCGTCGAGTGCCGGCCAGCTGGGAATCTGGCCCGACAGGTCGCAGTCGGTGACGATGGTGACGAGCCGCTGCGCTTGCGGCAGCCAGGGCAGCGCCTTGCGCAGGTTCTCGCCGACCGCACCCTTCATCGCATCGGCCACGGCGACCACGCCGGCCAGCGACCCGTATTCGACCAGCCACTTGACGGCCGTCTTCGGGCCGACCTTGTCGACGCCCGGCACGTTGTCGACGCTGTCGCCGACGAGCGTCAGGTAGTCGATGATGCGCTCGGGCGGGACGCCGAACTTCTCCGTGACGCCGGCAACGTCCAGCCGCTCGTTGCTCATCGTATTGACGAGCGTGACGTTGCGATCGACGAGCTGCGCCAGATCCTTGTCGCCGGTCGAAATGACGACCCGTTCGCCGCGCGCGGCCGCGGCGCGGGCGAGGGTGCCGATCGCATCGTCGGCCTCGATCCCCGGCACCTCGAGCAGCGGCCAGCCGAGCAGGCGCACCGCCTCGTGGATCGGCGCGATCTGCTGCACGAGCGGCTCGGGCATCGGCGAGCGGTTCGCCTTGTACTGCGGGTACCAGCCGTCGCGAAAGGTCGGCCCCTTGGCGTCGAAGACGCAGGCCGCATGGGCGGCCGGAAACTGCTCGCGCAGCCGCTCGAGCATCGCGACGAAACCGTGCAGCGCGCCGGTCGGGAAGTCGCCCGGCCCGCGCAGATTGGGCAGCGCGTGGTAGGCGCGGTACAGATAGCTCGACCCGTCGACGAGCAGCATCGTCTTCTCGCTCATGCGGCGCCTCCGCTCGATCGCGCAGTTCGCACCGCCTTGTCGTCGGCGCCGCGCCGCATTCGCTCGCTTCGATCCCCGCTGCGCGGGGCCCCTCTTTCGCGACTCATGCGGCGCCTCCGCCCGATCGCGCAGTTCGCACCGCCTTATCGTCGGCGCCGCGCCGCATTCGCTCGCTTCGATCCCCGCTGCGCGGGGCCCCTCTTTCGCGACTCATGCGGCGATTGTCGCGGAAGGCCGCGCTGTCGGGGTGGCGTGGCGCACCGCGCGCGGGCGACTCTACATACAATGCCGGGCATGAAGCTCGCGACGCTCGGCCTCCTCGGTTTGTGCCTGTGCCCGCTCGCGGCCTGGGCGGCGCAGCCGGCGGCGGCGGCCTCGGCGCAGCCCGCGGCATCGGCCGCGTCCGCGCCGGCCAGCGGACTGCCTGCCCGGCCGGGCCCGGACGCCGCCGGCCGCGAACCGATCGAGCCCAACGTGCAGCACATCGTGGTCGAGGGCAAGAACACGCGCGTCGAGGAGCTAC
>CALMIL010000127.1 GCA_937864005.1 uncultured Burkholderiales bacterium
GCTGCTGCATTCCATGTCCCGGCCGACTTCAGGCCAGGCCCCGTCACGTCCGCGGTGAGGTTGTCTTCCACATTAACGTCAGCCGACGTTACGCGGCCGACTGTCGGATGTCACGGATGTCACCAGATGCAGCCGGCGCACATCGGGCACATCCGGCGCGGCCTGGGCGCGGCACCCTTGCGGCCAGCAAAAAGCCGGCGTCGTGCGCCGGCTTGGTGCGGGTTCGCGGGCGCGGGGCCCGCTGCACGCGGGTATCAGCTCAGGTGGCTGTTGATGAGCTTGGTCATCTCGAACATCGACACCTGGGCCTTCTTGAAGATTTCCTTCAATCGGGCGTCGGCGTTGATCATCGTGCGCTTGGCCGAGTCCTGAAGCTTGTTGGCCTTGATGTATTCCCAGACCTTCTTCGTCACTTCGGTGCGCGGCACCGGCTTCGTGCCGATGATCGCGGCGAGCGCCGCGCTCGGCGTCATCGCCTTCATGAAGGCGGCGTTCGGCGTGCGCTTCTTGGCCGGCGCCTTCTTCGCTGCGACCTTCTTCACCGCGGCCTTCTTGGCCGGTGCCTTCTTCGCCGGTGCCTTCTTCGCCGGAGCCTTCTTTGCCGCCGCCTTCTTGGCCGGAGCCTTCTTCGCCGGAGCCTTCTTGGCCGGAGCCTTCTTCGCAGTTGCCATTTCGATTCTCTCCATCAAGTGAGTGGTTGATGTGCCGCCGGCGGGTGAGAGCTGCTTGCGCTCTCGGTTCCTCACTCGTGCTGCGCTGCGGATCGTACTGCGTGCCCACGCTGCTGAGAAGCCGTTCTCATAGGAGAAACGCGCATTTGCACCCGTGGAAGTCGTGTTTTGTCGCTCGGCCGCATCACTTCGCGCGCCGAGGTGCGCGTTGGAGCAACGCGGACGACACGCAGCACCCGCGCGCGCAGGCTTCATTTCGCGCCGCGCGAAGACGCTATGCTTGCCGCATGAAGATCATCATTCGCTGGATGCTGCTCGCCGCCGCGCTGCTGCTGGTGGCGCATCTGTATTCGGGCGTCGTCGTCGAGAGCTTCGGCTCGGCGCTGCTGGCGGCGTTCGTGATCGGGCTCTTCAATACGCTGCTGCGCCCGTTTCTCATCCTGCTGACGCTGCCGGTGACGCTGCTCACGCTCGGCCTCTTTCTCTTCGTGATCAACGCCGCGATGTTCTATGCCGCTTCGTCGATGCTCGCCGGCCTGCATGTCGCGAGCTTCGGCGCGGCGCTCATCGGCTCGCTGCTCTACAGCCTGTGCGGCATGGTGATCGACGTTGCGATGGAGCGCCTGTTTCCGAGCTACCCGCCGCTGGCCTGACGCCGGCGCGCTGCCGCTCGTGCAGTGTTTCATGCTGTGATGCACTTGAGAAAACCGATGGATTTGCCCTCGTGGCAAGGCGCAAACCGCAGCCATACCGAGTGGTATGGCGAGGATTTGCAACGCCGCCACGGGGGCAAAGACGCGGTTTTATGTGCTGAACAGTGTGAAACACTGCACTAGCGACTCAGCGCACGGTGCAGGCGTCGAGAAACCCGGTGACGACCTCGGCGAAGCGCGCGGGCATCTGGTCCGGCAGCGGCACCATGCCGCCTTCGATCTCGACATAGCGGCTGCCGGCGATCGCATCCGCCAGCGGCCGCGCCTGTGGATAGGCGTGCGGATCGGCGGTCGGCGCGACGACGAGCACCGGGCAGCGGATCAGCGGCAACCGCGTCTCCATCACGTAGCGGGCGACGACCGCGTGGCCCTCGGCGGCGCGCGGCCCGGCCTTGACGGCATCGATCACGAAGCGCTCGAGCAGGTCGATGTCACCCTCGGGATACCAGGGCTGGCGGATGCGCCACAGCGCCGTGAGGTGCGAGCCGTCGGCGCTGCGCGCGACGTTGTCGATCGCCGAAGGCTTCGCGCGGCGGGCGCGAAACGCGGCGTCGACGAATGCGGGGGCGGATAGCACCGCGGCCCGGACGCGATCCGGCCAGGCGGCGGCGATCTCGGCCGCGATCACCGCGCCGGTATGGTGGCCGACGACGGCGAAACGATCGATGCCGAGCGCGTCGAGCGCACTCACCGCGGCCGCGGCCCAGTGCTCGATCGAATCCGCGCAGAGCGGCGGCTTCGACGAATCGCCATAGCCGAGGGTGTCGATGGCGATCGCCCGATGGCGCCGGGCGAGCAGCGGCAGCACGTCGCGGTACTCGTCCCACGAGCGCGGCGTCTGGTGCAGCAGCACGACCGGCGCACCGCGGCCCTGGATCGCGCAGTGCAGCGTTCCCTGCGGCACATCGACGTAGCGGTGCTCGGTCATCGTTCGGCTGCTCCTGCGGCGCCGGTTGCGCAAGCGGCAGCAGGCCCCTGCGGTCGCCTGGGCGGACCCTAGAACGGAATATCGTCGTCCATATCGCTGAAGTCGGACTTGGCGGGCGACGCCGGCTTGTTGCCGGCCGCCGGACGCTGCGCCGGCCGCGCACCGCCCTCGCCGCCGCCGTAGCCGCGCGAGCCGCCTTCGTCGCCGCCGCCCATGCCTTCGCGGCCGCCGAGCATCTGCATGTTGTCGGCGATCACCTCGGTCGTGTACTTGTCGACGCCGTCCTTGTCCTGCCACTTGCGCGTCTTCAGTCGGCCCTCGACGTAGACCGAGCGGCCCTTCTTCAGATATTCGCCGGCGATCTCGGCCAGCCGGTCGTAGAAGACGACGCGGTGCCATTCGGTCTCCTCGCCCCCTTCACCGCCGTCCTTGCCCTTCCACTTGCGCGAGGTCGCGAGCGTCACGTTGCAGACCGCCGCGCCGCTGGGCGTATAGCGCACCTCGGGGTCGCGGCCGAGATTGCCGATGAGGATGACTTTGTTGATCGAGGCCATGGCTGTCTCCGGGCTTGCGTTCGATGCGGGAGAACGATGATAGCGGCGCGCACTTCGCACTCGCTGAAGCCTGCGTTCGGAGCTTTTCAACCCGCCCGCGCCGCAGGCTGTCCAGAATCGAATCCAGACGGCACGGTCCGCGCCGCAACAGGTTCAACTCGGGAGATCGGCATGGCAAAGGTTCTCGTCCTCTACTACAGCAGCTACGGTCATATCGAGACCATGGCGTCGGCGATCGCCGAGGGTGCCCGTTCGGCGGGCGCCGAAGTCACCGTCAAGCGGGTGCCGGAACTGGTGCCGCGCGAGGTGGCGGAGAAATCGCACTTCAAGCTCGACCAGGCGGCGCCGGTCGCGACCGTCGACGAGCTGCCGTCGTATGACGCGATCGTCTTCGGCACGCCGACACGCTTCGGCAACATGACGGCGCAGATGAAGAATTTTCTCGACCAGACCGGCGCGCTGTGGGCCGGCGGCAAGCTGGTCGGCAAGGTCGGCTCGGTCTTCACCTCCAGCGCCACCCAGCACGGCGGCCAGGAGAGCACGATCCTGTCGACGCATACGGTGCTGCTGCACCACGGCATGGTCGTCGTCGGGCTGCCCTACACGTTTGCGGGGCAGATGATCCAGGGCGAGGTGAGCGGCTGCAGCCCGTACGGCGCATCGACGATCGCGGCCAGCGACGGTTCGCGCCAGCCGTCGGAGAACGAACTCGCCGGCGCGCGCTTCCAGGGCCGCCACGTGGCCGAGATCGCCGCCCGGCTGGCGCGCGCCTGATCGCGCGCGCGGGCGCTGCGCCGGGGTTCAGCCGAGCCGCAGCGTATTGCGGCCGGCGCCCTTGGCGCGATAGAGCGCGCTGTCGGCGCGGCGCACGATATCGTCCACCGCCTCGTGGCGGTCGCCGAAAAGCGTCGCCCCCAGGCTGGCGGTGCGGGCGCCGCCGCCGGCATCGGCCGGCCGCGCCAGTGCGGCGAGGATCTTCTCGCCGACGCCCTGCGCCTGCAGCGTGGCGGGATCACGGCCGCTCTCGAAGTCGGCCAGCAGGATCACGAACTCGTCGCCGCCGAAGCGGGCCACCGTATCCACCGCCCGCACGCAGCCGCGCAGCGTCTCGGCGACGGTGCGCAGCAGGCGGTCGCCCGCCGCATGGCCCTGGCGGTCGTTGATGGCCTTGAAGTCATCGAGGTCGAGGTAGAACAGCGCATTCAGCCGGCGCGAGCGCGTCAGGCTGTAGGTCAGCGCCTGCCCGATGCGGCTCAGCATCACGCGGCGGTTCGGCAGGTCGGTCAGCACGTCGTGGTCGGCCAGCCGCTGCAGTGCCTCCTCGGCGCACTTGCGCTCGGTCACGTCGCGCAGATTGAGCACGAGGCCGCCGACGGCGTCGTCGGCCAGGCAGTTGTTGGCGAGGATCGCGAGATGGCGCCAGCTGCCATCGGCATGCGCGAAGCGCGCCGTCGTTTCGACGCCGGAATTGCGCTTGTCGATCACATTGCCGAACTCGGCGCGGGCGGCTGCGGCGTCGTCGGGATGCAGCCGCTCGAAGACGTCCGCGCCGTGCAGCGCCTGCGGCGCGAGGCCGAGCATCCGTTGCGCGGCCGGGCTGGCGTAGGTGATGCGCCCCGCGGCGTCGCAGACGATGGTCAGGCCCTGCGCCTTCTCGGTCATCGCGCGAAAGCGCCGCTCGCTCGTCTCGAGGGCGCGCTGCGTCGCGCGCTGCGCCGTGATGTCTTCCACCGTTCCCTCGAAGAACAGCACCGCGCCGCCGGCGTCGCGCACGAGGTGCGCGTTCTCGCGGACCCAGATCCGCTCGCGCGTCTTGTGGCGGTAGACCTCGGAGACGAAGTCGACGACGTGGCCATCGCGCTCGAGCCGGCGCGCGAATTCGGCGCGTTGCGTGGCCTCCACGTACCACTCGCGCCCGATATCGCCGACCTCGGCGAGCATCTCGGCCTCGTCGGCATAGCCGTTCAGGCGCACCAGCGCCGCGTTCGCGCGCAACTGGCGGCCCGCCGGGCTCGAGCGGTAGGCGCCGATCGGCAGCAGTTCGAACAGGGTCGAGAAGTCGGTCGTCGGCATCGGCAGGATGATGCGCCCAGGCGTGCGCGGGCGTACGCGGGCCCGCGCGGTGTACGGCAATGTATCGGCCGCCCGGAGGGCGGACTTGAGATCGGGCCGACGAAGCCGGCCCACCCGCTCGCTTACCATCGTGCCGAGCCTTCAGCCGCCCCGTTCGTGAACCCTGCCGAGACCGACCTTCGACCCCTCACCCTGCTGCAGGAGGTTTTCGGCTACCCGGACTTCCGCGGCGCGCAGCGCGAGATCGTCGAACACGTCTGCGCCGGCGGCGACGCGCTGGTGCTGATGCCCACCGGCGGCGGAAAAAGCCTGTGCTACCAGTTGCCGGCGATCGCCCGCCATCGCGCCGGGCGCGGGTTGACGCTCGTCGTGAGCCCGCTGATCGCGCTGATGCACGACCAGGTCGGCGCGCTCGAGGAAGCCGGCGTGCACGCCGCCTTCCTCAACTCGAGCCTCGACGCCGGCGAGGCGGCGCGCGTCGAGCGCGAGATGATGGCCGGCCGGCTCGTGCTGCTCTACGCCGCACCCGAGCGCGTCGCGACGCCGCGCTTTCTGGCGCAGCTCGCATCGCTGCACGAACGCGGGCTGCTCGCGCTCGTCGCGATCGACGAGGCGCATTGCGTCAGCCAGTGGGGGCACGACTTCCGCGAGGACTACCTGCAACTGCACCTGCTGCACGAGCGCTTCCCGGACGTGCCGCGCATCGCGCTGACCGCGACCGCCGACGCGAAGACGCGTGCCGATATCACGCTGCGCCTGGAGCTGCAGCGCGCGCGCGTCTTCGTCAGCAGCTTCGACCGCCCCAACATCCGCTACCGCGTCGTCGAGAAGGACAACGCGCGGGCGCAACTGCTGCGCTTCCTGCGCGACGAGCACGAAGGCGACGCCGGCATCGTCTACTGCCAGTCGCGCAGGAAGACCGAGGAGACGGCCGCCTGGCTGACGGCGCAGGGCATCCCGGCGCTCGCCTACCACGCCGGGCTCGACGCGGCGGTGCGCAAGCGCCACCAGGACCGCTTCCTGCGCCATGACTCGCAAGATGGCGGCCTCGTGATGGTCGCGACGATCGCCTTCGGCATGGGCATCGACAAGCCCGACGTGCGCTTCGTCGCCCACCTCGACCTGCCGAAGAATATCGAGGCCTACTACCAGGAGACCGGCCGCGCCGGCCGCGACGGCCTGCCGGCCGACGCCTGGATGGCGTACGGCCTGGCCGACGTCGTCAACCAGCGCCGCATGATCGAGGACAGCCCGGCGGCCGAAGAATTCAAGCGCGGCCAGCGCGGCAAGCTCGACGCCCTGCTCGCGCTCGCCGAGGCGTGCGACTGCCGCCGCGTGCGGCTGCTCGCCTATTTCGGCGAGCCGAGCACGCCGTGCGACCCGCTGCGCCAGAACGTCTGCGACAACTGCCTCGCGCCGCCGCGCACGTGGGACGCGACCGAGGCGGCGCGCAAGGCGCTGTCGTGCGTGCTGCGCTTTCACCAGCACGGCGGCCAGCGCTTCGGCGCCGGGCACCTGATCGACGTGCTGCGCGGCAAGCCGACCGACAAGGTCGCGCAGCACCATCACGAGCGGCTGTCGACCTACGGCATCGGCGCCGATCTGTCGGAGGCGCAATGGCGCGCCGTGCTGCGCCAGCTGATCGCGCTCGGCCACCTGCGCACCGAAGGCGAATTCAATACCCTCGAGCCGACGCAAAGCGCGCGCGCCGTGCTGCGCGGCGAGGTGCAATTGCTGCTGCGCGAACCGGCCGCGCCCGCCGGGCGCGCGGCCCGCGCGAGAACCGGCGACCGCAAGTCCGGCGCGAAGGCGGCGCCGATTGCGCTCGACACGCAGGCGCTGGAGCGCTTCGCCGCACTCAAGACTTGGCGCACCGGCGTCGCGCGCGAGCACAACCTGCCACCCTACGTCGTCTTCCACGATGCGACGCTCGCCGAGATGGCGCGCCGCTGCCCGGCCTCACTCGACGCACTCGGCGCGATCAGCGGCGTCGGCGCGAAGAAGCTCGACGCCTACGGCGCCGCGATCCTGCGCGTGCTGGACGGCGCGCGTGACTGAACGGCTGCTGGCCGGCGCCAGCAAGTGCCCGATACATTTGTCACCACGCCCCTGATCCGGAAAACCAGTGCCGACTCCGCGCGAGAAGCTTGATCCAGCGAAGTTCAACGCTGCTGCATCACTGCCGTACGAACTTCGACTGGAGGACTTTCGCCTCGCAGTCCAGGATGTCTACGACTTCTTCCACGACGTGAATACCAGCCTGTCGGCGAAGGGCCTGGAGCGCCTCGACGATATGCTGCGGCCGGCGATCATGTCCGGCGTGCTCTCCGACATGCTGACCGCGAGTCTCGCGAAACACTCGCGAACGCTCGTCGTGAACGGCTACTTCAACGGCCATCCGGACCTCGTCGTCAACGGGCGCTATCCGGGCAACGCCATCAAGGCCGGCGAGTTCGGCGTCGAGATCAAGACGACGCGCAAGGCGGGCGGTGCCGTCGATACGCATGGCGCGCGCAAGCAGTGGATGTGCGTCTTCGTATATACCGTCGACAACGCGACCGAACCTGCCATCGATCGCCGCGCCATGCATTTCACGGAAATCTATCTCGGCCAGGTGGACGTCGATGACTTCCGCAAGAATCCGCGCGGCGAACTCGGCACCCGTACCGCGACGCTGCACGCCGCCGGCATCGCCAAGCTCAGGCAGAACTGGGTCTACCGGGCTTGATGTCCGCCGTGCTCCGCGGGTGACTCGACGCGCAGCGCAGCGAGACGTGCAAGCGCGACGCTCGCCATATCGAAGTACGACCGATCCCGCTCGATGCCGATGCTCTCGTAGCCCACCGACTGCGCAGCGGCCAGGGTCGACGCGGCACCGGCGAACGGGTCGAGAACGATGCCTTTGCCCAGCGGCAGTACGCCGCGCACCAGTTGTCGCAAGAAGGCTTGCGGCTTGAGGCTGGGGTGTGGCGCCAGCTTGCGCTCGCCGGCTCGGGTCGGCGCCGATTCGATGACATCGCCGAATGGCTTGTGCGCCGAAATGCGGCGAAAGCCGCCCGTGCCCCATTTGCGCAGATTGTCCTGCACCCTGCCCTCGACCGGCTTGCGAAAGACGAGCCACGGCTCCCACATCGAGCGCGGCATCACGCTCACATCGTTGAACTCCTCGTGCGCCGCCTTCGGTCGGTCGCCGCCGCGCATCGTCATCACGAGGCGCACGATCTCGCCGCGCCGTTCGAGTCCGGCACGTGCGAGCGCGCCCGAGACGATGTAGGACAAGAGCGGGTTGCTCGCGACGACGACGTTGGCGCCCGGCACGAGCACCCGCACGACGCGCCGCCCCCAGTCGAGAAAGAACCCCTCCAGCGCCGCAAGGTCGCCGGCCGTGAGGACCGTGAAACGCGGCAGAGGTGCACGCTTTGCGCCGTCGAAGCTGGGTGGAATTCGCCACACGCCGCCGCGCCCTTGGCGCAGCTTGGTCTGCTCGGCGTCCGAGTACTCGATCAGGCCATAGGGCGGATCGGTAACCACCGCGTGGATCGAATCGGGCGCCTGCTCGGCGAGCCATGCATTGCAGTCGGCCAGCACAAGTCTTGCACGGCCAAACGAGAACTCGGCCTGCTGCGTGCGTTCGCGCGGCGCAGGTTCGGGTGCCTCGAACCCGTTGAGCACATATTGCGCACGATTCATTCGCGCGAAGAGTTCGGGCGTATTGAGCCGGAGGTAGGACCGCACCGACGAAGGCGGCACGTCACCGATCAAGCTGGCGACACCTTCCGTGATATCGCGAACCGACGCCCCGAGCGGCTGACTCTCGAGCACCTGAACGATTGCATCCCGCACTTGCCCCGGTCGCCTGCGCACATCAAATCTCCAAGCTTGCTGACTGCATTGTAGACGTCGGGACGTCTATCGGCGCACCCACGCCGAAGGCAGATGCCACCGGCGAAGCGAGCGGCACCCGCCGGCGCTTGGGGCCGTCAATCCCGGTAGCAGATATGCACGTAGTGCCCCGGCGCGGCGCCGAGCGACGCGTTGACCTGCGGCTTGCGCGCCGCGACGTCGCCGCTCGACTGCGCGGCCAGCCATTCGTGCCACGCCGGCCACCATGAGCCGTCGTACTGCCGGGCCTTCGCCTGCCAGACCTCGGGGCTCATCGCCGCGTCGCTCGCGCGCGTCAGGTGCATCTGGTAGCGCCGGCGCGGATGCCCGGGTTCGGAGACGATTCCGGCGTTGTGGCCGCCATTCGTCAGCACGAAGGTCAGGTCGCCGCCGAGCAGCCGGTGCAGCTTGTAGACCGAGTGCCAGGGCGAGACGTGGTCCTTGACGGTGCCGACGACGAAGGCCGGCACGCGCACGTCGGAGGCCGATACCGGCCGGCCCTCGACCTCGTAGCGGCCCTCGGCGACATCGTTGCGCAGGTACATCGCGCGCAGGTACTGGCTGTGCATCACCGCCGGCAGGCGCGTCGTATCGGCGTTCCAGGCCATCAGGTCGCTCGGCGCATTGCGCTCGCCGAGCAGATATTCGCGCATCCGGGTCGACCAGATCAGCTCGCGCGAGCGCAGGAACTGGAACGACCCCGCCATCTGCTTGCCGGTGAGGAAGCCGCGCTCGGCCATCATCGCCTCGAGCACTTCGATCTGCGCGTCATCGGTCAGGATGCCGAGGTCGCCCGGTTCGCGAAAGTCGATCTGCGCGGCGAGCAGGCTGAGCGACGCGAGCGGCGCGATCTCGCGCGCCCCGGCGACGCCGCCCGGCCGCGCGAGCGCGGCGGCGGCGATCGCGAGCAGCGTGCCGCCCAGGCAGTAGCCGGCGGCGTGGATCGGCACGCCGCCGGTCAGCCGGGTGATCTCGGCAAGCGGCTCGAGCACGCCCTGCTGCAGATAGTCGTCCATGTCGAGCAGCGCGTCGCCCTCGTCCGGATTGCGCCACGACACCATGAAGACGGTGTGGCCCTCGCCGACCAGGTAGCGCACCAGCGAGTTGTGCGGCGACAGGTCGAGGACGTAGTACTTCATGATCCACGACGGAACGATCAACAGCGGCTCGCGCTGCACGCGCGCCGTCTGCGGCGCGTACTGGATCAGCTCGACGAGGTGGTTGCGGTAGACGACCCGCCCCGGCGTGATCGCCACGTCGACGCCGGGCTGAAAGCGCGGCTCGACGGCTTCGCGCGGCTCGAGGCCGTGCTCGCGCCGCCAGTCGTCGATCGCGTGCTTCGCGCCCTGCGCGAGGTTCGCGCCGTGCGCCGCGACCGTCTTCTCGAGCACCTGCGGGTTCGACCACAGCCAGTTGCTCGGCGACTGCATGTCGAGCCACTGGTGGGCGAACAGCCGCACCACGTCGCGATGGTGGCGTTCGACGCCGTGCACCTGCAGCGCGTCGTCCCACCACGCCTGGCGCGCCAGATGCACGTTCGCGAGCAGGCTGTACGGCCACTGCTTCCAGCCCTCGTCGCGAAAGCGCGGATCGGCGGCGAGCGTCTCGGCGGACTCGTCGGGCGTGCTCGAGAGCGCGCCGGCCAGCCTTGTCTGGGCCGCGGTGGCGAGCTTCGCGGCCGTGCCGGGGGCCGAGGCCAGATGCCAGGCCCAGTCCGCGAGGGCGAGCCCGAGCGAGATCGGCGACAGGCCGAGTGTGAACTTCGCGCCGAGCGCGCGCGCCGTGCCGTCGAGCGCGCGCGCGGCGTCCTTCGTCTCGCTCGGCGCCCTCACCTTCGGTGCATTGGCGGCACGCGGCGATGCGTGATTCGCGGCCGGCAGCACGGAACCGGTGGCGGATGCATCGACCGGCAGCGAAGTTCGAAGTCGTTGAGGTTGCTTCATCTCGGTTTCGCGGCGCGTCCACGCCGGGCGTCGACGCAGCACCGCGCGATTCGGTTGCTGGAGGCCGCTATCTTCGCTCATCCGGACCGCCCTTGGGCCGGGTCCGGAAAACGGCGTATGCGATGGCCTACCGCACCACCGATCGCGCGCCACCCACCCCCAACGGGTGCCCCCATCGAACTCCCCCCACGGCGGGTTTCGCGCGCGCGCCGAAGCCGGAAGAATTCTCCTCAGCCCGGCACGTCGCCGGGCCTCAACCGAAGGAGATCCATCATGTTGCGCTTTCTGATCGCCACCCTGCTCGCCGCCTTTGCGTTTGCCGCCCAAGCGAGCGTCGATGTCAACAAGGCGAGCCAGGCCGAACTCGAGACCATCAAGGGCATCGGCCCGGCGCTGTCGACGAAGATCCTCGACGCCCGCAAGGCGGGCGAGTTCAAGAGCTGGACCGACATGGTCGATCGCGTCGGCGGCATCGGCCCCGGCAACGCGGCGCGCTTCTCGCAGGCCGGCCTGACGGTCGGCAGCGCGAGCTACAGCGCCCCGCCCGCGGGCAACGCGGCCAAGCGCGGCGCCGCCACCTCGCCCGCCACCACGCCCGCCACGAAGCCCGCCCCCGCGGCCAAGCCGGCGGCGAAGGACTGAGCAGCGTGCCCGGCGCGCTCGGGCCGACCGCGCGCGCCGACCGGTGCAACAGCGGCTCCCGCGCCGCTGTGTCGTGCAGCACGGCGGGCGCGCCGACTTTCGCGATCCGGCACCGCTCGCTGATCAGCGCGGCTTCGGCGTCGAAGCACGCGCGCAGGGATCGCGGACTCGGTCATGAGTGCCCCACCTGCAGGGTGCAGCGCGAGCGAATGGTATCGCCGCGTCCGCGTTGCAGCGTTGCCGCACCGACGCATCGACGCATCGACTGCGGCGCGTCGGCGCCCGCGGGCATCGGCGCGGCACACCGTGCGGCGGATGGCGACCGTCGGCGCCCCCGGAGATCGACTTCGGGATAGGCTTGCGTCTGGACGCGCGCCAGCGAGGAACGCCATGACGAACCATTCCACCGCCAACACTGACCGCGCCGCGCTCGTCGTCGGCGCCGGGGACGCGACCGGCGGCGCGATCGCGCGGCGCTTCGCGGCCGAGGGCTATCGCGTCGTCGCGGCGCGGCGCAGCGGCGAGGCGCTCGCGCCGCTCGTCGAGCGCATTCGCGCGGCGGGCGGCTTCGCCGAGGGCTGGGCGTGCGACGCGCGGCGCGAGGAGCAGGTCGCCGCGCTCGTCGAGCGCATCGAGCGCGAGGTCGCGCCGCTCGAGGTCGTCGTCTTCAATATCGGCGCCAACGTGCGCTTTGCCGTCACCGAGACGACCGAGCGCGTCTACCGCAAGGTGTGGGAGATGGGCGCGCTCGCCGGCTTCCTGGTCGGGCGCGAGGCGGCGCGCGCGATGCTGCCGCGCGCCAGGGGCAGCATCTTCTTCACCGGTGCGACGGCGAGCCTGCGCGGCGGCGCGGGTTTCTGCGCGTTCGCCGGGGCCAAGTTCGCGCTGCGCGCGCTCGCGCAGAGCATGGCGCGCGAACTCGGGCCCAAGGGCCTGCATGTCGCGCACCTCGTGATCGACGGTGCGATCGATACCCAGTTCATCGCGGCGAATTTCCCCGAACGCTATGCGACGAAGGCCGAGGACGGCATCCTCGACCCGGAGGCGATCGCCGCCGCCTACTGGGCGCTGCATCAGCAGCCGCGCAGCGCCTGGACGCACGAGCTCGACCTGCGGCCGTGGATCGAGAGCTTCTAGGAGACCGCGCGATGAGCAAGACGGTGGAATTCTTCTTCGATGTCGGC
>CALMIL010000128.1 GCA_937864005.1 uncultured Burkholderiales bacterium
GCGCGCAATACGGTCGGCGCGCTGAGCCGCAACCTGCCGGCGCCGCTGCGCTGCATCGACGCCGTCGCGGCGTCGATTCAATTGCCGTTCGACGCCGGCCTGAAGAAGGAGCGCGAGACCTTCGTCGCGCTGATGATGACGCCCGAGAGCAAGGCGCTGCGCCATGCGTTCTTCGCCGAGCGCGGGGCGAGCAAGATCCCCGACGTGCCGGCCGATACGCCGCTGCGCGACGTGAAGTCGGTCGCGATGATCGGCGGCGGGACGATGGGCGGCGGCATCGCGATGAACTTCCTGAATGCCGGCATCCCGGTCGTCATGCTCGAGACGAAGCAGGAGGCGCTCGACAAGGGCGTCGCGACGATCCGCAAGAACTACGAATCGCAGGTCAAGCGCGGCAAGCTTGCGCAGGACAAGCTCGACGCGCGCATGGCGCTGCTGCGCACGACGCTTTCCTACGACGACCTGAAGGACGCCGATATGGCGATCGAGGCCGTATTCGAGGACTTCGCCGTCAAGGAGCAGGTCTTCAAGCAGCTCGACGCGGTGATGAAGCCAGGCGCGATCCTCGCGACCAACACCTCGACGCTCGACGTCGACAAGATCGCCGCCTGCACCCAGCGGCCGCAGGACGTGATCGGCACCCACTTCTTCAGCCCGGCCAACGTCATGAAGCTGCTCGAAGTGGTGCGCGGCGCGAAGACGGCGAAGGACGTGCTTGCCACCGTCATGGCGCTCGGCAAGAGAATCAGGAAGACCTGTGTCGTCTCGGGCGTCTGCGACGGCTTCATCGGCAACCGCATGATCGAGCAGTACAGCCGCCAGGCCGGCTTCCTGCTGGAGGAGGGCTGCACGCCGGCACAGGTCGATCGCGCGGTCGAGAAGTTCGGCATGGCGATGGGGCCCTTTCGGATGAGCGACCTCGCCGGCAACGATGTCGGCTGGTATATCCGCAAGCGCAGGTATGTCGAAAAGCCGGACCTGCGTTACAGCAAGACGGCGGACCTGTTGTGCGAAATGGGCCGCTTCGGCCAAAAGACCTCTGCCGGCTGGTACGACTACAAGCCCGGCAGGCGCGACGCGATCCCGAGTGCGCTCGTCGACGACATGATCGCGAAGCACCGCGCCGAGCTCGGCATCGCGCCGCGCAAGATCGCCGACGACGAGATCGTGCACCGCCTCGTCTTCGCCCTCGTCAACGAAGGCGCGAAGATCGTCGAGGAGGGCATCGCGCTGCGGGCGTCGGATATCGACGTCATCTATCTCACCGGCTACGGCTTCCCGCTGCACCGCGGCGGGCCGATGTGCTATGCGGATACGGTGGGCCTCTTCAACGTCGTCCAGGCGATGAAGCGCTTCGCCCGCAATCCGCACGACGACGCCGCATTCTGGGAGCCCGCGCCGCTGCTGGCAAGGCTCGCGGCCGATGGCAAGACCTTCAGCTGAGATCGCGGCGCGATGATGAAACGAATCTTCGTTGCCTTGCTCGCGCTCGTCGCGCTGCTCGTGCTCGCGGTCGCGGTCAATACCTGGCGCCAGGGCTCGCGCCAGATCGACGTGCCGCGGCTCGCGCCCATCGCACTCGACGAGCAGGCCGCCGCCGAATCGCTCTCGGCCGCGATCCGCGCGCGGACCGTTTCATCGCACGACGATGCCACGCTCAACGCCGACCAGTTCGAGGCGCTGCACGCGCATCTGCAGTCGCGCTACCCGAAGCTGCACGCTACTCTGACGCGCGAGGTGGTGGGGAACTTAAGCCTGCTCTACACCTGGAAGGGCAGCGACCCGGCGGCGCAGCCGATCGCGCTGATGGCGCACCAGGACGTGGTGCCGATCGCGCCCGGCACCGAGGGCGACTGGCAGGCCGAGCCGTTTGCCGGGACGATCAGGGACGGCTTCGTCTGGGGCCGCGGCGCGTGGGACGACAAATCGAACCTGATCGCGCAGATGGAGGCCGTCGAGATGCTCGTCGCGGCGGGCTTCAAGCCCAGGCGCACGGTCTATCTCGTGTTCGGCGCCGACGAGGAGGTCGGCGGCCGGCGCGGCGCGAAGGCGATCGCCGAACTGCTCGCCGAACGCAAGGTGAAGCTCGACTTCGTGATCGACGAGGGGCTGCTCATCACCGAGGGCGTGCTGCCGGGCCTCGCGCCGCCGGCGGCGGTCGTCGGCATCGCCGAGAAGGGCTTCCTGTCGCTCGGCCTCGGCGTGAACGCGACGCCGGGTCACTCGTCGATCCCGCCGCCGCCGGGGACGAGCGCGATCGCGATGATGAGCCATGCGCTCGCCCGTCTCGACGACAACCAGTTGCCGGCCGAGATCTCCGGCGTCGCGCGCGCGATGTTCGAGACCGTCGCGCCCGAGATGAGCGGCATGAACCGCATCGCGATGTCCAACCTCTGGCTCTTCGGGCCGATCGTCAAGCGCCAGCTCGAGGCCGGCGCGAGCACGAACGCGATGCTGCGCACGACGACGGCGCTGACCATCGTCAACGCCGGCAACAAGGAAAACGTGCTGCCCGGCCGCGCCGACGCGGTCGTGAATTTCCGCCTCCTGCCGGGCGACAGCCTCGCTGCCGTGCAGCAGCACGTGAAGACGACCGTCGCCAACGACCGCTTCGAGTACAAGGTGGTCGGCGGCGCGGCCGAGCCGTCCAGGATCACGCCGACCGACAGTGCGTCGTACAAGCTCATCGAACGCAGCGTGCGCGAGCTCTTCCCCGGCACCGTCGTCGTCCCGGGACTGATGGTCGGCGGCACCGACTCGAAACACTTCGAGATCGTCTCCGACCACATCTACAAATTCTCGCCGGTGCGCGCCAAGCCCGAAGATCTGGCGCGCTTTCACGGCACCAACGAGCGTGTCTCGATCGCCAACCTCGCCGAGCTGATCCGCTTCTATCACCGCCTCGTCGAGCAGGGCGCGAAGTAGTCCCCCCATTGCAGCAGGAGTTCTTGCCATGACCCAAGCCGTGATCGTCTCCACCGCCCGCACGCCGCTGGCCAAGAGCTGGAAAGGCGCCTTCAACATGACGCACGGCGCGACGCTCGGCGGCCACGCCGTGAAGGCCGCGGTCGAGCGTGCCGGCATCGAGGCCGCCGAGGTCGACGACGTCATCATGGGCTGCGCGACGCCCGAGGGCGCGACCGGCAGCAATATCGCGCGCCAGATCGCGCTGCGCGCCGGGCTGCCGATCACGACCAGCGGCATGACGATCAACCGCTTCTGCTCGAGCGGCCTGCAGACGATCGCGACGGCCGCGCAGCGCATCGTCGCCGGCGAAGGCGAGGTCTTCGTCGCCGGCGGCGTCGAGAGCATCTCGTGCGTGCAGAACGAGGCGAACAAGCACATGCTTGCCGACCCCTGGCTGTTGTCGAACAAGCCGACGATCTACTGGAACATGCTGCAGACCGCCGAGCAGGTCGCGAAGCGCTACAAGATCGATCGCGAGCGCATGGACCGCTACGGCGCGGCGAGCCAGCAGAAGGCCGCCGCGGCGCTCGAGGCCGGGCTCTTCAAGGACGAGATCGCGCCGATCACGGTCACCGCGGGCGTTGCCGACCCGGTGATGGGCCTGCGCAGCAAGGAAGTCAGCGTCGCCAACGACGAGGGCATCCGCCCCGGCACGACGTACGAAGGCATCTGCAACATCAAGCCGGCGATCCCCGGCGGCGTGATCGCCGCCGGCAACGCGAGCCAGTTCAGCGACGGCGCCGGCGCCTGCGTGGTGATGCACGAGAAGCTCGCGCAAGCGAAGAGACTCGAGCCGCTAGGGCGCTTCCTCGGCTTCGCGGTCGCCGGCTGCGAGCCCGACGAGATGGGCATCGGCCCGGTCTTCGCGGTGCCCAAGGTGCTCAAGCGCCTCGGCCTCACGGTCGCCGATATCGACCTCTGGGAGCTCAACGAGGCCTTTGCGGTGCAGGTGCTGTACTGCGCCGATACGCTCGGCATCCCGATGGACAAGCTCAACGTCAACGGTGGCGCGATCGCCGTCGGCCATCCCTACGGCGTTTCGGGCCAGCGCCTCGTCGGCCACGCGCTGATCGAGGGCCGGCGCCGCGGCGCCAAGCGCGTCGTCGTCACGATGTGCATCGGCGGCGGCATGGGCGCGGCGGGCGTCTTCGAGGTGCTCTGACGAGGAAGGCGGCGATGGCTGTTCCGAGCCTCGATGACGTGCGCGCGTTCTTTCGGCGCGCGCCGTTCATCGCCGACCTCGGCGTCGATGTCGAGGCGATCGGCGCCGGCGAGTGCACGACGCGGCTCGCCGTCGGGCCGCGCCTGCTGCAGCACAGCGGCCAGGTGCACGCCGGCGTGCTGACGACGCTTGCCGATCACACCGCCGGCGCGGCGGCGCAGACGCTCGCGCCCGAAGGCAGCTTCGTCGTCACCGTCGAGCTCAAGATCAGCCTGCTGCGACCGGCCAGGGGCGAGCGGCTGCGCTGCAGCGCGCGCGTGCTCAAGCCCGGCAAGCAGCTCTCGTTCGTCGAGGCCGAGGTGTACTGCGCCGACGGCGACGCCGAGCATCTCGTCGCCAAAGTCAGCGCGACGATGGCGATGGCGAGCCTGAAGCACCTCGTGTGACACGATGACGCTGCGCGCGACGCTCGACTTCCTGCTCTACGACTGGCTCGGCGTGGAGTCGCTGCAGCAGCGCGCAAGGTTCAGCGAGCACAGCCGGGAAACCTTCGACGCGGTGCTCGACATGTGCGACAAGCTCGCCGCCGACAAATTCGCGCCGCATGCCCGCCAGTCGGATGTGGAGGAGCCCTGGTTCGACGGCGAGCGCGTCCACCTGCCCGCGGCGAGCCACGCCGCGGCGCGCGCCTACGCCGCAAGCGGCATGCTCGCCGCGGCGCAGGATTACGCGATCGGCGGCATGCAGCTGCCGTGCGTCGTCGAGATGGCGGCCAACAGCTTCTTCACGAAGGCCGGTGTCGGCATCGGCGGCGGCAGCATGCTGACGAGCGGCAATGCGAATCTGCTGATGGCGCACGGCACCGAGAGGCAGAAGGCGGTCTTCGCGCGCAACGAGTTCAGCGGCCGCTTCGCCGGCACGATGTGCCTGTCCGAGCCGCAGGCCGGATCGAGCCTGTCGGATATCGCGACGCGCGCCGTGCCCGACGGCGCCGACTTCGAAAGTGACCCGCTCGGGCCGCGCTACCGCCTGCGCGGCAACAAGATGTGGATCAGCAACGGCGAGCACGAGCTAGCCGAGAACATCATCCACCTCGTCCTCGCGAAGATCCCCGGCCCGGACGGACGGCTGATCCCCGGCACGCGCGGCATCTCGCTCTTCATCGTGCCGAAGAAGCTCGTCGATGCGCAAGGCGAGGCCACCGGCGAGCGCAACGACGTCGCGCTCGCGGGGCTCAACCACAAGCTCGGCTACCGCGGCATTCCGAATACGCTGCTCAATTTCGGCGAGGGCAAGCACCCGGTGCGCGGCGCGTCCGGGCAGGGGCTGGACGGCGCCGGCTCGGGCGCGCTGGGCTACCTCGTCGGCAAGCCGGGCGACGGGCTCTCCTGCATGTTCCACATGATGAACGAGGCGCGCATCGCGGTCGGCCTGGGCGCCGCGATGATCGGCTATGCGGGCTACGAGGTGAGCCTCGCCTATGCCCGGGAGCGGCCGCAGGGCCGGCCGGTCGGCCCCGGCGGCAAGGACGCTGCGCAGCCGCAGGTGCCGATCATCCGCCACGCCGACGTCAAGCGCATGCTGCTCGCACAGAAGAGCTATTGCGAAGGCGCGCTCGCGCTCGAGCTGTACTGCGCACGGCTGGTCGATGAACTTCATACCGGCGAGCCCGCGGCGGCGCAGCAGGCCGGGTTGCTGCTCGAGATGCTGACGCCGATCGCCAAGAGCTGGCCGAGCGAATGGGGTCTGGAAGCCAACAGCCTCGCGATCCAGGTGATGGGCGGCTATGGCTATACGCGCGACTTCCCGGTCGAGCAGTATTGGCGCGACAACCGCCTGAATATGATCCACGAGGGCACGCACGGCATCCAGGCGCTCGATCTGCTCGGCCGCAAGGTCGTGATGCACGAAGGGCGCGGCCTCACGCTGCTTGCCGAGCGCATCGGCGCGAGCATCGCGCGCGCGAAGGGCGTCGAGTCGCTCGCCGAATATGCCGCCGCGCTCGAAGCCGCACTCGAACATCTGGGCCGCGCGACCCGCGCCGCATGGCAGGGCGGCGATGCGCAGCGTTCGCTCGCGAATGCAACGCCGTATCTGCAGGCCTTCGGCCACACCGTGCTGGCCTGGATCTGGCTCGACGTCGCGCTGTGCGCACGCGCGATGCTCGATGCAGGCGAGGGCGACGCCGACTTGCTGCGCGGCAAGCTCGCCGCCAGCACCTATTTCTTCCGCTACGAACTGCCGCGCATCGGCGCCTGGCTCGGCGTCGTCCAGAGCCGCGACGATACCTGCCTCGCGATGGCCGAAGCGTGGTTCTGAACCCGTCCCGCACCGATCCCCACGTTGAAGGAAGCACGCCATGAGCACGCCCGTCCACAAGCTTTTCGACCTGTCGGGCCGCACCGCGCTCGTCACCGGCGGTTCGCGCGGCCTCGGGTTGCAGATCGCCGAGGCGCTCGGCGAGGCGGGCGCGAAGATCCTGCTCACCTCTCGCAAGGCGGCCGACCTCGAGGAGGCGGCGGCGGCGCTGCAGGCGAAGGGCATCGATACGCGCTGGGTCGCGGCCGATGCAAGCCAGCCGGCGGAGATCGCGAAGGTCGTCGACGAGGCGCTGCAGCGCCTCGGCCACATCGACATCCTCGTCAACAATGCCGGCGCGACCTGGGGCGCCCCGGCCGAGGACTATCCGCTCGAGGCGTGGGACAAGGTGATGAACCTGAATATCCGCAGCATCTTCCTGATGAGCCAGGCGGTCGGCAAATGCTCGATGATCCCGCGCCGGCAGGGCCGCATCATCAATATCGCGTCGATCGCCGGGCTCGCCGGCTCGGGCTCGGGGATCGAATTCATCGCCTATGGCACGAGCAAGGGCGCGGTCGTCAACTTCACGCGCACGCTGGCCGGCGAATGGGGCGAGCACGGCATCACCGTCAACGCGCTCGCACCCGGCTTCTTCCCGAGCAAGATGACCAAGGGCGTGCTCGAGACGCACGGCGCCGACACCCTCGCCGCGCATGCGCCGCTGCGCCGGCTGGGCGACGACGACGACCTGAAGGGCGCCGCGCTGCTCTTCGCGTCGCCGGCCGGCAAGCACATCACCGGGCAGATTCTTGCCGTCGACGGCGGCGTGAGCGCGGTGATCAGCGGCGGTTGACCGCGATGGCCGCCGCGTCGCGTTCGACGCGCGAACCAGCGCCCGCGGCAAGCCGATGAAGCCGACGCTGCACGTGCCGTTTGCCGAACTCGTCGGCATCGAGCTGCTTGCCTGCGAGGCCGGCCACGCCGAGCTGGCGGTCACGCTGCGCGACGCGCTGTGCAACTCGTGGAGCGTCGCCCACGGCGGCGTGACGATGACGCTGCTCGACGTCGCGATGGCGCACGCCGCGCGCAGCCCGAATCAGCCCGGTCATGAAACGACCGGCAGCGTCGTCACGATCGAGATGAAGACGAGCTTCATGCGTCCCGGCGTCGGGCGCCTGATCGCGCGCGCCAGGGTGCTGCGCCGCACGGCGTCGATGGCATTCTGCGAAGCGTCCGTGATGGACGATACAGAGCAGCTCGTCGCGCATGGCACCGGCACGTTCAAGTTCATCCGCGCGCTGGGTGTGGGCGGGCGAAGGATCCGGCGCGAGAATGCGTCCGACTGAAGCAAGGCAGGAGTCAAACCATGACCACGACCATGAACAAGCAATGGCTGCTCGCATCGCGCCCGGCCGGCAAAGCCGAGGCCGCCAACTTCCGCCTCGTCGAGACGCCGGTCCCGGAGCTGGCCGACGGGCAGGTGCTGGTGCGGCACCACTACCTGTCGCTCGACCCCTACATGCGCGGCCGCATGGACGATGCGAAGAGCTATGCGCAGCCGCAGCGGCTCGACGCGGTGATGGGCGGCGGCACGGTGGGCGAGGTCGTCGCGTCGCGCAACGAGCGCTTCGCGGTCGGCGACAAGGTCGTCGGCATGGGCGGCTGGCAGCAGTACGCGGTGATCGACGCCGATCAGCGCGGCGTGCTCAACAAGGTCGATGCGACGTTCATCCCGCTCTCGGCCTATCTGGGCGTGGTCGGCATGCCGGGCGTCACGGCGTGGTACGGCCTCTCGCAGATCATCGAGCCGAAGGCCGGCGAGACGGTCGTCGTCAGCGCGGCGAGCGGCGCCGTCGGCAGCGCCGTCGGCCAGCTCGCCAAGGAGCGGGGGTGCCGCGCGGTCGGCATCGCCGGCGGGGCCGAGAAGTGCCGCTACGTCGTCGAGGTTCTCGGCTTCGACGACTGCATCGACTACCGCGAGCACGCCGATCCGAAATCGCTCTCCGCGGCGCTGAAGGCGGCCTGCCCGAACGGCATCGACGGCAACTTCGAGAATGTCGGCGGCAGGATTCTCGACGCCGTGTTGCTGCGCATGAACGCCTTCGGCCGCATCGCGCTGTGCGGCATGATCTCGGGCTACGACGGCGCGCCGATTCCGCTCCTGCAGCCGCAGCTGCTGCTCGTCTCGCGGCTGAAGCTGCAGGGCTTCATCGTCACCGAGCACATGGAACTCTGGCCCGAGGCGCTGAAGGAACTCGGCACCCTCGTCGCAAGCGGCAAGCTCAAATTCCGCGAGTCGATCGCCGATGGCATCGAGGCGGCGCCGCAAGCCTTCCTCGGTTTGCTCGAGGGCAAGAACTTCGGCAAGCAGCTCGTCAAACTCGTGTAGTGCGGCGACAGTCACCGCAGGAGCAGACCATGCCAGCGACCCACGAGGTCTTCAACCAGGCGCTGCCGCGCAGCGGCAACAATCTGTTCGACGACAACGCCGCGCTGCGCGACGCGCTGCGCTTCAATGCGCCAGCGCTCGACACAGCGGAGCTCGAACGCCTGGGCGCGACGCTGGCCGCGCCCGAGATGCAGGCCCATGCGCGGCTCGCCAACGTGCACACGCCCGAGCTGCATGCCTTCGACCGCTTCGGACGGCGCGCGGACCGCGTCGAGTTTCACCCGAGCTATCACGCGCTGATGAGCCTTGCGGCGCAATCCGGCCTGCACGGCACGCCGTGGGCCGGCGCGGCGAACGACCACGTGCGCCGCGCGGCGGCGTTCATGCTCTTCACCGAGCTCGAGCCTTCGGTGCTGTGCCCGATCTCGATGACCTACGCCGTCACGCCGGCGCTGCGCGCGAACCCGGCGCTCGCCGCGCAGTGGGGTCCGCTCCTGACGAGCCGCCACTACGACGCGCGCTTCGTCCCCGGCCTGCACAAGACCGGCGTGACGATGGGCATGGGCATGACCGAGAAGCAGGGCGGCTCGGACGTGCGCGCGAATACCTCGCAGGCAACGCCCGACGGTGCCGACGCATGGGGCCGGCGCTTCAGGATCGTCGGCCACAAGTGGTTCATGTCGGCGCCGATGTGCGACGCCTTCCTCGTCCTCGCCCAGTCGGCCGGCGGCCTGAGCTGCTTTTTCATGCCGCGCCTGCTGCAAGGCGGCAGCGTCAACGCGATCCGCATCCAGCGCCTGAAGGACAAGCTCGGCAACAAGGCGAATGCGAGCTCGGAAGTCGAGTTCGAAGACGCGACCGCCTGGCTCGTCGGCGACGAAGGCCGCGGCGTGCCGCAGATCCTCGAGATGGGGGCTATGACGCGGCTCGACTGCGCACTCGGCACGAGCGGCCTGATGCGCCAGGCGCTCACGCTTGCGCTCGACCACACCGCGCAGCGCGAGGCCTTCGGCAAGCCGCTGATCGAGCAGCCGCTGATGAAGAACGTGCTCGCCGACCTCGCGCTCGAGAGCGAGGCGGCGACCGCGCTCGCGCTGCGCCTCGCGCGCACGCTGGACCACCCCGGCGACGCGCACGAGGTGCTGATGCGCCGCGTGCTGACGCCGGTGGCCAAATTCTGGATCTGCAAGCGCGGCAGCGCCTTCGCCCAGGAGGCGATGGAGTGCCTCGGCGGCAACGGCTATGTCGAAGAGGGCGGCGAAGGCGTGATGGCGCGCATCTACCGCGAGATGCCGGTCAATTCGATCTGGGAAGGCGCCGGCAACATCATGGGCCTGGACCTGCTGCGCGCGCTGCGCAAGGGCGGCGGCGAAGGGTCGGTTGCCGAAGCGCTGGACGCCGAACTCGGCGCCGTGCGCGGCGCGCACCCGGCGCTGGACCGTGCGCGCGACGCACTGCTCGCGCGCATCGACGCCGTGACCGCCGAAGCCGACGCCCGCCGCCTGGCGCAGGACGTCGCGCTTGCGGTGCAGGGGGCGCTGCTTGCGCGGCACGCGCCGGGCTTCGTCTTCGAAGCCTTCTGCGCGTCGCGCCTGGGCGGCGACTGGGGCCAGACCTTCGGCACCCTCGCCGCGGCGAGTGCCGATTTCGACGCGATCAATGCGCGCGCCTTGCCGCAGCCTGCCGGGAGCTGAACCATGAAGACCTTTCGTGGCCGCACGGCCGTCATCACCGGCGCTGCATCGGGCTTCGGCCTCGAGGCGTCGCGCATCGCGGCGCGCGAAGGCATGCAGGTCGTGATGGCCGACGTGCAGCAGGATGCGCTGGACAAGGCCGTCGCCGACGTGACGGCGCAAGGCGCACAGGTGCTCGGGTTCCGGCTCGACGTCTCGAATGCTGCGCAGGTGGAAGCGCTGGCCGATGCCGTGCTGGAGCGGTTCGGCGCGCCGCACATCGTCTTCAACAACGCCGGCGTCGGCGCCGGCGGCCTGATCTGGGAGAACTCGCTCGCCGACTGGGAATGGGTGCTCGGCGTCAACCTGATGGGCGTCGTGCACGGCGTGCGCGTCTTCACGCCGATGATGCTCGCCGCGGCCGGCGCCGACCCGGGCTACGAGGGCCACATCGTCAA
>CALMIL010000129.1 GCA_937864005.1 uncultured Burkholderiales bacterium
CGAGATGAGCGGCGCGTGCTTCACGATCTCGTCGCTCGGCGGCATCGGCGGGCGCTATTTCACGCCGATCATCAATGCGCCGGAGGTCGCGATCCTCGGCGTCTGCCGCAGCAGCATCGAGCCGCGCTGGAACGGCGAGAAGTTCAAGCCGCGCCTGATGCTGCCGCTCAGCCTGAGCTGGGATCACCGCGTGATCGACGGCGCGGCCGCGGCGCGCTTCAACGTCTATCTGTCGCAGATCCTGGCGGACTTCCGCCGGATCGTGCTGTAAGGAGCGCGCGATGGCGACGATGGACATCAAGGTTCCCGATATCGGCGACTTCAAGAACGTCGCGGTCATCGAACTGCTCGTCAAGCCGGGCGATACGGTGAAGACCGAGCAGTCGCTGATCACGGTCGAGAGCGACAAGGCATCGATGGAGATCCCGTCGTCGGCGGCCGGCGTCGTCAAGGAGCTGAAGGTCAAGCTCGGCGATACGGTCAACGAGGGCGATCTGATCCTGACCCTGGAAGGCGATGCGGCGGTCGCCGCAGCGGCGCCCGCACCGGCCGCCGCGAGTGCGCAAGCGCCGGCTGCAGCACCGTCGGTTGCAGCCGATGCCGCGGCGCCCGCAGCGCCGCCGCCCACGGCGGCCGCAGGCGCAGCCGGCGTGGCCGCCTTCGCCGGTAGCGCGGATCTGGAATGCGACCTGCTCGTGCTGGGTGCCGGGCCGGGCGGCTACTCGGCGGCGTTTCGGGCTGCCGATCTCGGCCTGAAGGTGGTGCTCGTCGAGCGCCATGCGACGCTTGGCGGCGTGTGCCTGAACGTCGGCTGCATTCCGTCCAAGGCGCTGCTGCACGTCGCAGCGGTGATCGACGAGGTGAAGCACTTCCACGCCCTCGGCGTGAGCTTCGGTGCGCCGAGCGTCGATCTCGCCAGACTCAAGGCGCACAAGGACAAGGTCGTCGGCAAGCTGACCGGCGGCCTCGCCGCGATGGCGAAGATGCGCAAGGTGACGGTGGTGCAGGGCAGCGCCGAGTTCGCGGGCCCCTTTCATCTGTCGGTCGCGCTCGCGAAGGGCGGCACGCAGGTGATCGGCTTCAAGCGCGCGATCATCGCCGCCGGCTCGGAGGCTGTGAAGCTGCCGTTCCTGCCGAACGGCGATCCGCGCGTCGTCACGAGCACCGGCGCGCTCGAGCTGCGCCAGAGCCCGAAGCGCATGCTCGTCATCGGCGGCGGCATCATCGGCCTCGAGATGGGCACGGTCTATTCGACGCTCGGCGCGCGGCTCGATGTCGTCGAGATGCTCGACGGCCTGATGCAGGGCGCGGACCGCGACCTCGTCAAGGTCTGGCAGAAGATGAACGCGCCGCGCTTCGACAACATCATGCTGAAGACGAAGACGGTCGGCGCCGAGGCGCGCTCCGACGGCATCCTCGTCAAGTTCGAAGGCGAGGGCAAGCTCTCGGAGCAGACCTACGACCTCGTGCTGCAGGCCGTCGGGCGCGTGCCCAACGGCAAGCGGATCGGCGCCGAGAAGGCCGGCGTCGCGGTCGGCGAGCGCGGCTTCATCGCGGTCGATCGCCAGATGCGCACCAACGTCGCGCACATCTTCGCGATCGGCGACATCGTCGGCCAGCCGATGCTCGCGCACAAGGCGGTGCACGAGGCGCACGTCGCGGCCGAGGTCGCGGCCGGCGAACAGCTCGGCGACGAAAAGCTCGCCCGCGCATCGTTCGATGCGCGCGTGATCCCGAGCGTTGCCTATACCGACCCCGAGGTCGCCTGGGTCGGCGTCACCGAAGACGAGGCGAAGGCCGAGGGCCTGAAGGTGAAGAAGGGACTCTTCCCGTGGAACGCGTCGGGCCGCGCGATCGCCAACGGCCGCGACGAGGGCTTCACGAAGCTGCTCTTCGACGCCGAAACCCACCGCATCGTCGGCGGCGGCATCGTCGGCACCCATGCGGGCGACATGATCGGCGAGGTTGCGCTCGCGATCGAGATGGGCGCCGACGCGGTCGATATCGGCAAGACGATCCACCCGCACCCGACGCTCGGCGAATCGATCGGCCTCGCGGCCGAGGCCTTCGAGGGCGCGTGCACCGATCTGCCGCCGGTGAAGCGCTGAGCGGCCTTTCGATCCGGCGCATCGCGTGTCGCCGGGCACGCCGGATCGGTCCCGAGTGCTCAAGTCCGGGCGTCCGCGGACGACATTGAAGCTGATGGGTTCGATCTCGCGGCCGCCTGCGCGGCCTGTTCTTGCTTCGGGGCGCGCGGCATGCTGATCTTTGCGGCCGGCTTTTGCGCTGCGCTGGCGCTTGCGGCCGCGCTCGGCTTCGCCCTCACGCTTCGGTTCCGGCGCGAACTCGCCCGCGCATCGGCGCAGGCCCAGGGTTTGCTCGATGGCCGCTACGCGGAGCTCGATGCGCCGCAGGGCCGGCGGATGGGCGTCGTCGTCGCCGCGCTCAACATGGTGCTGCGGCGCTGGCGCGAAGCGCTCGGCGAGCGCGCGGCGGAGCTCGACGAACTGCGGCGCCAGGCGAACCTCGATTCACTCACCGGCCTCTTCAAGCGCGGCCACTTCCTGGCGCGGCTCGAAGCCGCCGTCGAGCGCGAGGACGGCGTCGAGCACTGCGGGCTCGTCCTGCTGCGCGTGCGCGACCTCGACGCGATGAACCGCGAGCTCGGCCGCGACGCGACCGATCAGGTCTTGCGCGCCATCGCGCAGGCGCTCAGCGCCTACGGCGAGCGCGTGGCGGGCTGCTTTCCGGGCCGGCTGAACGGCGCGGATTTCGCGCTGTGCCTGCCGGTCGGCGGCGTCGCGCACGAGACGGCGCAGGCGCTCGCCGGCGCGCTGCGTGCCGTGCTGCCCGGGATGGGCGCGCAGGTCGCGATCGCGCTCGGCGCGGTGGAACTGCGGCACGCGACGACGCTTGCGCAGGCGCTCGCGGTGGCCGACCAGGCGTTGGCGCGCGCCGAATCGCGCGGCCCGTATGCCGTCGCGCTCGGCAGGTTCGAGCCGGCGCCGCACCGCTACAGCGGCGAAGATACCTGGCGGCGGGCGATCGGCGATGCGCTGGCCGGCGGGCGCGCCAGGCTGGCGCAGTTTCCGCTCGTCGATGCGATGAATGCGCTCGTCCATCTGGAGTGCCCGCTGCGCCTTCAGTTGCAGGCCGGGGGCGGATTCGAGGTCGCCGCGCACTGGCTGCCGCTCGCGCTGCGCGCGCGGCTGACGACCGATGTCGACGTGCGCGCGGTTGCGCTCGCACTCGAAGCGATCGGCAGCGACGGCGTCGCGCGCTGCGTCAACCTGTCGCCCGCATCGCTTGCCGATGCGAGCCTTGCGCCCCGGCTGCGCGCCCTGCTGTTCGCCGCGCCGCGCGCGGCGCGCCAGCTGGCGATCGAAGTCGCCGAGGCGGCGGCGCTGGAGCGCTTCGCGCCGCTGCAGCAGCTCGGCCGCCAGCTGCGGCCGTGCGGCGTGCAGCTCGGCCTCGAGCATGCCGGCAACGGCCTGGGCCGGATCGACCGCCTGTTCGAGATCGGGCTCGACTTCGTCAAGCTCGATACCTCGGCCACGCGCGGCATCGCGGTCGAACCGCAGCGCGCCGAGTTCGTCCGCGCGAGCGTCGAACTGCTGCACCGGATGTCGCTTCCGGTCTATGCCGAAGGGGTGGCCGATGCCGACGACGCGCAGATGCTGTGGCGCTGCGGGATCGACGGCATCACCGGGCCGTGGGCGAGCGCGCAGCGCCCGCAGTCGGTGAGGTGAACGCCCGCGCGGCTTTCGCGGCTCAGCCGATCGCGCCGCAGTGCAGCTCGAAGACGCCGCGGCGGCGGTCGGCGAAGAAATACTTCAGCGTCTCGCGCACGGTGCGAAACGCGATCTCGTCCCAGGGAATCGCATCCTCGGTGAAGAGCCGCGCCTCGATCGACTCCGGGCCGGGTGCGAAATGGGTGTCGAGCAGCCGCGCGCGATAGAAGAGATGAACCTGGCCGGCGGGCACGACGTCGATCACCGTATACAGCCCCTGCAACTCGATGCGCGCGCCGGCCTCTTCGACGGTCTCGCGCGCCGCGCCCTCGGTGACCGTCTCGCCGAGCTCGAGAAAGCCCGCCGGCAGCGTCCACAGCCCGTAGCGCGGCTCGATATTGCGCTTGCACAGCAGCACCTCGTCGCCCCAGACCGGGACGGTGCCGACGACGACGAGCGGATTCTCGTAGTGCACCAGGCCGCACACGGTGCAGATCGCGCGGTCGCGGTTGTCGCCGGGAGGAACCTGATAGGCAACGGCACCGCCGCATGCCTTGCAATGCTTGAAACTGCGCGCCTGGAACATGCAACGAGTGTAGCGGCGGCCAACGACGCCGAGTGAGGCGGCCGCTGCGCGCAGGGCCGATCGCGTGGCATGATGCAGGCGCATCGCCCGGAGCCCGCCGCATGTCCTATGTCCTTGAGCCCCCCGCCGTGCCGAGCGTCGCGGTGCACGGCCGCGCGGACGCGCGGTTCGCCGTTCGCCGCATCTACTGCGTCGGCCGCAACTACGTCCAGCATGCGCAGGAGATGGGCTTCAGCGGCCGCGAGCCGCCGTTCTTCTTTCTGAAGCCGGCCGATGCGCTGCTGCCGGTCGGCGCAGGCGAGGTCGGCGTAATGCACTACCCGAGCCTGACGCACGACCTGCAGCACGAGGTCGAACTGGTCGTCGCGATCGGCGAAGGCGGGCGCGATATCGAGGCGCGCGACGCCCTCTCGCACATCTTCGGCTACGGCGTCGGCCTGGACATGACGCGCCGCGACCTGCAGGGCGAAGCGAAGAAGCAGGGCCGGCCGTGGTGCATCGGCAAGGGCTTCGAGGAGTCGGCGCCGATCGGCGAACTGCGGCCCGCCGCAGACTGCAGGCTCGACGCCGACACCGAGATCCGGCTCGACGTGAATGGCCGGACGCGCCAGCGCGGCACGCTCGGCGAGCTGATCTGGAGCGTGCCCGAAGTCATCGAGCATCTCTCCAGGGCGTGGACGCTCGCGCCGGGCGATCTGATCTATACCGGCACGCCGGCCGGCGTTGCAGCCGTCGTGTCGGGCGATCTGCTGACGGCCAGCGTCGCGGGCGTCGGCCGACTCGAACTGAGGCTGGCCTGAATTGAAGAAGCCCGACCACACAAGCAGCCCCGCGGCAGCGGCGTAGCCGGCGTCGCAACGATCGGAACCCCCCATGTCCAAACCCTTTCCCGCCGACGAACCCTTCCTGCAGGGCTACTACGCGCCGCTCAGCGCCGAGTGCGACGCGGCGCACTTGCCGATCAGCGGCGAGTTGCCGCGCGAGCTTTTCGGCACCCTGTACCGCAACGGGCCGAATCCGCAATTCGCGCCGCGCGGGCCCTATCACTGGTTTGCCGGCGACGGCATGCTGCATGCGTTCCATCTGGAGGATGGTCGCGCCGCGTACCGCAACCGTTGGGTGCGCACGCCGAAGTGGGAGCTCGAGCATGCCGCGGGCGAAGGGCTGTCGGCCGCATTCGGCAGCCCTCGCGGCAGCGATCCGCGCATCGTCGCGCTGGACTCGACGACCGCCAATACGAACGTCGTCTGGCACGGCGGGCGGCTGCTGGCGCTGGAGGAGGCGCACGCGCCGTTCGAGGTCGATCCGGCGACGCTTGCGCCGCTGGGCTACCAGACCTTCGATGGCCGGCTCTCCGGGCCGATGACGGCGCACCCGAAGATCGACCCGGTAACGGGCGAGATGTTCTTCTTCGGCTATTCCACGCGCGGGCCGTTCAGCGCGGACATGATGCTGCACGTGGCCGACAAGCAGGGCCGGCTGGTGCGCTCCGAGCACTTCATGGCACCGTTCGCGAGCATGGTGCACGATTTCGTCGTCACGCGCAGCCACGTCATCTTCCCGATCTTTGCGCTCACCGGGTCGATGGAGCGCGTGATGAAGGGTCTGCCGCCCTACGCCTGGGAGCCTGACAAGGGCACCCATATCGGCATCCTGCCGCGCAGCGGCAGCGTGGCCGATCTGCGCTGGTTTCAGGGCGATCCTTGCTACGTCTTCCATCCGATGAATGCCTTCGACGATGCCGATGGCTGCGTCGTCTGCGATATGGCGAAATACGCCGTCGCGCCGCTTTTTCCGCGGCCGGACGGCTCGCCGACCGGCGAGCGCTCGCCGGCGGCGCGGCTGGTGCGCTGGCGCTTCGACATGCGCGACGGCGCGCAGGCAGGCTATCGCGAGCAGGCGCTGGACGACAGCGCGTGCGAATTCCCGCGCCTGGACGAGCGATTCGCGATGCTGCCCTACCGTCACGGCTATATGAATACGCTGCCGGCGGGCGACGCGCAGCGGGCAACGGACGACCGCTGGGGCCTGTCGCACATCGATCTGCAAAGCGGACAGAGGCGGTCGTGGAATCCACCGCGCGGCGATGCCTGCGGCGAGCCGGTCTTCGTGCCGCGCGGCGCCGATGCGCCCGAGGGCGACGGCTGGCTGCTCAGCGTGATCTGGCGCCAGAGCGAGAATCGCAGCGACCTCGCGGTATTCGACGCGACCGACCTCGCCGCCGGCCCGGTCGCGCTGGTGCATTTGTCCCATCGCGTGCCGGCCGGCTTCCACGGCAACTGGCGGCCGGGCGGCACGCTCGACGTACGCTGAAACGATGGAGCTCTACAACTATTTCCGCTCGTCGGCATCCTTTCGGGTGCGCATCGCGCTCGCGCTCAAAGGCCTGGCCTACGACTACAAGCCGGTCCATCTGGTGCACGCCGAGCAGTTGGCGCCGGCCTACGCGAAGCTCTCGCCGACGCGCCTCGTGCCGACGCTCGTCGACGGCGGCCACGCGCTCGGCCAGTCGCTCGCGATCATCGAGTACCTCGACGAGACGCATCCGCAGCCGCCGCTGCTGCCGACCGATGCGATCGGCCGCGCCCGGGTGCGGGCGCTGGCGCAGGGCGTCGCGTGCGAGATCCATCCGCTCAACAACCTGCGTGTGCTGCGCTATCTGGTGCACGACATGGGCGTCGGCGAAGAGGCGAAGAACGCCTGGTACCGGCACTGGGTCGCGATCGGGCTCGACAGCATCGAGCGCCAGCTCGCCGGCGACGCGGCGACCGGGCGCTACTGTCATGGCGATACGCCGACGCTCGCCGATTGCGTGCTGGTGCCGCAGATCTTCAATGCGCAGCGCTTCGACTGCCCGCTCGACGCCGTGCCGACCGTGATGCGCGTCTTCGATGCCTGCATGCAGTTGCCGGCCTTCATCGACAGCCAGCCAAGCCGCTGCCCGGATGCGGCCTGAGCGGCTGAGAGTCTTTCGGTCATGCCCGCTCGACACGCCAGAACGCGCCCGCTCGGCGTTGCAAATGCTCGCCACAGCCCGAGCTATGGCTGCGCTTTGCGCCTTGATCGGACACCCTCTGGCGCGCCGCTCTGGCACGCCCGAAAGACTCTCAGCCTCTGAGCCGCCGCCCGCGCGCCCGGCACCCGATGCGTGAAGCTTCGACACCCGGCAACTGGCTCGCCGCGGAGGGCTTTGCGGCGCCGGTCGCGGCGACGATGACGACGCGCCTGGGCGGCGCAAGCGGCGGGCCGTGGGCCGCCATGAACCTCGGCGACGCCGTCGGCGATGCGGCCGATGCGGTAGCGCACAACCGGCGCGCCTTCGCGCGGGCGATCGGCGCCCGACCGGTCTTCCTGAAGCAGGTGCACGGCGCGCACGTCGCGCGCGTCGGGGTCGCCGAGGCACGCGCCTGCCTGCAGGATGGTGCGGCGGCGATCGAAGCCGACGCGAGCGTGACGACCGAATCCGGCGTCGCCTGCACGGTGCTGGTTGCCGATTGCCTGCCGCTGCTCTTCGCCGCCCCGGGCGGGCGCGCCGTCGGTGCGGCGCACGCCGGATGGCGCGGCCTGGCCGGCGGCGTCGTCGAGGCGGCGCTGCAAGCCGTCTGCGAGGCCGCCGGCTGCGACGCGGGCGACGTGCGCTGCTGGCTCGGCGCGTGCATCGGGCCGCGCCGCTTCGAGGTCGGGGCCGACGTGCTGCAGGCGTTCGGCGCCGACCCGGCCGGCACCGATGCGCTGCGCTTCGCGCCGTGCCGGGCCGCGGACGGCACGCAGCGCCGTTGGCTTGCCAATCTGCCCCAGCTCGCGCGCGATCGGCTGCGCTCGGCCGGGGTGCACCGCGTTGCCGGCGGGACCTGGTGCACATTCGAGGACAGCGCGCGGTTCTATTCGTTCCGGCGCGATGGCGTCACCGGCCGCATGGCGGCGGCGGTCTGGATCGGGACTTGACGCCATGCGTCGCAGCCGGGTCGCGCGGGGTTGCGGCGGCAAGACCGTCCGTCATCGGCAGGTAAGCATCGCGCGCTACAACTGCAATATCGCTTCCGCGTCAGAATCGGGCCTGTGCGTAGTGCAGGGCCGCACCGGCCCGGCTAGGCGCGACAACCAGGAGACGAGATCATGAGCAAGTCAACCGTCGGCGCCGCACGGCCGCCGTTCGCCGCCATCCCCGGCCTCGAAGACGCGACCGCGATGGGCGCGGCGATGGCGCAGACCTGGAAGTCGCTGGCCGGCCTGAATGTGCCGCCGACCGCGCTGACCAAGCTGCAGAACGACTACGTCGAGCAGGCGACCGCGCTGTGGAACCAGGCGGTCGCCCGATCGGCGGAAGGCGCAGCGTCCGATCGGCGCTTTTCCGCCAAGGATTGGGCCTCCAACCCGATGGCGGCGTTCACCGCGCAGACCTATCTGCTCAATGCACGCGCGCTGATGCAGCTCGCCGAAAGCGTCGAGGGCGACGCCAAGACGCGCCAGCGCATCCGCTTCGCGGTCGAACAATGGGTCGCCGCGTCGGCGCCGAGCAACTACCTCGCGCTCAACCCCGAGGCGCAGAAGCGCGCGCTCGACAGCAAGGGCGAGAGCATCGCGATGGGCCTGCGCCACCTGTGGCAGGATGTCCAGCAGGGCCGGCTGTCGCAGACCGACGAGAGCGCGTTCGAGGTCGGGCGCAATGTCGCGACGACCGAGGGCAGCGTCGTCTTCGAGAACGAATTCTTCCAGCTGCTCGAATACAAGCCGCTGACGAAACAGGTCTACGAGCGGCCGCTGCTGATGGTGCCGCCGTGCATCAACAAGTTCTACATCCTCGACCTGCAGCCCGAGAACTCGCTGATCCGCTATGCGGTCGCCGAGGGGCATCGCGTCTTCGTCGTCAGCTGGCGCAACCCGGACGCGAGCATGGCGACGAAGACCTGGGACGACTATATCGAGCACGCCGCGATTCGCGCGATCGACGCCGTGCAGGAGATCACCGGCGCGAAGACGATCAACACGCTGGGCTTTTGCGTCGGCGGAACGATCCTCGCGACGGCGCTCGCGGTGCTCGCCGCGCGCGGCCGCCAGCCGGCGGCAAGCGTGACGCTGCTGACGACGCTGCTCGACTTCAGCAATACCGGCATCCTCGACATCTTCATCGACGAGGCGCTCGTGCAGGTGCGCGAAGCGACGCTCGGCCCGGCGAGCCCGGGCGGCGGCAACCTGCTGAAAGGGCAGGAGCTGGCATCGACCTTCAGCTTCCTGCGGCCGAACGATCTGGTCTGGAACTATGTCGTCGGCAACTATCTGAAGGGCGAGACGCCGCCGCCGTTCGACCTGCTGTACTGGAACGGCGACGGCACGAACCTGCCGGGGCCGATGTACTGCTGGTATCTGCGCAATACCTATCTCGAGAACCGGCTCGTCGAGCCCGGCGCGGCGACGACCTGCGGCGTGCCGGTCGACCTCGGATCGATCGATGCGCCGGTCTTCATCTACGCGTCGCGCGAGGACCATATCGTGCCCTGGGACGGCGCCTACCTCAGCACCCGGGCACTCGCCGGCAAGAAGCGCTTCGTGCTCGGTGCGTCGGGCCATATCGCCGGCGTCATCAATCCGCCGGCGAAGAAGAAGCGCAACTACTGGGTCACGCCGGCCGACGCCGCGTTGCCGAAGAATGCAGCCGACTGGTTCGGCGCCGCGCAAGAGAAGCCCGGCAGCTGGTGGCCCGAATGGTCGGCCTGGCTCGCGAGCCACGCCGGCAAGCAGATCAACGCGCCGCGCGCGCCGGGCAACCGGCAGTACAAGGCCACCGAGGCGGCGCCGGGCCGCTACGTCAAAGTCAAGGCGAGCGCCTGAGGCCGCCGCATTTCGAATTTCCATCCATCACCCACAGAAGGAGAGACAGACATGGCTCAGAAACTTGCCTACGTGACCGGCGGCATGGGCGGCATCGGAACGACGATGTGCCAGCGCCTGGCCAAGGATGGCTTCAAGGTGATCGCCGGCTGCGGCCCGAGCCGCGACTTCGCGAAGTGGCTCGGCGAGCAGAAGGCGCTCGGCTTCGACTTCATCGCCTCGGTCGGCAACGTCGGCGATTGGGATTCGACGGTCGCCGCGTTCGAGAAGGTGAAGGCGGAGCACGGCGTCGTCGACGTGCTCGTCAACAACGCCGGCATCACGCGCGACGGCATGTTCCGCAAGATGAGCCGCGCCGACTGGGACGCGGTGATCGAGACCAACCTGACGAGCCTGTTCAACGTCACCAAGCAGGTGATCGACGGCATGCTCGACAAGGGCTGGGGCCGCATCGTCAACATCTCGTCGGTGAACGGCGAGAAGGGCCAGTTCGGCCAGACCAACTACTCGGCCGCGAAGGCCGGCATGCACGGCTTCACGATGGCGCTGGCGCAGGAAGTGGCGAACAAGGGTGTCACGGTGAACACCGTGAGCCCGGGCTATATCGCGACCGACATGGTGAAGGCGATCCGCCAGGACGTGCTCGACAAGATCGTCGCCGGCATCCCCGTCAAGCGCCTCGGGACGCCCGATGACATCGCCTCGATCGTCTCGTGGGTCGCGTCCGACGAATCCGGCTTCGCGACCGGTGCCGACTTCTCGGTCAATGGTGGGTTGCATATGGGATGACTCGGCGCAGCCGAGTCACCCCCATGCACCCTCCGGGTGAACGTTTCGCTCCCCCCGGCCCCCTCCG
>CALMIL010000130.1 GCA_937864005.1 uncultured Burkholderiales bacterium
CAGAAAGTCGCCGACCACGGCGCCGAGCGGGCGCGTCAGGATGAACGCAGCCCAGAACAGCAGCGTGCGCGACACGCGGGTCCGGTAGTAGGCGGCCGCGATCAGAACGAGCAAGGCGCCGAAGACGACGGCCGCGCCGCGGTAGCCGAGGCCTGCGGTGTCGGCCGTCCAGTCACCGAGCGCGGTGCCGAGCGTCTGCGAGAACATGATCGTCAGCCAGTAGAACGCCTGGGCCTGCGGCGAGGCGACGCTGCTCACCGAGACCGAGCCGAGCGTGCGATGCCAGACGAAGAGCGAGCCGAGCAGCAAGGCCAGCAGCAGGGCCGAACCGCCCGCGTAGCCGATGCCGAGCGAGCGGTCCGCGAAATCGGCCAGCGTCGTGCCGACCGTCGTCGTCGCGATGATGGTGGCCCAGTACAGCAAGGGGTGAAAGCGCTCGGACCTGATCTGCGCCGTGACGACGGCGAGGAAGATTGCCGCGAAGATGCCGGTGGCGACCAGATAGCCGAGGTTCATCGACATCGAGACGGCATCGCCGCCGGTTTCGCCGAGCGTGGTGGCGGCGATCTTGATGAGCCAGAACCCGAGTGTGACCTCGGGAACCTTGGCCAGGGCTTGTTCGGTGGATGTGTTCATGGTCTTGCTCGCGGAAGGGTTCCTGGTTTGGCGTGTGTGAGGGCCTCGGTGGGCCGAGCGGGCGTGCCGGATCGCAGCCGGCGCCGCCCGCCGCGTGCGGATCAGTCGCGCTCGTCGCGATCGTCATCGTGGTCGATCTTGTCCTCGGCCGACGCGATGACCGTGCCCTTGTCGGCATCGACCCGGACATCGAAGACCCTGGCGCCACTGACGACTTCCACGTCGTAGACCCAGCCGAACTTGGACTCCTCGAATTCGGCGCGCGACGCCTTGCCATCGACATGCCGCTCGGCGATCGCGACGGCCTGGGCGAGGGCGATCCTGGCCTTGGCTATCGGCAGCGCATCGCTACCCATCCCGACATCGGCGGCGAACGCGGCGGCGCCGGTCGCAGCGACGGCGAGGACGAGCAGGAAGGGCTTGGTGTAGAGGGACATGATGCTTCTCCGATCGAGTGCAGGGATTTGCACGACCAAGAAGCTACGCGGGCAGACTTAGCTGCGGCCGAGCCCGGCGGTCAACCCGTCGCCCGCCGGGTGCGTCAGCCCTTGGCGCCCTTCGCGTTCGCCTTCTTCACGAAGTCGTTCGTATAGGTCGCCGCGAGGTCGATCTTCGCGTCCTTCAGCGCCGGGTCGATGCTTTGCAGCGCATGCAGCGCCGTCGCCGGGCCGGCTTCGGGCAGCAGGCCGTCGGGCGAGAGGGCGCCCTTGCTGGCAAGAAAGGCGTCGATGTAGACGGCGCGGTCGCCGAGCAGGTAGCTCTCGGGCACGGCCTTCACGATGTCGGACGCGCCCGCCTGTTGGATCCACTTGTTGGCGCGCACGATCGCGTTGGCGATCGCCTGGATCGTCTGCGGGTGCTTGTCGATGTAGGCCTGCGGCGCGTACATGCAGCCGGCCGGCATCGGGCCGCCGAAGACCTTGTCGGACTCGGCGACGTTGCGCGTGTCGGAGACGATTCTCAGGTCGCCCGATCGCTTGAGCAGCGTGATCACCGGGTCGAGGTTGCTGATGGCGTCGATCTGGCCGGAGCGCATCGCGGCGACCGCGCCGTTGCCGGCGCCGACGCCGATCACCGAGACGTCGGTCGGCTTCAGGCCGGCGCGGGCGAGGACGAAGTTGAGCATCACGTTCGTGCTCGAGCCCGGCGCGGTGACGCCGACCTTCTTGCCCTTCAGGTCGGCGACGGTCTTGAAGTTGGGCATCGTCTTCGGGTTCACGCCGAGCACGATCTGCGGCACCCGGCCCTGCAGCGCGAACTCGCGCATGAACTGGCCCTTGGCCTGCATGTTGATCGTGTGCTCGTAGGCGCCCGAGACGACGTCGGCGCTGCCGCCGACGACCGCCTGCAGCGCGCGCGAGCCGCCGGCGAAGTCGACGATGGTGAAGTCCAGCCCCTCGTCCTTGAAGAAACCCTGCGTCTCGGCGATCGTCAGCGGCAGGTAGTACAGCAGGTTCTTGCCGCCGACGGCGATCGTGACCTTCGGCTGCGACTGCGTCCAGCCGATCGTCGGCGCGGCAACGGCGGCGCAGGCGCCGAGCATCAGGGTTCTGCGTTGCATCAGCGATCTCCTTCCTCGTTGCGAGGGCTCGACTGTAGCGGCGCGCGCAACCGGCTGCGCAGCGAGGCGGCCTGCAGCCGAGACCCCGGCAGGGGGTTCGCCGCGCCCGGCCGGCGTCGGGCCGTGACTTCGGGGCGGCGCGGCCGCCCGGTTGCGCTAAGGAAGCCGCGTACGCTGCCGATAGCATGGATTGCAATCCTTCGTCCCTCTTGGCAAAGCCGTCCGGAAAGTCCGCCATGCCCGTCGATTCCGCACTGCGCCTGCTCGACATCGATATCCCGTCGCAGCCCGAGGCGCTGGTCAAGCTCTCGCTGCTGCTGGCCGAAGAAGAGGTCGATTTCAAGGCGCTCGCCGCCCTGATCGAGACCGACATGGCGCTCGCGGCGGCCGTCCTCAAGGCCGTCAATTCGTCGCTCTACGGCCTGTCGGGCCGGGTCCAGAGCGTGCAGCAGGCGATCACCTATCTCGGCACTCGCGAGGTCGCCGCCGTCACCTTCGAGATGGGGCTGCGCGCCATCTTCCCGCACTCGGCCGAACTGGCGCCGCTGTGGGACCGCGCCGCGCGCCGCGGCGTGCTGATGGGGCGCATGGGGGTCGCGCTCGGCGTCGACCCGTGGGCCGCGCATTCGGCCGGCCTGTTCGAGGAATGCGGCAAGGCGGTGCTGTTTCGCCACGCAAGCGAGCGCTACCGGGCTATGCTGCAGGCCGCGGACGACGAGGTCACGCTGCTGCTGCTCGAACACGAAGCCTTCGGCGTCAGCAACGACGCGCTCGGCGCGGCGCTCTGCGAGAGCTGGGGCCTGGCCGCGGCGGCGGTCGCGAGCGTGCGCCACCACGTCGAGGTGCAGGCCAAGCGCGAACTGCCGCCGCACGTGCAGCGGCGCTCGATCTGCGCGCTGTCGGCGATGGCGCACGCGCTGATGACGGCGCCCGAGACGCTGGAAGCGGTTGCCAACGCGGTCGCGCCGCAGGCCCAGCTCGACGAGACGCTCGTGCTGCGCGGGACGCGCAAGGTGGCCGAGCAGCTCGCCGCGGCGGCAGCGCGCGGCTGATCCGCTCGGTACCCGCCGGCCGGCGGGGTCAGGAAACCCCGATGGTCGCCGGCGCCGGCGGCGGCTAGTCTGTGGGCCCACGGGCGCGGGTCTGCGCTCGCGACGCGAAACCGCAGGGGGGCAACGATCATGGGCACGCCAGTCTCCGCCGATTCCCTCGCCCTGCAACGCTTCTACAAGTGGGAGCGCGAAACGCCCGACCAGGTCGCCTTCGTCCAGCCGATGGGCGGCGGTGCGGTGCGCGAATTTATCTGGTCGCAGCTCGCCGGCGAGACGCGCCGCATGGCGGCGCATCTGCAGGGACTCGGCTTCGAGCCCGGTGCGCGGATCGCGATCCTGTCGAAGAACTGCGCCTGGTGGCTGATGAGCGATCTGGCGATCTGGATGGCGGGCTACGTCTCGGTGCCGCTGTATCCGACCCTCGCCGCGGAGACGGTGCGCCTGATCCTGACGCACAGCGAATCGCGCGCCTGCTTCGTCGGCAAGCTCGACGACTGGGAGGCGATGCAGCCGGGCATGCCCGAGGGCCTGCCTTGCATCGGCTATCCGCTGTCGCCGAAGACCGGCTACCCGGGCTGGGACGATATCGTGGCGCGCGGCGCGCCGCTCGCCGGCAACCCGGTACGCGCCGCCGACGAACTGTGCACGCTGATGTATACCTCGGGGACGACCGGCCAGCCCAAGGGCGTGATGCACAGCTTCGGCACCTTCGCCTGGTCGATCACGCATGCACTGAAGCGCATCGATATCGGGGGCGACGACCGGCTGTTCTCGTATCTGCCGCTCGCGCACGTCGCCGAGCGCATGATCGTCGAGCACAGCTGGCTGGCCGCGAATCCGAGGATCTACTTCGCCGAATCGCTGGAGACCTTCGCCGACGATCTGCGGCGCGCGCGGCCGACGGTCTTCTTCTCGGTGCCGCGGCTGTGGGTCAAGTTCCAGCAGGGCGTGCACGCGAAGATGGCGCCGCACAAGCTCGAGCGCATGCTCGGGCTGCCGATCATCGGCGGCCTGGTGCGCAAGAAGGTGCTCAAGGCGCTGGGCCTCGATGCCTGCCGCTATGCCGCCGGCGGCGCCTCGCCGATGCCGCCGGAGCTGCTGAAGTGGTATGCGCGCCTCGGGCTCGATCTCGTCGAGGTCTACGGCATGACCGAGAACTGCGGCGTCTCGCATGCGACGCTGCGGGGCGATCCGCGGCCCGGCACGGTCGGCTTCCCGTACGACGGCGTCGAGGCGCGCGTCGATGCACAAAGCGGCGAGATCCAGGTGCGCAGCGCCGGAACGATGCTCGGCTACTACAAGCAGCCCGAGCTGACGCGCGAGACCTTCACCGCCGACGGCTGGCTGAAGACGGGCGACAAGGGCGCGTTCGACCCGGGCGGCGCGCTGCGCATCACCGGCCGCGTGAAGGATCTGTTCAAGACCGACAAGGGCAAATATGTCGCGCCGGCGCCGATCGAAGACCGGCTCGTCAACCATGTCGCGGTCGAGGCCTGCGTCGTGGCCGGCGCGAACCTCGGCCAGCCGCTGGGCATCCTGATGCTCTCGCCCGATGCGGCGAAGAAGGCGCTCGTTGCCGACGGGCGCAGCGCGCTGCAAGCCTCGTTCGAGGCGCACCTGGCGACGGTCAACGCGGCGCTCGACCCGCACGAACAGCTCGCCTTCCTGGTCGCCGTCGCGACGCCGTGGACGGTCGAGAACGGCTTCGTGACGCCGACCATGAAGGTCAGGCGCAACCGCATCGAGGAGGTCTTCGCGCCAGCCTATGCGGGCTGGGTCGCGCAGCAGCGCAAGGTGATCTGGTACGCCGCGTGAATTCGCGCGGCGGCGCGGGGCTTCGCCGGGTCAGGCGACCGCGTTGAGCGTGCCGCCGGCGATGCCGCCGGTCGTCGACGCGCCCGCCACGAGGATGTCCGGCGGCACGATCGGCGATGCGACCGGCGGCAGCTGGCCCCTGGCCGTCTTCAGCATATCGGCGAATGCGACCTTGGCGCCATCGACATCGCCCTGGTGCAGCGCCTTGCCGAGCTGCACGAACGGGCTGCCGCGCTCGAGCGTCGCCCCTTCGGGTGCATTCCTGATGACGTCGACGTAGGCCGTTTTCGCGGCTTCGACGTCACCGGCGCGCAGCGACTTGGCGAGCGAGCGAAAGGCCTGGCCTTCGGCGGTGGGTGCGCGCGCCGGCTGCGCGGTGATGGGCTGCATGGCGCCGGTATTGACTGACAGGCTCATGTTCGACTCCGTCGGAGTGGATGGTGGGGCCTGCAAGTCTGAAGCGCTGCATTCGCAGCGTGCCTCGGAAAAGTCGGCAGTTCCGACCCCATTTCGGCCGCTTTGGCGCAGACCCGCGGCACGGCGGGCGGCGCGGGTTGGCGGCCCGTTCTCGACCGTCGCCGAGTGCCGTCCGGCAGCGGTCCGCCGGCGCGCTCAGCCTCTCAGTCCTCGAAGAGGATCAGCTCCACCTCGGCGGCTTGATGGCGCAGCGGTACGAGCGCCTGGTAGGCGGGCGACTCATGCCAGCCGGTCGCGGCATCCAGCGTCGCGAAGCGCAGCACGACGGTATCGGTGTGGCGGTGCGCGCCGTCCCACACCGCACGGCGCACGCCGCGCAGCACGAGTTCGCCGCCCCAGCCGGCGAGCGTCGCGGGCACCTTGCCTCGGTACTCGGCCCAGCGCTCGGGGTCCTTGACGCTGATGTGGCCGATGACGTAGGCGGTCATGCCGGGTGTCCTCGGCAGATCAGACGCCCATGTACTTCTGCAGCAGTTGCGGATCCTTCTTGAGTTCCGCGGCCGACCCTTCGTACGCGATGTGGCCGTTGGCGAGGAAGTAGACCCGGGTCGCGAGCGCGAGCGTCGCGGCGATATTCTGCTCGACCAGCACGATCGTCTGCCCGGCACGCGCGAGATCGCGGCAGGCGTGCACCAGACCCTGCACGATGACCGGTGCGAGCCCCTCGAAGGGCTCGTCGAGCAGGACGAGCTTCGGATTGCGAACCAGCGCGCGCGCGATCGCGAGCATCTGCTGCTCGCCGCCGGAGAGGTCGGTGCCGCGGCTGCCGCGGCGCTCCTTCAGGCGCGGAAAGAGTTCGTAGATCCGGTCCAGCGGCCACTTCTCGTCGGCGCTCATCGCGGCGAGGACGATGTTCTCCTCGACGTTCAGGCTGCCGAAGATGCGCCGGTCTTCGTGCACGAGCTGCATCCCGGCCTTGGCGATTTGAAACGACTTCTTGCCGGCAAGCTCCTCGCCGTCGAGCTTCACGCTGCCGGTCCTGGGCTTGACGACGCCCATCAGGCTCTTGAAGGTCGTCGATTTGCCGGCGCCGTTGCGGCCGAGCAGCGCGACGACCTCGTTCTTCTCGACGCGCATCGACACGTCGAACAGGATGTGGCTGTCGCCGTAGTAGCTGTTGAGCCCGTTGACTTCGAGCAGACTCATGCCGCCCCCGCCTCTTCGTGGATGCCGCCGAGGTAGGCCTCCTGGACTTCGGCGTTGTTGCGGATCTCGTCGGGCGTGCCCTCGACGAGCACGCGGCCTTCCTGCAGCACGGTGATGCGCTCGACGAGCTCGAACATCGCGTCCATGTCGTGGTCGATGACGATCATCGTGCGGCCGGCGGCGATCGACTTCAGGAGCGCGACCGTCTCGACGCGCTCCTGCGGGCTCATGCCGGCAAGCGGCTCGTCCAGCAAAAGCAGGCTGGGCGACGTGGCCAGCGCAAGGCCGATCTCGAGCCGGCGTTTTTCGCCGTAGGCCAATTCCGAGACGGGGGTCTCGAGCCGGTCGGTCAGATGCACCAGCGCCGCGGTGCCTTCGATCTGCGAATCGAGCCCGGGAACCTTGGGCACCGACTTGAACAGGTCGAGCTTGAAGCGGCCGCGCAGCTCGCCGAGCGCGGCGATGGCCAGGTTCTGCCGCACCGTCAGCCGGTCGAACAGCTGGTTGATCTGATAGCTCTTGGTGAGCCCGAGCTGGCAGGCCTCGGCGACACCCAGATGCGTGATGTCGCGGCCGTCGAAGACGATCTTGCCCGAAGTCGGCGTCACCTCGCAGGTCAGCATCTTGAAGAAGGT
>CALMIL010000131.1 GCA_937864005.1 uncultured Burkholderiales bacterium
AAGCTGACCGAGATCATCGAACTGCCGCAAAGCGTGCACCCCTGGTTCATGGGCGTGCAGTTCCACCCCGAGTTCAAATCGACGCCCTGGGGCAGCCATCCACTCTTCAAGTCCTTCATCGCCGCCGCGCTCGCGCGCCAAGCCGAACACGCGAAGGACGCGGTGGCGTGAAACTCTGCAGCTTTCAAGTCGGCCTGGATCGGCCCTTCTTCCTGATCGCCGGCCCGTGCGTCGTCGAATCCGAAGCGCTGCAGATCGACGTCGCCGGCACGCTGAAGGAGATCACCGCGAGCCTCTCCATCCCCTTCATCTTCAAATCGAGCTACGACAAGGCGAACCGATCCAGCGGCACGTCGTTTCGCGGGCCGGGCATGGACAAGGGGCTCGAGATCCTGGCCAAGGTCCGGCGCGAGCTGAACGTGCCGGTGCTCACCGATGTCCACGCCGAGTCGGAGATCGAAGCCGTCGCCCGCGTCGTCGACGTGCTGCAGACGCCGGCCTTCCTGTGCCGGCAGACGGACTTCATCCGCGCCGTCGCGCAGTCGGGCAAGCCGGTCAATATCAAGAAGGGCCAGTTCCTCGCCCCGGGCGACATGAAGAACGTGATCCGGAAGGCGCGCGACGCGGCGCGTGAGAAGGGGCTGGACGAAGACCGCTTCATGGCCTGCGAACGCGGCGTGAGCTTCGGCTACAACAACCTCGTCTCCGACATGCGCAGCCTCGCGATCATGCGCGAGACCGGCGCGCCGGTCGTCTTCGACGCGACCCATTCGGTGCAGCTACCCGGCGGCCAGGGCACGAGCAGCGGCGGTCAGCGCGAGTTCGTGCCGGTGCTTGCGCGCGCCGCGGTCGCGGCCGGCATCGCGGGCCTCTTCATGGAGACGCACCCCGATCCGGCGCACGCGTTGAGCGACGGGCCGAATGCGGTGCCGCTCAGGCACATGCGCGCGCTGCTCGAGTCGCTGATCGATCTTGACCGCGCCGTCAAGTCGCGCCCGCTGCTCGAAGACGACTTCGGCTGTTGAAGCCGCCTCGACCGACGCGCCGATCTGCCTGTCCCTTGGTCTTGCCGATCATTCCTGCCGAAAGGAGTCCACGCCATGCCTGCCGCCTACATGATCGTGACGATGCACATCACCGACCCCGAGCGCTACAAGCAATATATGGCCGAGGCGCAGGTGGCCGTGAAGGCCGCGGGCGGCGACTATCTGGTGCGCGGCGGGCGCCACGAAACGCTGGAGGGCAATTCGCACCCGCACCGCGTCGCGATCCTGCGCTTCCCGAGCTATGAAGCGGCGAAGGCCTTCTACGACGACCCCGCCGAATACGCACGCATCCGCAAGCTGCGCGCCGGCGCGACCGAATATTTCGACGCCGTGCTCGTCGAAGGTGTCGCCGCCCCCGTCGTCTGACGCGCGCCAACCATTCAATCCATCAAGTCATCAAGGAGCCCCATGAGCGCCATCGTCGATATCGTCGGCCGAGAGATTCTGGACAGCCGCGGCAACCCCACCGTCGAATGCGACGTGCTGCTCGAGAGCGGCACGATGGGCCGCGCCGCCGTGCCGTCCGGCGCATCGACCGGCTCGCGCGAGGCGATCGAGCTGCGCGACGGCGACAAGGCGCGCTACCTCGGCAAGGGCGTGCTGAAGGCGGTCGAGCACATCAATACCGAGATCAGCGAATCGGTGCTCGGCCTGGACGCGAGCGAGCAGGCCTTCCTCGACCGCACGCTGATCGACCTCGACGGCACCGAAAACAAGAGCCGGCTCGGCGCGAATGCGACGCTTGCCGTCAGCATGGCCGTCGCCCGCGCCGCGGCCGAGGAGTCGGGCCTGCCGCTGTACCGCTATTTCGGCGGCTCGGGCGGCATGCAGATGCCGGTGCCGATGATGAACGTCATCAACGGCGGCGCGCACGCGAACAACAACCTCGACCTGCAGGAGTTCATGATCCTGCCGGTCGGCGCGCCGAGCTTTCGCGAGGCGGTGCGCTACGGCGCCGAGGTCTTCCACGCGCTCAAGAAGATCATCGGCGACAAGGGCATGAGCACCGCGGTCGGCGACGAAGGCGGCTTCGCGCCGAGCGTCGCGAGCCACGAGGCGGCGATCCAGCTCATCCTCGAAGCGATCGACAAGGCCGGCTATACGGCCGGCACGCAGGTCGCGATCGGCCTCGACTGCGCGGCGAGCGAGTTCTACAAGGAAGGCAAATACGCGCTCGACGGCGAGGGCCTGAGCCTCAGCCCCGCCGAATGGACCGACATCCTCGCCACCTGGGTCGACAAGTACCCGATCATCAGCATCGAGGACGGCATGGCCGAGAGCGACTGGGACGGCTGGAAGCACCTGCACGACCGCCTCGGCGACAAGGTGCAGCTCGTCGGCGACGACCTGTTCGTGACGAATACGAAGATCCTGAAGGAAGGCATCGCCAAGCGCGTCGCCAACTCGATCCTCATCAAGATCAACCAGATCGGCACGCTGACCGAGACCTTCGCCGCGATCGAGATGGCCAAGCGCGCCGGCTGGACCGCCGTCATCAGCCACCGTTCGGGCGAGACCGAGGACTCGACGATCGCCGACATCGCCGTCGGCAGCAACGCCGGCCAGATCAAGACCGGCTCGATGTCGCGCTCCGACCGCATCGCCAAGTACAACCAGCTGCTGCGCATCGAGGAAGACCTCGGCGACGTCGCGAGCTACCCCGGCCGCGACGCGTTCTACAACCTGCGCTGACCGCGCCGGCCGGCGCGTGCGGGGACTTGGGGCGCTACGACGGGTCGGGCCTCTCGCGCCAAGACGAACGACTTCGACGCAACGCCGAGAACCGCCTTTGGATTGACTTCAGCAATGGCCAGCAGGGTACGCGCCCCGCTCGGCTGCTTGCGGCCCTTCTCCCAGCCTTGCAGAGTGCGGACCGTCACACCAGGCAGGGTGGCGAACTGCACAAGCGAAAGTCCGGTCTTCTGGCGGGCATCGATGACCGGGGAGGAAACGACGCGGGTTCGGCAAGGACAATCTCACCTTCGGCCGTGCGCATGAAGTAGATGACTCGGACCCCGATCTTGACCGGCAGCGGCATGCTCAGCCGTTGCCTGGAAGAAAGCGAAGCAGGTAGCAGGTCTTCGAGCGTGACGAACTCTCCGCGCTCGATCTCGGCCAAGTCCCTGTATAGAGCTAGGCCGCGCCGGGTGATACCAGCGGGAACGCTGCAGGATCACGCAGGGACTCGACCGAGAGATCGACGTCGAGCATGGGCCAGTACAGGTGGTTTTCCGTGGGGCGCTCGACGGTGGATATCTGCTCGACCGTAGCGCTCTTGAACCAGGGGAACTGCGAGTACGGCACAGGAAGCTCCTCAGTGCCCAACAAGACCCAGAACCCGTGCGGGGAGATGTTCGTGACCTCAACGTCCAAAGTGGTGGCGCCAAGCATGCTCGATCTCCGAGAGGTGCGCTACGACCACGGCCTGCGCTTGCCGCAACTGTGTGGGCGATAGCCCGATGTTCACCGCCAAGTGTACGTGCGGCGCAAGCCAGAACTTGGCCTCACCGTCAGGGTGCGCGACGTGCACATGTACGCGCGCCTCCTCTCGCGAGAAGAAGAACAGCCTGAACTGCCCATCGCGAACGATCGTTGGCGCCATGATCGCATGGTAGCCGAGGGGTTGTTCGCGCGGCCTGACGGCATGAGGACACAAGGAGGCGGGCCCGCTTCTACTTCGTCCTCGCTGGCGCAGTCGCTGATGGCACAGCATCAGCGGGGACGATGCGCTCCATTGCCGCGGCGAGAAAGTCGATGCAGGCTCGAACCCGTGGAGCCAGCTCGCTCCTGTGTGGGTAGACCGCGTGCAACGGTGCGGCGGGGATCGCGTGCGCGGGAAGAACGCGCAGAAGTCGACCGAAGTCGAGGTCATCGCTGACGTCCCAGATCGACTTGATCGCGATTCCATGGCCACCGATCGCCCAGCCTTGAATGACATCGCCATCGTTCGAACTGAGGTGCGGCGTGATTCGCACCGAGAACGAACCCAGGCGCCATTGCACGACACCCAATGCTCCGTTCCACAGGCACTTGTGATGAGCGAGGTCCTGCGGGCTGGTTGGAGATCCATGCTTCCTCAGGTACTCGGGCGAGGCGCACAGCACCCGGTAGTTGGTCGCCAGGGGTCGGGACACGAACGACGAGTCATCCAGTGCGCCCAAGCGCACCGCCACGTCCATTCCCGACGCCACCAGGTCGAGCACGACGTCGGTGAGATCGAGCTGAACCTGGATCTCCGGATGCAAGTCCGCGAACCGAGCGAGCAGAGGAGCGATGTGTCTTCGGCCGACCTGATTAGAAACCTGCCTCAGCATGCTCCCTGATCACCGTTGCCTTGATCGGCGCGCACCGAGCGACATCGACGA
>CALMIL010000132.1 GCA_937864005.1 uncultured Burkholderiales bacterium
GCCGACCCAGCTTCGATCGATCTGCTGCTGCCGCTGGCGGCAGCCGGTGGCGCCCGCTGGCTGGTCGCGCACCGACCCTGGCCGCAGCGGCCGGTGGCGCTCGACGAGTGGGTGGCGGTGTTGCTCGCGCCGCTGGACGCTTCGCAGGTTGCGCTGCTCGTGGAGACGCTCGCGCTGCCGGGCTGGGAGGCCGCAGGCTGGGTCGACGCGCTCGCGCGGCGCACCGGCGGCAATCCCTTGTTCGTGCTGCGTGCCATCGGTTCCTGGCTCGCGGCGGGCGCCGTGCCGAGCGGACTCGACGCTCCCGCGCTGCCCGGAGATCTGACGGCCCTGGTCGAGCAGCGCCTCGGACAGGTTTCCGCGCTCGCGCGCGGACTGGCGCGCGCCGCGGCGGTCGCTGCCGAGTCGTTCGACATCGAGCTTGCGGCGCGTCTGCTCGGCCGGCGCCCGCTCGAACTTGCCGATGCGGTGCAGGAACTGCGCGCGGCGCAGTTGATGGACGGCGCGCGATTCGCGCACGACCTGGTGCGCGAGGCCGCGCTTCGCTCGACGCCGCCGGAGATCGCGTTGCTGCTGCAGCGCGATGTCGCGCATGCGCTGGCGGCGCGCCACTTTGCCCCGGCGCGCGTGGCAGCGCATTGGGAGGCGGCGCACTGTTGGGACGAGGCCGCGGCTTCCTATGCCGATGCGGCAGCACGGGCCGCGGCCGCATCGGCGCTGCACGAGCAGCGCACCGCGCTCGAAGGACGCGCGCGCTGCCTGCGCGCCACCGCGACGGCTTCGAACCTGCGCGCGGCGTTCGATGCCGACGCCTGCCGCTGCCGCCTGCTGATCCGGTCGCTCGACACGGACGCCGCGACAACACTGCTGGCGGCGTTGCAGGAGCAGGCCGCCGACGAGGCGCAGCGCGCGACCGCGCTGGAGTTGCTCGCCCACCTGCGATTGGAGCGCCAGGACGCAGCGGGCGCGCTCGAGGCAGCGCAGCAGGCCGCCAAGCTGGCGGTCACGGCAAGACTGCGGCGCGTCGAGCTGCTCGCAGCGCAGCGCACTGCCATCGCGCTGATGCGGCTGGGCCGCGCCAACGAGGCGGTCGTCTCGCTCGAAGCCGAAGCCGACGCTCTGGAGCCGCTGGATGGCGATGAACAACTGCACTGGCTCAGCGACTTGGCGCTCGCCCTCGACGGTGCCGACCGGCGCCGGCGGGCGATCAGCGTGCTCGAACGCGTCGCCACGCTCGCCGCGGCGCAGGAGCGCGGCGCGGTCGAGGCCGAAGCGTGGAGCCAACTGGGCGTCACCCTGATGTACGCCGGCCGGCTCGACGACAGCACGGCCGCCTACCGCCGCAGCATCGCGTTGGCGCGGCGCGCCGGGCTGGGCGAGGCCTCGGTGCTGGTCGATCAGATGGGCTTGATCGGCAATCTGCGCGATCGCGGGCTTTACGACGAGTACCTGGCGCAGGCCCAAGCCATGCCGGACGCGCTGCGGTGCGCCGGGCTCGACTTCTGGGCGGCGAACGCCGAGAACGACCTGGCGACGACCTACGCCATGCTCGGACGCGCCGACCTGGCGCTGCGCACGCTCGCTGCGCTGCCGCCGGATCGGCCGGCGCTGATGCGCGGTCTGCGCCTGCTGGTGCGTTGCAACCTGGCGCGCTACTACGGCGTCGGCGCGCCGGCGTCGGGTGCGCTCGCGCAGTGGGCGGCGCAGGCCGTCGAACTGATCGGCGAGCACGGCGGGCGCGGCTATTTGCGGCTGCGGCTCGCGCTGGAGACCGCCGCCGATCTGCCACCGGACGAAGGGGTGGCGCGCGTTCGCGCCGTGCAGGGCGAGGCCGATCGGCGGGAGATGCCGATGCTCGCCGCGGCGGCCGGGCTGCAGTTGATCCGGCTGCTGTTGAAGAGCGGGCAGGCGGCCGATGCCGCCGCCGTCGCGCACGACGTGCTCGCGCGTGATGCCGCCGATGGACCGCAGGCTGGCGTCTTCCGGCCGGCCTTCGGCTGGCTGGTGCATCAGGCCTTGCGTATTGCAGACCCCGCGCGCGCCCAGGAAGTCCTGGCGGACACCGCCGCCTGGGTCATGAGCGCCGCCGATCACCATGTTCCGCCACTCTTTCGCGAAAGCTTCCTGCAGCGTCAGCCGATCAATGCCGCGCTGCTCGCCGCCGCACGCCGGTCGCGCGTTTGAGGCTCGGTTGCCGCTGCCGCAATGCAGGCGGTTCGCGCAATACCCGACCGGACGATGCCGGCGGCGCCTCGGCTGTCCGTCAGCGGCCCGATCGGCGGCGGTGAAGCCGCGCATGTCGCACGCATGTCCGCGGCGGCCGAAGCCGCCTACGCTCTCGCGGATGGGCCGCGCCGGAGTTCGCGCGAGACGAAACGCGCCGCATCGACGGCGTCGAGCAGGCTCGCTTCGAGCGGGCAGGGCGCGCCGCTGATCAGTGATGCGAGGGTATGCCCGCCGAGCGCGGCGGAGGCGATGCCGCGCGACGCGAGCGCGGTAAAGACGAACAGCCCCGGCAGGCGCGGCACGAAGCGCGGCTGATCGAAGCGTGCGCCGTTCTCGATCGCCGCGATATCCGCAACGCCACCGATCAGCGGCAGCCGATCGGGCGCAGCGCAGCGCCAGCCGACGCGGCCCGTGAGCACGTCGTCCGCAACCGATGGCGCGCTTCCCGTCAGGCGCATCAACTGCGCCAGGTTGTGGTGCTGGTCGCCGGTGCGCAGCCGGGGCTCGGCGTCTTCGATCTGCGATGTCGCGCCGAACAGAGCCAAGCCGCCCGGCAGCGGCGGCAGCACGTAGCCATTGCCGGCGACCGGCAGGTGCGGCAGGCGCAGGCCGGGCGTGTCGAGCGCGAGCGCCGTGGTCTGGCCGCGGATGCGCTGCAGGGGCAGTTCGGCGAAGCCTTCCAGCAGCGACGCCGTGTCGCACGCATTCGCGAGCACGACGACGCCGGCTTCGTCGAGCACGCGGCCGCCGGCGTCCAGCAGTTGCCAGGCGTCGCGCCGGCGGCGGATCGCGGCGATCGCCGTCCGCGCTCGCAGCTCGACGCCGCCGCCGGCGTCGGCGAGCAGCGAAGCCGCGAAGCCTGCCGGATCGACCCAGCCGCCGGCCGGATAGAACCACGCCGGCAGCGTCGGCGGCAGGCCGCTCAGGCGCGCCGCGCCTTCGGCGTCGAGCGCCTGCACGTAGTCGCAGGGCAGGCCGAGCGTAGCCGCCTGCAGTTTCATCGCGTCGATCGAGTGAGCCGACTCGAGGCGCAGCAGCCCGCTCGCCTGCCCGCGCACGCCGTGGTTCGCGATCGCGTCGCGGATGGCGACGCCCCCCTGCAGCGCCGCCGCGCGGTTGAAGCGGGCGTGCGTGCCGTCATCGGCGTTGAACGTGCCGTGGAAGATGCCGGCCGGGTTGCCGCTGCCGCCCGCGGCGATCGTTGCGTGGCGGTCGAAGAGCGTGCTGCGCCAGCCTTGCCCGGCGAGTGCCCACGCCGCGGCGCAACCCGCAAGGCCGGCGCCGACGATGAGGGCGCGGCGTTCGCCTGCGGCGTCCGAGTCAGCGAGCCGCGAAGGCGCGCGCCGCGGCGTGAAGCGCGGCGCGTAGCGGGCGAGCGTGATCTCGCGCTTGCCGCCGCTGCCCGGTGCGCTGCCGACCTCGAATCCAGCGGCGGCGAGGCCGGCGCGCACCACGCTCGCGGCGCTCCAGGTCGCCGCCGTCGCGCCCGGCGCGGCGAGCCGGGCGAGCGCCTTGAAGATGCGCGGCTGCCACATCGCGGGGTTGCGGTCGGGCGCGAAGCCGTCGAGAAAAAAGGCGTCGGCGCTGGCGACGATCTCGGGCAGCCAGGCCGCGACGTCGCCGAGCGCAAGCAGCAGTTCGATGCGGCCGTCATCGAACGCAAGCCGGTGCAGATTCGGCGTCAGCGGCGGCCAGGCCCGCACGAGCGCTGCGGCCAGTTCGGGCAGCGGCGACGCCGCATGCGCGCGCTGCAGGTCGGCTGCCGTCAGCGGGTGCTTCTCGATCGAGATGAAGTGCAGCCGCGCGCAGCGGTTCGGGTCGTCCCGCCAAGCGTTCCAGGCGGCGAGAAAGTTGTTGCCGAGGCCGAAGCCCGTCTCGACGATGACGAAGCGATCACGGCCCTGCCAGCGGCCGGGCAGGCCATTGCCGGCGAGAAAGACGTGCGCCGCCTGCGCGAGCGCGCCGTGGCGCGGGTGGTAGCGGTCGCCGTAGCGCTCGGAGAACGGGATGCCGTCGGCGTCGAAGGCGAGCGGCGTGGCGACGACCGGGGCGGTCTTCACGACGCCGCGCCCGGCAGCCGCGCCCGCTCAGACGCGCTTGCGGTATTCGTGAGTGCGGGTGTCGATCTCGATCTTGTCGCCGCTCTCGACGAAAAGCGGCACCGCGATCTCGAGGCCGGTCGCGGTCTTCGCCGGCTTCATCACCTTGCCCGAGGTGTCGCCCTTGACGGCGGGCTCGGTCTGGATCTCGCGCACGACCGAGGTCGGCAGTTCGACCGAGATCGCCTTGCCGTCGTAGAAGACGACCTCGACCGGCATGTTGTCCTCGAGGTACTGGATCGCGTCGCCCATGTTGTCGGCCTCGACCTCGAACTGGTTGTACTCGGCGTCCATGAAGACGTACATCGGGTCGGCGAAATAGGTGTAGGTGCAATCCTTCTTGTCGAGCACGATCTGGTCCATCTTGTCGTCGGCCTTGTAGACGACCTCGGTCCCCGAGTTGCTGAGCAGGCTCTTGAGCTTCATGCGCACCGTGGCCGAGTTGCGGCCGCCGCGGCTGTACTCGGTCTTGAGCACGACCATCGGGTCCTTGCCGTTCATGATGACGTTGCCGGCGCGAATTTCCTGGGCGATCTTCATAGCTGTTCCACTTGGATGGGTTGGGTTCGGGCGCACATGCTGCCCGCAAACAAAGCTTTCGATTTTAGCGTGATTGCGCGACGCGGCGAAGCAGTTGCGTGACCAGATCGGGCTGCCTGCACAGTGCCTCGCGCCATGCCTCGCAATGGGCGGTCCAGGCGCTTGCCTCGGGCCACGCATCGGCGCGCGGCAGCGAATGCCCGGGGCTTGCGTTCCAGGCGTGGAACAGCCGGCGCAGCGGCCCGTCAAGACCGGGATCGGCGCCGGCCAGGAAACGATCCAGAAAGGCATCGACCTTGGTCAGATGCGCCGCATCGGTCTGCGCGTAGGCCTGCCAGACGAAGGGCCGGTCCGCCCATTGCGCGCGCACGAACGAGTCCTCGCCGCGCACGAAGTTGAGGTCGCAGGACCAGAGAAGGCGGTCGTAGTCCTGCTGCGTCAGGTAGGGCAGCTTGTGGACGCGCAGCGCGCCGCGCCGCGAACCTGCGTCGAGCGCCCGATCCACCTCGTCTGCCGCCGCGCCCGCCGTCGCGAGCAACAGTGTCGGCTCGGAACCGAGTGCGCCGAGCAGCGCGGGCAGCGCCGCATTGGCGTAGCAAAAGAGGCTCACGAGCCGCTCGTCGCGCAGCGGTTTGATTCGCTGCGCACGCAGCCAGGCATTGCGATCGAAAGCGCGCCTTGCGTCCTGCAGGCCCGGCTCGCGCAGCAGCCCGCCGCTGGCGGCGGTGAAGCCGGGAAAATGAAAGCGCTTCTCGAGCAAGCGGTCCGGCGTGACCTGCACCGGCGAGGGCAGACCATGGCTGCGCTCGGCGTACGGTTCGGCGCTCAGATATTCGAGATTGATCCAGACCGGCGCCGGATGCATCGCCGCCATCCGCTGCACGAAGCGCGCCGGCGGATCGCAGCCGAAGCACTCGATCACGACATCCGCCGGCGCGAGGTCGGGCGCGGGGTCGGACCAGGGGATGACCTGCACGCCGTCCCGCCCGCCCGGCGCCATCCACGCGAGCGCCGAAGCATCGTCGACCCACAGCCTGACGCGCTCGCCGCGCGCGGCCAGATCGGCGCTAATGCGCCAGGACACGCCCAGGTCGCCGTGGTTGTCGATCACGCGGCAGAAGACGTCCCATGCGCGGGTCATGGCGGTCATTATCGGCAGCCGGCAGGCCGGAATGTGCGCGGCACAATCGACGCCGATGAGCAAGCCGCAGCCTGAAACCGCAGCGTCCGAGACCCCCGAGGCGGCGCGTGCGCGGCTGCTGGCCGAGGTGGCCGCGCTGCCGGCGCGCCCCGGCGTGTACCGCTATTTCGACGCCCAGGGTGGGGTGCTCTATGTCGGCAAGGCCCGAAACCTGAAGAAGCGCGTCTCAAGCTACTTCCAGAAGAACCACGCCGGGACGCGCATCGGCTTGATGATCGAACGCATCGCGCGCCTGGAGACGACGGTCGTGCGCTCCGAGGCCGAGGCGCTGCTGCTCGAGAACAATCTCATCAAGTCGCTCGCGCCGCGCTTCAATATCCTGTTTCGCGACGACAAGAGCTATCCGTACCTGAAGATCACCGCGGCGCGCGACGCCGGCGATGTGCAGTCGCCCGCCGCGGCCGCATTTCCCCGCATGGCGTACTACCGCGGCGCGGTGGATCGGCGGCATCGCTACTTCGGCCCCTACCCGAGCGCATGGGCGGTGAAGGAGACGATCCATCTGCTGCAAAAGGCGTTCCGGCTGCGCACCTGCGAGGACACCGTCTTCGCGCACCGCACGCGGCCGTGCCTGCTCTACCAGATCAAGCGCTGCACCGCGCCCTGCGTCGGCTACATCGCGGCGGCCGACTATGCGCGCGATGTCGCCCATGCCGAGGCCTTCCTGCGCGGCGAGACGAGCGAGGTGATGGAGCAGCTGCAGGCGCGGATGCTGGCGCACGCCGAAGCGCTCGAATTCGAACAGGCGGCCGAGCTTCGCAATCAGTTACGCGCGCTCGCCAACGTGCTGCATCAGCAATCGGTCGAAGCCAATTCGGGCGCGGGTTTCGACAAGGATGCCGACATCCTGGCCGTCAAGGTGCGCGGCGGGCGGGCGTGCGTCAATCTGGCGATGGTGCGCGGCGGGCGCCACCTCGGCGACCGGGCCTACTTCCCGGCGCAGGTGGACGAAGCAACCGAGCTGCGCGCGGCGACGGCCGAGCCGGCGCGGCCCGAGGCCGGCGAACCGCCGGCGCTGTCGCCCGACGTGCAGGTGCTGGAGGCCTTCATCGCGCAACACTATGTCGGCGCGGGCGTGCCGCCGCTGCTGATCGCGAGCCACGCGGTCGATGCGGATCTGATCGATGCGCTGTCGGCGCACGCGGGCGCCAGGGTCGATCTCCAGGTTCAGCCGCGCGGCCAGCGCCGCGCGTGGCTCGAGATGGCGACCCAGGGCGCCGAACTCGCGCTCGCCCGGCTGCTCGCCGAGGAAGGCTCGCAGCAGGCGCGAACCCGCGCGCTGATCGAAGCGCTGGACCTGTCGTGCGAGGAGCCTTCGCGGCTGCGCATCGAGTGCTTCGACATCAGCCACACCGCGGGCGAGGCGACGCAGGCGTCGTGCGTCGTCTACGACAGCCACAGGATGCAAAGCGCCCAGTACCGGCGCTACAACATCGAAGGCGTCGCCGGCGGCGACGACTATGCCGCGATGCGCCAGGTGCTGATGCGCCGCTACGCGAAGATCGCGGCGCTGGCCTCGGAGCCGGACGCTGCGCTGAAGAACGGCGCGGCACGCATGCCCGACCTCGTCCTCGTCGACGGCGGACGCGGCCAGGTCGCGATGGCGCGCGAGGTGTTCGAGGAACTCGGCCTCGACCTGTCGCTGATCGTCGGCGTCGAGAAGGGCGAGGGGCGCAAGGTCGGACTCGAGGAGCTCGTCTTTGCCGATGGCCGCGCGAAGGTATCGCTCGCGCCGGATTCGGCGGCGTTGATGCTGATCGCGCAGATTCGCGACGAGGCGCACCGCTTCGCGATCACCGGCATGCGCGCGCGCCGGGCCAGCGTTCGCACCGGCGGCAGCGCGCTCGAGGATATCCCCGGCGTCGGCCCGAAGAAGCGCGCCAGGCTGCTGCAGCGTTTCGGCGGCGTGCGCGGCGTCGGGCAGGCGAGCGCGCAGGATCTGCAGACGGTGGACGGCATCTCGAAGGAGCTCGCCGAAACGATCTATCGCGCGCTGCACTGAGCGCCGCGGCCGGCGCCCGAGCCTCCAACGAAGCGCGGCAGCGGAAGTTCGGCACAATCGCCGCATGTTCTTCAATTTGCCGACGCTGCTGACCTGGGGGCGCATCGTCGCGATCCCTCTCATCGTCGGCGTGTTCTACCTGCACCTGGCGCCGACGCTGCAAAACCAGCTCGCGACGGTGCTGTTCGTGATCGTCGCGCTCACCGACTGGCTCGACGGCTACCTGGCGCGTCGGCTGAATATGACGTCGTCGTTCGGCGCCTTCCTCGACCCGGTGGCCGACAAATTCCTCGTCTGCGCGGCGCTCCTCGTGCTCGTGCACCTCGACCGGGTTCATGCGCTGATCGCCTTCGTCATCATCGGGCGCGAGATCGCGATCTCGGCGCTGCGCGAATGGATGGCGCAGATCGGCGCCTCGCGCAGCGTCGCGGTGCACATGCTGGGCAAGGCGAAGACCATGGTGCAGATGATCGCGATCCCGTTCCTGCTCTTCGACGGCAAGCTGTTCGGTGCCATCGATACGCATTTCTGGGGCACGCTGCTGATCTATCTCGCGGCGATCCTGACGATCTGGTCGATGGTCTACTACCTGCGCAAGGCGCTGCCCGAGATCCGCGCCAAGGCCAAATAGCGAAGTGAATCAGCGACTGCTGGCACGCGCGATGCCGTGGGTCTTCGTGCTGATCTGGAGCACCGGCTTCGTCGTCGCGCGCCTGGGGATGCCGCACGCGCCGCCGCTGCGCTTCCTGAGCACGCGCTATGCGCTCTCCATCGTCTGCTTCCTGATCTGGATCGCGGCTTCGCGCGCGCCGTGGCCGCGCAGCCGCAGCGAGTGGCTGCATCTGGCCGTCGTCGGCGTGCTGCTGCAGGCCGGCTACCTCGGCGGCGTCTGGAGCGCCGTCAAGCTCGGCATGGGGGCCGGCACCGCGGCGCTGCTTGTCGGGCTGCAGCCGGTGCTGACGGCGCTCTGGGTCACCGCGCACGCGCCGTCCGGGGCGGCGGGCGGCGGCGCAGCCGGCGATGCGGCCGCGCGCATCACGGCGCGCCAGTGGCTCGGCCTCGTCCTCGGGCTTGCCGGCCTCGTGCTCGTCGTCTGGCGCAAGCTCGACACCGGCGAAGTCACGGCCTTCAGTTTTTCGCTCGCGATGCTCGCGCTGGTGTCGATTACCGCCGGCACGCTCTACCAGAAGCGCTTCGTGCGTCCCTGCGACGTGCGCACCGCCGGCACGATCCAGATGCTTGCCGCGCTGGCCGTCACGCTGCCGCTCGCGCTGTTCGAGCACGAGGCGATGGTGATGGACCCGGAGCTGATCGCGGCGATCGCCTGGTCGGTGCTCGGCCTCACGCTCGGCGGCAGTTCGCTGCTCTACCTGCTGATCCAGCGCGGTGCGGCGACGCAGGTGAGCAGCCTGATGTACCTCGTGCCGCCGTGCACCGCGCTGATGGCGTGGCTGATGTTCGACGAGCCATTCACGCTGATGATGGCAATCGGCCTGGCGCTGACGGCGGTCGGCGTCGCGCTCGTGACGGCTGCGGCACAGCAGCCCGGCGCGGCGCAACGGGTCGGCGACTGACGCAACAGGAGGAAGCCAATGACGACGCATCGCATCGCCGTGATCGCCGGCGACGGCATCGGCAAGGAGGTGATGCCCGAGGGGCTTCGCGTGCTCGATGCCGCCGCCCGCAGGTTCGGCATCGCGCTCGAGCTCGACCATTTTGACTTCTCGAGCTGGGACTATTTCGAACGCCACGGCAAGATGCTGCCCGACGATTGGAAGGAGCGCCTCGGCGGGCACGATGCGGTCCTCTTCGGCGCGGTCGGCTGGCCGGCGAAGATCGCCGACCACATCTCGCTCTGGGGCTCGCTGCTGCGCTTTCGGCGCGATTTCGACCAGTACGTCAACCTGCGGCCGGCGCGATTGATGCCGGGCGTGCGCTCGCCGCTCGTGCGGCGCGACGGCAGCCCGCGTGCGGCGGGCGAGATCGACATGCTGATCGTGCGCGAGAACACCGAAGGCGAGTACTCGAGCGTCGGCGGGCGCATGTACGAGGGCAGCGAGCGCGAGATCGTGATCCAGGAGACGGTGATGTCGCGCACCGGCGTCGATCGCGTGCTGAAGTTCGCTTTCGAACTCGCGCGCGGCAGGCCGCGCAGGAAACTCACCTCGGCGACGAAGAGCAACGGCATCGCGATCACGATGCCGTACTGGGACGAGCGCGTCGAGGCGATGGCGCAGTCCTACCCGGACGTCGCCGTCGACCGGTTTCACATCGACATCCTCGCCGCCAACTTCGTGCTGCGGCCGGAGATATTCGACGTCGTCGTCGCGAGCAACCTGTTCGGCGACATCCTCTCCGATCTCGCGCCGGCCTGCACCGGGACGATCGGCATCGCGCCGTCGGCGAATATCAATCCGAGCCGCGCCTGGCCGTCGCTGTTCGAGCCGGTGCATGGCTCGGCACCCGACATCGCCGGGCGCGGGATCGCCAACCCGATCGGGCAGATCTGGTCGGCCGCGCTGATGCTCGACTTTCTCGGTCATCGCGACGCCCATGACGCCATCGTCGGCGCCATCGAGCGCGTGCTCGACGCGGGTCGCCACGCGCCGCTGACGCCGGACCTGGGCGGCACGGCGCGCACCGCGGACCTCGGGCGCGCGATCGAGCAGGCGCTGTGACGCAACGCACCCGACAGGGTGCAGCGATCGCGCATCTGTCAAGCGTGAAACTCTGCGCCTTCCCCCCGGGAATCGGGGGGGTGAATCCACTTAGAATGCCCATTCACGCTTGACAGGCATGGGGCTCGCGGCTGTAATGAATCGCACCCGAGAGCCAACCCGAAGACCGGCGCGCAACTGCCAATCGAATTCAAGCTGAGGCAATTTTCCGAGGGGATCCTACGTGAACAAGTCCGAATTGATCGAGCACATCGCCAAGCAGGCCGACATCTCCAAGGCGGCGGCGACGCGCGCCCTGGAAGCGATGATCGGAGGCGTGAAAGCGACCTTGAAGAAGAACAACAGCGTCTCGCTGGTCGGGTTTGGCACGTTCTCGGTCAGCAAGCGGGCGGCGCGCACCGGCCGCAATCCGCGCACCGGCGCGGCAATCAAGATCAAGTCGGCCAAGGTGCCGAAATTCCGGCCCGGCAAGGGCCTGAAGGATGCGCTGAACTGATCGTTTGCTTGTGCGGCGCGGCGCGCGCGGCCGCTTGGGCACGAATCGCGAAGGCATGCGCCACCCGCGCTCGGGGTGCTTAGCTCAGTTGGTAGAGCGGCGCCCTTACAAGGCGTAGGTCGGGGGTTCGAGCCCCTCAGCACCCACCACCGAGAGCGGCGCGAGCGCGCCTGCCTGCCTGCAACGGGGCAGCCCCGATGCCAAGCCCGCGAGTGCCGGCGCGCGCTGCGGCGGCCCTTGCCCGCGGCACGCGCGGGCCGCAAGAGAGGCGCGGCTTGCAGCGGGTAGAATCGCGGCGGCACTCGAGACGGCCCGTAGAAGGCGAACCTTGGTTCGCCTTTGTCGCTTCTGGTGTCGCGTCGCGCCAATTCACTGTCGGCCACTACGGATTCAGGGCATTCGATGTTCGATTTCATTCGCAAGCACATGAAGGCGATGCAGTTCATGCTCGTCGTGCTCATCGTGCCGTCTTTTGCCTTTTTCGGCATCGAGGGCTATACGCGACTGTCCGAAGGCGGCCGGATGACGGTGGCCGAAGTCGCGGGCCAGAACATCACGCAAAGCGAACTCGAGGCGGCGCATCGGCAGCAGATCGAGCGCCTGCGGCGCGAGATGCCGACGATCGACGCGAAGCTGCTCGACACGCCGCAAATGCGCGAGCGCACCCTCGACGAACTGGTGCGCGAGCGCGTGATGCTCGTCGCCGCCGACAAGGACCACCTTGCACCGAACGATGACCGGCTGCGGCGCATCTTCGTCAGCGACCCGCAGTTCGCCTTCCTGCGCAACCCCGACGGCAGCGTCAACAAGGACGTGCTGGCGCAGCAGGGCATGTCGTCGGAGCAGTTCGCCCAGCGGCTGACGCAGGATCTCGCGCGCCGCCAGGTTCTGCTCGGCATCGGCGGGACGGTCTTTCCGGCGCCGGCCGACAGCGCGGCAGCGATGGATGCGCTGCTGCAGCAGCGCGAAGTCCAGATCCTTCGCTTCGACACCAAGGACTTCACCGGCAAGGCCGATCCGACCGAGGCCCAGCTCGAGGCCTACTACAAGGATCCCAGACACGCCGCCCGCTTCACCGCGCCCGAGCAGGCGAGCATCGAGTATGTCGTGCTCGACCTGAACGCGTTGAAGGCAGACATCTCGGTCTCCGAGGACGATCTGCGCAAGTACTACACCGAGAACGCGGCGCGCTACACGACGCCCGAGGAGCGTCGCGCGAGCCACATCCTGATCAATGCGCCCAAGGATGCGCCGGCCGATGTTCGCGCCAAGGCCAAGGCCAAGGCCGAGGCGCTGCTCGCGCAGGTGAAGGCGAACCCGGATTCCTTCGCCGAGCTGGCGAAGAAGAACTCCGACGATCCGGGCTCGGCCGAGCGCGGCGGCGACCTCGACTATTTCTCGCGCGGCGCGATGGTCAAGCCGTTCGAGGACGCCGCATTCGCATTGAAGCCGGGCGAGGTCAGCGGCGTCGTCGAGTCCGACTTCGGCTATCACATCATCAAGCTGACCGGCGTGCGCGGCGGCGAGAAGCGCAGCTTCGAAGCGGTACGCCCGGAACTGGAAAACGAAGTCAAGACCCAGCTCGCGCAGCGCCGCTTCACCGAGATCGCGTCGGACTTCAGCAATATGGTCTACGAGCAGCCCGACAGCCTGCAACCCGTGGCCGACAAGTTCAAGCTCGAACTGCACCGCGCGCAGGGCGTCACGCACACGCCCGCGCCGGGCGCGACCGGGCCGCTGGCCTCGCCGAAGTTTCTCGAGCAGATCTTCGGCAGCGAAGCCCTGCGCAACAAGCGCAATACCGAAGCCGTCGAAACCGGCTCCAACCAGCTCGTCTCGGGCCGCGTCGTCAGCTACTCGCCGGCACACCTTCGGCCCTTCGCGGAGGTCAAGCCCGAGGTGCTCGCCGCGGTGAAGGCCGAGCTGGCCGCCGCCGATGCGCGCAAGGCCGGCGAGGCCAGGCTCGCGAGCCTGAAAGATGCGGCCGGTGCAACGCTCGATTCAGCGCCGATCACGGTATCGCGGGCGCAGCGCCATGAGCTGCCGGCGGCGCTCGTCGACGCCGTGCTGCGCGCCGATTCGACCAAGCTGCCCGCATTCGTCGGCGTCGATCTCGGCGCCGACGGCTACGCGATCGCGAAGATCGACAAGGTGCTCGGCCGCGACCCGGCAGCCGGAGACGGCAGCCAGCTCGCCGCGGCCTACGCGCAGTCCTGGACCGGCGCCGAGATGGCGGCCTACTACGACGCGCTGAAGGCGCGCTTCAAGGTCAAGATCGAGCCCGTGAAGCAGCCCGCTGCCGATTCGGCCTCGACGCAGCAATCAGCCGGCAAATAGGGCGCTCGCGCGCGCCGTGCACGCCCTGGCGGCCCAAGCAATACGCGGGTCCGCACGCGGGCGTCGCGTATACTGGCGCGCTCTACGGTGGCTGTAGCTCAGTTGGTAGAGTCCAGGATTGTGATTCCTGTTGTCGTGGGTTCGAGCCCCATCAGCCACCCCA
>CALMIL010000133.1 GCA_937864005.1 uncultured Burkholderiales bacterium
CGGCGACAGCGGCGGCACGTACCAGACCATCGGCAGCGTGCGGTATTCGGGGTGCAGCGGCAGCGCGACCTTCCACTGCACCGCCATCTTGTAGACCGGGCTCGTGCGCGCCGCCTCCATCCACTTGTCGGGGATGCCGTCCTTCGCCGCCTGCTCGATCACCGCCGGATCGAAGGGGTCGAGGAAGATGCCGAGCTGCGCCTGGTAGAGGTCGCGGTCGCGCTCGACGCTGGCCGCCTCCTGGATGCGATCGGCGTCGTACAGCAGCACGCCCAGGTAGCGGATGCGGCCGACGCAGGTCTCACTGCACACCGTCGGCTGGCCGGCCTCGATGCGCGGATAGCAGAAGATGCACTTCTCGGCCTTGCCGCTCTTCCAGTTGTAGTAGATCTTCTTGTACGGGCAGCCCGAGACGCACATGCGCCAGCCGCGGCACTTGTCCTGGTCGATGAGGACGATGCCGTCCTCCTCGCGCTTGTAGATCGAGCCCGACGGGCAGGATGCGACGCACGCCGGATTCAGGCAGTGCTCGCACAGGCGCGGCAGGTACATCATGAAGGTGTTCTCGTACTCGCCGACCATCGCCTTCTGCGCCGCCTCGAAGCCGTCGAAGTTCTTGTCGACGCTGCGCTTGGCGAATTCGCCGCCGAGGATCTCCTCCCAGTTCGGGCCCCAGACGATCTTGTCCATCTGCATGCCGGTGATCAGGCTGCGCGGCCGGGCGGTCGGACTCGCCTTCATCTCGGGCGCGCTTTGCAGGTGGTCGTAGTCGAAGGTGAAGGGCTCGTAGTAGTCGTCGATCTGCGGCAGGTTTGGATTCGCGAAGATCTTCATCAAGAGCTTCCACTTGCCGCCCTGGCGCGGCTCGATCGCGCCGCTGGCCTTCCTTACCCAGCCGCCGTTCCACTTGTCCTGGTTCTCCCACTCCTTCGGGTAGCCGATGCCGGGTTTGGTCTCGACGTTGTTGAACCAGGCGTACTCCATGCCCGGGCGGCTGGTCCAGACGTTCTTGCAGGTAACCGAACAGGTGTGGCAGCCGATGCACTTGTCCAGGTTCAGCACCATCGCGATCTGGGCACGGATCTTCATGCGACCTCTCCATGAGCTTGAGTGGAACGGACGTGCTCTTCGCCGACCGGCGTATCGAGCCAGTCGATCTTGTTCATCTTGCGCACGATGACGAATTCGTCGCGGTTCGTGCCTATCGTTCCGTAGTAGTTGAAGCCGTACGCGAGCTGCGCATAGCCGCCGATCATGTGCGTCGGCTTGAGCACGATGCGCGTCACCGAGTTGTGGATGCCGCCGCGCACGCCGGTGATCTCGGCGCCGGGGGTATTCACGATCTTCTCCTGCGCGTGATACATCATCACCATGCCCGGCTTGACGCGCTGGCTGACGACGGCGCGCGCGGCGATCGCGCCATTCACGTTGAAGAGCTCGACCCAGTCGTTGTCGACCACGCCGGCTGATCGAGCGTCGTCCTCGCTGATCCAGATGATCGGCCCGCCGCGGCTGAGCGTGAGCATCATCAGGTTGTCGGTGTAGGTGCTGTGGATGCCCCACTTCTGGTGCGGCGTGATGAAGTTGAGCAGGATCTCCTTGTTGCCGTTGCCGCGCTGGTTGTGGATCGCAACCGTCGCCTTCAGATCCACCGGCGGCCGATAGGTCGAGAAGCCCTCGCCGAAGGCGATCATCCACGGATGGTCCTGGTAGAACTGCTGGCGCCCGGTGAGCGTGCGCCACGGGATCAGCTCGTGGACGTTGGTGTAGCCGGCGTTGTAGCTGACGGTCTCGCTCTCGATGCCGCTCCAGGTCGGCGAGCTGATGATCTTGCGCGGCTGGGCCTGGATATCGCGGAAGCGGATCTTCTCGTCCTCGCGGTGGATCGCGAGGTGCGTGTGGTCGCGCCCGGTGACCTTCGAAAGCGCCTCCCACGCCTTCACCGCGACATGGCCGTTCGTCTCGGGGGCGAGCATCATGACGACTTCGCAGGCGTCGATATCGGTCTCGATCCTGGGCATGCCGCAGGTCGCGCCTTCGTCGCGCACGTTGCCGTTGAGTTCGCCGAGCTGGCGGACTTCGGTCTGCGTATTCCACGCGATGCCCTTGCCGCCGTTGCCGATCTTGTTCATCAGCGGCCCGAGCGCCGTGTAGCGCTTGTAGACGTTCGGGAAGTCGCGCTCGACGACCGCGATCTGCGGCGCCGTCTTGCCGGGGATCAGCTCGCACTCGTCGCGCTTCCAGTCGGTCACCTCGAACGGCTGGCCGAGCTCGCCCGGGCTGTCGTGCATCAGCGGCGCGAGCACCACCTCGCGCTCGACGCCGAGATGGCCGACGCAGACCTCGCTGTACTTCTTCGCGAAGCCCTTGTAGATCTCCCAGTCGCTGCGCGATTGCCAGGCCGGGTCCACCGCGGTCGACAGCGGGTGGATGAAGGGGTGCATGTCGCTCGTATTCAGGTCGTTCTTCTCGTACCAGGTCGCGGTCGGCAGCACGATATCGCTGTACAGGCAGGTCGTGCTCATGCGGAAGTCGAGCGTGACGAGCAGGTCGAGCTTTCCCTCGGGCGCCTTGGCGTGCCAGGCGACCTCGGACGGCTTGGCGTCCTCGGCGCCGAGGTCCTTGCCCTGCACGCCGTTACTCGTGCCGAGCAGGTGCTTGAGGAAATACTCGTGCCCCTTGCCCGAAGAGCCGAGCAGGTTGCTGCGCCAGACGAACAGGTTGCGCGGCCAGTTGGCGGGGTGGTCGGGATCGTCGCAGCTCATCGCGAGCGATCCGTCCTTCAAGGCCTTGACGACATAGTCCTTCGGCTCCATGCCGGCGGCCTGCGCGTCGCGCACGAGCTGCAGAGGATTGGTCTGCAGCTGGGGCGCGCTCGGCAGCCACCCCATGCGCTCGGCGCGCACGTTGTAGTCGATCATGCTGCCGCCGTACATCTTCTTGTCGGCGAGCGGCGAGAGCACCTCGTCCATGCCGAGCTTCTCGTAGCGCCACTGGTCGGTATGGGCGTAGAAGAAGCTGGTGCTGTTCTGCTGGCGCGGCGGACGGATCCAGTCGAGCGCGAAGGCGAGCACCGTCCAGCCGGTCTGCGGGCGCAGCTTCTCCTGGCCGACGTAGTGCGACCAGCCGCCGCCGCTCTGGCCGACGCAACCGCACATCATCAACAGATTGATGACGCCGCGATAGTTCATATCGCTGTGGTACCAGTGGTTCATGCCGGCGCCGATGATGACCATCGACTTGCCGTGCGTCTTGTGCGCGTTCTCGGCGAACTGGCGCGCGACGGTGATGATCTGCTCGCGCTTGACGCCGGTGATCGCCTCCTGCCAGGCCGGGGTGTAGGGGGCGTCGTCGTCGAAGCTCTTCGCGCCGGAGCCGAAGCCGCGGTCGATGCCGTACTGGGCCGCCTGCAGGTCGAATACCGTCGCGACCATCGCATAGCGCTCCTCGCCCGCCTTGCCCAGGCGCAGCCGCACCGCCGGCACCTTGGCGCGTATGACGTCGCCCTGCTGGGCATTGGCCGGAAAGTGCGGCGTCGCGACACCGCCGAAGTACGCAAACGCGACGTTGGCGACGTCGTGCCCCTGGTCGCCGCCCTCGATCACCGAGAGCTTGAGCTTGACCGCCGTGTCGTTGCACGCCTCCTTGTCCTCGAGGTTCCAGCGGCCGGCATCAGCACGGCCCTCCGGGCCCCAGCGAAAACCGATCGAGCCGTTGGGCAGCACGACCTTGCCCGCGGCGTCGAAGGCGAGCGTCTTCCATTCGGCGTTGTTGGCCTGTCCGAGCTTGCCGTTGAAGTCGCTCGCGCGCAGGTAGCGGCCGGGAACGAGCGCGGTGCTGCCGTCGGCCAGCGTCGTCTCCTCGAGCAGCACGAGCATCGGCAGGTCGGTGTAGCGGCGCGCGTAGTCGTCGAAGTACGCCGAGCGCCCGCCCGGCAGCGCGGCGCTGTCGGCGCCGAAGAAGAACTCGCGCAGCACGACGTGGCCCATCGCCATCGCGACCGCCGCATCGGTGCCCTGCTTCGGGTGCAGCCAGATGTCGGACAGCTTGGCCACCTCCGAGTAGTCGGGCGTCACGGCGACCGTCTTCGCCCCCTTGTAGCGCACCTCGGTGAAGAAGTGCGCGTCGGGCGTGCGCGTCTGCGGCACGTTGCTACCCCAGGCGATGATGTAGGTCGAGTTGTACCAGTCGGCCGATTCGGGCACGTCGGTCTGCTCGCCCCAGACCTGCGGGCTGGACGGCGGCAGGTCGCAATACCAGTCGTAGAAGCTCAGGCAGACGCCGCCGATAAGCGACAGGTAGCGCGCGCCCGACGCATAGCTGATCATCGACATCGCCGGGATCGGCGAGAAGCCGATGACGCGATCCGGTCCGTAGGTCTTGGCGGTGTAGACGTTGGCGGCGGCGACGATCTCGTTGACCTCGTCCCAGCTCGAGCGCACGAAGCCGCCGAGGCCGCGCACCTTCTGGTAGTCGCGCCGCTTGGTCTCGTCGGCCTGGATCGAGGCCCAGGCCTCGACCGGGCCGTGCTGCAAACGTGCCGCGCGCCAATGCTTGAGCAGACGGCCGCGCACCATCGGGTGCTTGACGCGGTTCGCGCTGTAGAGGTACCAGCTGTAGCTCGCGCCGCGCGCGCAGCCGCGCGGCTCGTGGTTCGGCATGTCCCAGCGCGTGCGCGGGTAGTCGGTCTGCTGCGTCTCCCACGTCACGATGCCGCCCTTGACGTAGATCTTCCACGAGCACGAACCGGTGCAGTTCACACCATGCGTGCTGCGCACGATCTTGTCGTGCGCCCAGCGGTTGCGATACGCGTCTTCCCAGGTGCGGTCTTCGCCGGTGGCGACACCGTGTTCGCCGGAGAAGGGTTCCTTCGGCATCGCGAAGAAGTTCAGGCGATCGAGAAAGTGACTCATGAGGTTTCCTTTTCTAGTGCACCGCAACTTGCCGGTGCGAACCGCGGATGCGCATCGATCGACGGGCCGCGTGGACGGCCCCTGGCGATCACGGATTCTTGATATACGCGTTCTTTCGCAGATAGAACCACCAGTTGAGCAGCAGGCAC
>CALMIL010000134.1 GCA_937864005.1 uncultured Burkholderiales bacterium
TGCGTGATGTCGCGGCCGTCGAAGACGATCTTGCCCGAAGTCGGCGTCACCTCGCAGGTCAGCATCTTGAAGAAGGTGCTCTTGCCGGCGCCGTTCGGGCCGATGATGCCGCGCAACTCGCCGTGGTCGACGCTGAAATCGATATCGCTGTTGGCGACCAGGCCGCCGTAGCGCTTGGTCAGCCCGGTCGCCTGAAGGATCGCCCCGCTCTGGCTGGCCGTCGCCTTGCGCCGCGCCGGATTGTCCGTGGCAGCCCTGCGAACCGCTTGCGCGGACGGCGCGGATGCGGCGCCCACGGGCGCTGCCGGCTTGCGCGGCCGGGCCAGATGGTAGAGATCGACGATCGCGCCGACGAGCCCGTGGCGCAGGAATACGACGAGCAGCACGAAGACGATGCCGAGGACGAGCTTCCAGGTCGCGCCGAGGTTGAGCGTCGTCTGGAACAGGTCGCTCAGGTACAGCCACACCGTCGCGCCCAGCAGCGGGCCGAACAGCCAGCCGGCGCCGCCGATCGCGGTCTGCATGACGATCTCGCCCGAGGTGTGGAACATGAAGGCATCGGGCGGCATGAAGCCCTGCAGCATGCCGAGCAGGCTGCCGCCGAAGCCCGAATACATCGCCGCGACGACGAACACCGTCATCTTGTAGCCGTGGATATCGTGGCCGAGCGCCTGGGCGCGCAGCGGGTTGTCGCGGATCGCGCGCAGCAGCAGGCCGACCGGCGAGCGCACGATGCGCAGCGCGATCACGAGACCGACGAAATACCAGAACGCGAAGAAGCCGTACATCTGCCAGTTGCTGCTGAACGTGAACTCGAAGAAGCCCAGGCTCAGGTTCGGCGGCGGCACGCCGGGCAGGCCGTTCTCGCCGCCGGTGAACTGCGACAACGGGTTGAACTCGACGAAGAAGAAGACCTCGGCGATCGCCACCGTGATCATCGCGAAATAGATGCCGGTGCGGCGCAGCGCGAGCAGGCCGATCAGGTAGCCGATGATGCCGGCGACCACCGTGCCGGCGATCGCCGCGCCGATCGTATTGGTGAACGAGGTCTGCGTCAGCAGGTAGGCGGCGAACATGCCGCCGGTGCCGAAGAAGGCCGCCTGCCCGAACGACAGCAGCCCGGTGAAGCCGAACAGCAGATCGAAGCCGATGCCGACCAGACCCCAGATCAGGATGCGGTTGATCGTCGTCGGGTTGAAGCCCAGGTGCGGCAGGATGAAGGGGGCGGCGATCAGCGCGAGCAGCGCAATGATCTCGACGACGAACGGGCGTTGTCTTGACGGCATCGCAGAATCGGCTTAGTCGCGGCTGGCCGTGCCGAGCAGCCCGTAGGGGCGCAGCACGAGCACGAGCGTCATCGCGACGAACAACATGACGTAGGAGTAGGCGGGGTCGATCATCGAGGTCAGGCTGATGATCTGGCCGGCGATCAGCCCGCCCAGCACCGCGCCGGCGAAGGAGCCGACGCCGCCGATGACGACGACGACGAAGGTCTGCACCAGGATCGCGTCGCCGACATCGGGCGCCACCGCGACCACCGGCGCGTTGACGATGCCGGCGAAGCCGGCGGCCATCGCGCCGATGCCGAATACCAGCATGAAGACACGCTGCACGTTGATGCCGAGCGAGTCGACCATCACCGCATCCTCGATGCCGGCGCGCACGATCATGCCGATGCGGGTGCGGTAGAGCACGAAGTACAGGGCGAGCAGCGCGACCGTGACGATCCCGAGCAGCCCGAGCCGATACGTCGGGTAGACCATGAAGCCGAGGTTCGTGATGCCCGCGAGCGGCGCCGGCGGCGGCACCGTCTTGGACAGGCTGCCGAAGAAATAGCGCACCGTCTCGACGAAGACGATACCGAGACCGAAGGTGACGAGCAGTTGGTCCTCGGCCGGACGGACGTAGAAGTGCTGGATGATCAGCCGCTCGGTGATCACGCCGACCAGCATCACGAACAGCGCACCGGCGGCGACGGCGACGATGAACGAGCCGCTGTACTCGTAGGCGACCCAGCCCGCATAGCCGCCGAGCATGAACATCGCGCCGTGCGCGAGGTTGAGCACGCCGAGCGTGCCGTAGATGATCGTCAGGCCCGACGAGATCAGTGCCAGCAACGCGCCCAGCACCAGCCCGTTGAAGCACTGCGAAATCAGGTTGCCCCAGCTGAACACGTTATCCCGTCCTCGTCATCGGTCGATCGAAGGCCGGCTCGCGCCGCCCGCCGTGGTGGATCGGAAGGGCCGGCCGCCGTCTCGGCGCCCGACCCGCGATCGCTTGCCGCCTCAGGTGTAGTCGCCCAGCTTGCAGCCGAACTCGCCCGGCGGCTGGATCACCTTGTCGCCGGGAACGATCTCGATCACCTCCCAGAAGTCCTCCGGGTTCTTCATGTCCTTCTTCGCCTTGCCGCGCACCACGATGACGGGGTGAACCTCCTGATGATCCTGCGGCCGGTAGTGGACCGGGCCGAGCAGCGACGGGATCGTCTCGCCCTTTTCCCACTGCTTGATCACGTCCGGCGGGTAGAAGGTGCCCGCCTCGCTGACCATGCGCGCCCAGTGCGCGAAGCTGACGTAGGCGTTCTCGGCGCCCCACTCCGGGCGGTAGCCGTACTTCTTCTGGAACGCCTCGACGAACTGCTTGGCGAGCGGATACTTGTCTTCCAACGTCCACCAGAAGTCGGTTGCCGCGAGCACGCCGGCCGTGATGTCGGTGCCGGCCTCGGGCGCGATGAACGGGATCTGGTAGGGCAGCACCAGCGTCATCTTGGGCAGCAGGCCGAACTGCTTGGCCTGCTGGCTCGACAACACCGCGTCGCGCCCCCAGTTCACGTTTATCAGGAACTCGGCGCCCGAGTTGGCGATGTTGGTCAGGTACTGGCTGAAGTCCTGCGTCCCGAGCGGCGAGACCTGGTTGGTCACGACCGTCCAGCCGCCTTCCTTCGTCAGGTAGTCCATCACCGACTTGGTCGTCGTGTGGCCGTAGGTGTAGTCGGGCGTCATGAACGCCGCCTTGCGGTTCTTGCCGAACTGCTTGACCATCACCGGCCCGATCGCGTTGGCCGCCATCTCGCCGTAGAAGCCCTGGCGGAAGCTGTAGCGCACGCAGTCCTTGCCGGTCGTGTCGTTCGAGCCCGAGATGCCGGGCATGTACAGGATGTGCTCGCGCTGCGCGAACTTGTTCATCGCGACCGCGACCGCCGACGAGGTCGAGCCCGTCATCAGCACGACCTTGTCCTGGTTGATGAAGGTCTGCGCCGCCTGCAGCGCCTGGTTCGGCTTGGCAGCGGAGTCGGCCGACACGAGCTTGACCTTCTTGCCGAGGATGCCGTTGTCGATCTTCGGCGCGATCGCCTTCATCAGCGGGTGGTTCGTGTTGATGTGCTCGACGGCGAGTTCCCAGCCCTTCAACTCGTCGGCGCCCTGCACGGCGTAGGTGCCGGTCAGCGGCACCATCGCGGCAACGGTGACGGTCGGCCCCTGCGAGCCGGCCGGCCAGGTGCCGATCGGCGGCTGGTCGGCGGCCAAGCTCACGCCAGGCAGCAGCATGCCGCCGGCCACGCCGGCTCCGGTCAACAGGACCTGGCGGCGCGCCGCATCGCCGAGGTTGTCAGCTTCGAACTTGCTCATCACGACTCTCCTTGAAAGAACGACTCGAAAGATTCGCCCCGCTGCGCACGGGACACCGATGACGCGCCATTGCAAAGAAGCCGGCTCGCGCGTGCAAGAGGGCAACTACCGACTGCGCTGGCCGACACGATAGACAAAAAATGTATCGCGGCACGACATCATGGTTTAATCTACATCGTTGCGCGATATAGCGTCAATGCTCGCTTTCGCATCCATCTCCATGAAACTACCGAGAAGTGTTGCTTTGTATCCCTCGGAGCGAAGAATGCGCCGTCGCGTCAGGTGCGCGTCAGGTGGCGGCGGTACGAAGGCCGTGTTCGCCGGTCGGGCATCGCCCTCGCGGCGCTGAGGTGCGTTCGCGCATGGGCAGATCACCCCGGCTGGCGGCGGCGCCGCCTCGCATTGCGCCCGACGAACTCGCCCGGCTGGCATCGTTTCGCATGCTGCTGCGCCAGTTCGATTCGTTCAGCACGCAGGCGTCGGCGCAACTCGGGCTGACCTCGGTGCAGTACCAGGCGCTGCTCGCGATCGCGACGCAGCAGGACGATGTGCCGCTGACGGTGAAGCTGCTCGCGCAGCAGCTGATGATCAAGCACAACAGCGCGGTCGGCCTCGTCGACCGCATCGAGCAGCTCGGGCTCGCGCTGCGCAGGCAGTCCGAAAGCGACCGGCGCAGCGTCGTCGTCGCGCTGACGCCGCGCGGCCGAAGCGCGGTCAACCGGCTCGCGGTCAAGCACCGGCGCGCGCTGCAATCGATCGCGCCCGAGATGGGAAGCTACATGCGCCATTTCGCGAAGCAGGCCGTCGAGGACGCCTCGCCGAATGCACCCCGCGCGCGGCCGCCGAAATCGCCCGCCAAGCCGCGCCACTGACGCCCGCGCGTCGCGGCACCCGCGTTCAGTCGAGCACGACCTCGGTGCGCACCGTGCCGGCGCGGTCCGCGCGCGCGGTCAGCGCCAGGCGCGTCCCTTTCGGTGCGCGCACGACCCACTCGCCGACCGCGCGGTCGGCGGTGATCTCGCGGCTCGGGACGAAGGCCTGCAGCGATGTCTTGGGCGCGTGGCCCTCGAGCTGCGGGCCCTCGATGCGCCGCTTGCCGGAAAGCAGCGCGACGCCGGCGGCCGCATCGTCGGGCAGGTGGATCTCGAAGATCACGCCGCGCACCGTCTTGTTGGCAAGCGCCCGGCGCGTCACGTAGGCCGGCAGCCAGCCGCTGTTGCAGACGGCGAGGCGCACGCGCCAGGTATCGTCGCCGAGGGCGCGCACCTCGGTGCGCAGCAGTTCGAGTTTGGGCAGGGCGAGCGCGATCTGCGTCATCCACGCCGGAAAGCGCGCCGCCTCGCGCTCGCGCAGATGCGGCGGCGGGTTGCGCCAGTAGTTGAAGCGGTCCCAGCCGCCGATCTCGACGGCGCCCAGCTGCGGATGGTGAAACGGCTTCCAGTCGTGGTGCGCGAGGCCGCCGCACTGTTCGTCGCTCCACTTCAGGAGCTTCAGGTCGTCCTCGATCGGATGCTCGCGATACCAGTCGGTCCACTTGTAGCCGCTGATGCCGGCCTCGGCGTTCGGCGACCAGATCTCGACCACCCAGAACAGCGCCCCGAGGTGCTCGTAGACCCAATCCTGCGTGCCGCTGATGACTTCCTTCGGGTGATAGCGAAAGTCGTGGAAGATGCTGACCGCCGGATAGCCGCTCGCCTTCTCGCCGATCGCGCTGAAGCGCTTGTAGGCCCACAGGTCCTCGGGGATCATGTCGTCGTCGCTTTGCGTTCCCATCGGCCGCAGGATGACGCCGCTGTGCGTGTGGTAGCTGATCGCGGCACCGATATTCGGATGCCGGACGATGAAGTCGACCACCGAGCGCACCTCGGGCTCGCTCGTCGGGTAGGGGCCGGCGCCGACCTGTTCGTGCTCCTGGCGCCACTGGGGCGGGAAGTTGCGGTTCAGATCGAGCCCCTCGGGGTCGCGGTTGACGGTGATCGAAAGGCCGTCGTAGGCCTCGAGCGTGCCCTCGGGCATGAGGCGGAAATAGTCGCCGCCGAACTCGCCCGGCTCGCGCGGCACCATCAGGCGCGGCTCCTGCGGATGGCGCTTGTAGGTGCCGTTCGGGTCGGCGATGCGCATGAAGAGGATGTGGCCGTCGCCGTCGACGTCTTCCACCGTCAGGCCGTCGATCTGCTCCTCGTCGTACGGGTAGCGCCGCGTCGACGAGCGGATGTGGCGCGGCCGGTCGGCGAGCGCGAGCTCGGCGCCGTCCGGATTCAGGCGCGGGCACAGATAGATCGTGCGCGTATCGAGCAGCTGCGTGATGCGGCGCCCCTCGTCGCCGTCCGCGCCGTAGGCATCGACCAGGTGGTGCAGGTAGTACAGCACCGCGCTGCTCGCCGTCACCTCGGCGGCGTGGATATTGCCGTCGGCCCAGAACGCCGGCTTGTCGGCGGGCGCGCCGGTCGCGAGATTGGTCACCGTCGCGACCCAGATGTCGCGCCCCTCGTAGCTCTTGCCGATCGACTCGACGCTGACCAGCGACGGGTGCGCGGCGGCGAATTCGAACAGCAGGTCGGTCAGCGCCTCGTGACGGTAGAAGGTATCGAAGCGGGGTTTGACGGGTGTCGGCATGGGCGTCGTCGATCCTGTTGCGGTGAGCGTGGAAGTTTCTGCGATCCGCTGCGATCGGAAGTTTGTCAGAGCCTGGCGCCGGCGCCGGCGCCCGACAATCGGTCGGCGCCGTGCACGAAGACCTTCAGCTCGCCGGGCGCGAATGCCTGCCACGCCTCGCCCGCGGTCAGCGGCTCGGTGACGACGATCGCGACGCGGTCGCTCGGCGTCGTATGCAGCGCGAAGTCGACGCTCAGATCCTCGTCCTGCAGCTGCGCGGTCGTGAACGGGTGGCGCCGTTCGAGCCAGTGCAGGTGCGTCGAGCAGTGCGCCCACAGCGCGACGCCGTTGCTGAGCATGAAATTGAACGTACCGTGCGCGGCCACCTGCGGCGCCAGCTCGGCGAGCGTCGCCGTCAGCTCCTCGACGCCGGGCACGCTCGCGTGCGCCTTGGCCAGCTCCTGCATCAGCCAGCAAAATGCAACTTCGCTGTCCGTCTCGCCGACCGGCCGGAAGGCGCCGTGCAGGCGCGGCGCGAAGCCTTTCAGATCGCCGTTGTGCGCGAAGACCCAGTAGCGGCCCCACAGCTCGCGCACGAAGGGGTGGCAGTTCTCGAGCGCGGTGCGGCCCTGCGTTGCCTTGCGGATGTGGGCGATGACGTTCTCGCTCTTGATCGGGTAGGCCTTGATCATCGCCGCCACCGGCGAGTCGCGCGCGCTGCCGGGATCGACGAAGCAGCGCACGCCGCGGCCTTCGAAGAAGGCGACGCCGAAGCCGTCCTTGTGCTCCTGCGAGCGCGTCGCGAAGCCGGTGAAGCTGAAGACGATATCGGTCGGCGTATTGCAGTTCATGCCGAGCAGTTGACACATCGCCTGACTCCGGAACCGCCGGCTATTCGAAGAACAGCTTGCGCATGCCCCTCAGGCTGACGATGTTGCCCGGGTTGCTCGTCTCGTCGAGCAGGCCGGCGACCCGCCGCAGCAGGCGCGCGCTCTTGTTCGCGCGCCAGATCACGAGGTCGGCGAGCCAGGGATGGACATTGATGCGGTTCGCGCGTTCGTACATGTCGAATCGTGGCTTGAGCGCGGCGAGCCGCGCTTCGTAGTCGGCGCGTACGGCGGCGTCGTCGCGGCCGTCCGCACGCCCGGCGAGCACCGCCTGCGCGGCGTGGATCGCGGTCTGCATCGCCTTGCCGATACCCTCGCCGGTGAACGAATAGGTCGATCCCGCCGCCTCGCCGGTGACGATCAGGCCGGGCCGCGAATAGCGCGCGCCCTCGAGCGCGCAGCGCAGCGGCGCACCCTTCAACTCGCCGACGAGGCTGCCGCCGGCCATCAGTTCGCGCGCCGGGGCATGGACCTCGGTGAACGCGGCGAACACCTCGCGCAGATTCGCATCCTTCATCTTCAGCCGGCCGCCCTCGAGCGTATTGTGGCTGTGCGCGATGCCGACGCCGATATTGAAGACGCCGCCCCGGCACGGGAAGATCCAGCCGTAGCCGGGCCGCAGGCGCCGGTGCCAGACGATATCCAGCGTCTTCAGCCGGCCGGCCATCGAATCGTTCTTCACGTAGCCGCGCAGCGCGATGCCGCTCGGCGTGCGCCGCTCGCACATGTCGGCCGCGATCAGCGCCTGCGGCACGGCACCGGTCGCGAGCACGGTCCAGCGGGCGCGGATCGCGTGCGTCGCATCGCCGATTCTCAGGCGCGCGCCGGCGACGGCGCCGCCCTCCTCGATGGGCGCCTCGAAGCGCGCCGGCGGCAGCATGCGCGCGCCGGCGCGCAGCGCGGCCTTGCACAGGATGTCGTCGAGCTGGCGGCGCGGCAGCACCGCCATCGTTCCCGGCACGTCGAGCCGGCCGCCGCGCGGACCGATGCAGCCGACGTGGCTTGCCGGCTGGGCGACGGCCATCACCTCGTCGAGCACGCCGAGCGTGCGCAGCGCGGCGAAGGCATCCGGGATCAGGCCGTCGCCGCAGATCTTGTCGCGCGGAAACGCATGCTGATCGGCGAGCACGACATCGACCCCGGCGCGCGCAAGCGTGCGTGCGCAGGCGCTGCCGGCCGGGCCGGCGCCGATCACGAGCACCTCGCAGGCGCCAGGCAGCGCGATTTCGGCAGTGGTGGGTGCAGGGTTCATCGACAGGCGGCGTCCATTTGGCGCGGACCGAAGAATACCCGTTGCGCTCGGCCTGCCGCCTACGGCGCGGCGGGCGCGCGCATGCGCCACGCGGCGACGATCGCGACCAGCGTCAGCGCCGCGAGCAGGAGGAAGGTTTCGTGAAATGCGGCCACCGACGACGGCGCGCGCGCGATGGCGGCGCCCGCCGCCGACGGCAGGCTCGCGCCATGCGCGAGCAGCCGCCACTCGACGAAGATGCCGGCCAGGCTGACGCCGACCGCGCCGCCGAACTGACGCATGAAATTGACGCCGCTCGACGCCTGCGGGATGAGCGCCGCCGGCAGCCCGCGCATCGCGCCGAGGTTGAGCGACGGCAGCACGAATCCGAGGCCGATGCGGCCGACCGCGATCCACAGCGCGATGACCCAGACCGCCGTATCCGCGCCGACCGCGAGCATCAGCACGAAAGACAGCGCGAGCAGCGCGAGGCCGAAGGCGACCACCTGGTGCAGTGCGAAGCGGTTGCCGAGCCGGCCGGCAAGCGCGATCGTGAGCCACAGCATGATGCCGGCCGGCAGCAGCGCGCCGCCGGCCTGCGAAGCGGGCAGGCCGAGCGCGATCTGCATGAAGACCGGCAGCAGGTAGGTCGAGCCGAACAGCGCCGCGCCGTACATGAAGGCGACGCAGCTGCCGAATGCGAACTGCGCGTGGCCGAACATGCCGAGCTGCATCAGCGGATGCGCCGCGCGGCGCTGCCGGTAGACGAAGCCGGCGAGCGCGAGCAACGCCAGGCCCATCAGCGCGGCGGCCTGGCCGTGGCCGCCGCGCTGCAGATCGACCATGCCGTTCAAGAGCGCCAGGATCGCGACCGACAGCAGTGCGAGCCCGGCGAAGTCGAAACGCCGGTCGCTGCGCATCTCGGCCCCGCCGGGTGCGCTTTGCGGCAGGTAGCGCCGCGCCATCCACAGCGCGGCAAGGCAGAACGGCACGACGAAGAAGAAGATCGAGCGCCAGCCGAAGAGGTCGACCAGCACGCCGCCGATGCCGGGCCCGACCGCCGGGGCAAGCACGACGCCCATGCTGAACAGGCTCATCGCCCGCACCTGCTCGTGGCTGGCGAAGGCGTTCATGATGATGATGGTCGGAATCGGCTGCAGCAGCCCGGCGGCAAGGCCCTCGGCGACGCGCATCGCGAGCACCCATTCGAAGCTCCAGCCGAAGCCCCCGCCGATGCCGCCCGCCATCAGCAGCGTGATCACCGCCATGTAGGCGCTGCGGTAGCCCAGGCGCTCGAGCAGCCAGGGCGTCGCGAGCATCGAGATCGTCATCGCCGCCATGAAGCCGGCCGCCAGCCACTGCGCGCGATCCTGCCCGAGCGCGAAGACGCGGCTCATATCGGGCAGCGCGACATTGACGATCGTCGACGACATGATCGACGCGACGTTGCCGATCATCACCGTCACCAGCACCCGCCAGCGATAGCCCGGGCCGTGCCGCTCGCGCAGGACGACGCTCGATTCGCGCGCGCGCGGCAGGCTGGAATGGGGCACGGCGTCGGCTGGCGGTATGGGACCGAGGGCCGAATTGTCCGACGAAGCACGCGGCGCGCCGGGCCGGAAGGCGCAAGCGCTCCATCGGCGAGGTGGAAATCGCGTCTTTGCCTACCTCGGCGGCGATTGACTGCACGCAATCGATCCGCGCCCGCCGAGGGCATGATGCGCTGCCGAATGAGCATCGAGCGGGCCGAGGCGACTGGCTCGGACGAAGCGCAGATCGACATGGAGGATCAGATGACGACAAACCGCTCCGCTGCCCCCGACCTGCAGGCGCTGGTGCGCGCCGCTTCGCTCGCCCCGTCCAGCCACAATACGCAGCCGTGGCTTTTTCGGCTGCGCGGCTGGAGCATCGAACTGCTCGCCGACCGCATCCGCGCCTTGCCGGTGAACGATCCGCAGGATCGCGAGCTGACGATCAGTTGCGGCTGCGCGTTGTTGAATTTCCGGATCGCCGCCGCGGCGGCCGGCCTGCAGGCCGAGGTCGAGGTGCTGGCCGACGCATCGCACGACGATTTGCTGGCCCGCGTGCACCTTGCGCGGGCTTCGGCGCCGCTGGCGGACGCCGAACTCGCGTCGGCGATCGCCGAGCGCCGCACCTGCCGCGAACGCTTCGCGGCGACGGCGGTCGATGCGCGGATTCTGCAATCGCTGGTCCAGGCGGCGGCGAGCGAAGGCGCGACCCTGACCCTTCTCGAGCGCAGCGAACAGCGCCTGGGCGCGGCCGCGCTCGTCGCCGAAGGCGATGCCGTGCTCTGGGCGAACCCGAGCTGGCGGCGCGAACTGGCGGCGTGGATGCACCCGCGGCGTCGCGGCGACGGCCTGACGCTGCCGGCGCTTGCGGTGCCGCTGGCGCAGGCGGTGGTGCGCACCTTCGACATGGGCGGCGGCGTCGCCGCCAGCGACCGGCAACTGGCCGACGAATCGCCGGTGCTGGCGGTGCTGTCGACCGAAGGCGACAGCGCACGCGACTGGCTCGCCGCCGGCCAGGCGCTGCAGCGGCTGCTCCTGCTGGGCGTGCGGCAAGGCGTGCAGGCGTCGCACCTGAATCAGCCGGTGCAGGTGGCGGCCCTGCGGCCGAGGCTGCAGGAGCTGGCGGGTTGCGCCGGCCCTGCGCAGCTGCTGCTGCGGATCGGCGTTCCCGCGCGCGCACTGCCGGCCGCGCCGCGCCGCCCGCTGTGGGAGATTCAGATCGAAGGCTGAGTCTCCGGGGCGGCGACGCCGGCCGCTCAGCCTTGCGCCTTCACCTTCGCGCGCCAGGCGTGCAGCAGCGGCTCGGTATAGCCGCTGGGTTGCACGAGGCCCTTGAAGACGAGGTCGCTCGCGGCCTGGAAGGCGGCCGATTCGTCGAACCGCCCGGCCATGCTTCGATACGCCGGGTCGCCCGCATTCTGCTTGTCGACGACCTTGGCCATGCGCTTCATCGTCGCGCGCACCTGTGCCTTCGTCACGACGCCGTGCAGCATCCAGTTGGCGATGTGCTGGCTGCTGATGCGCAGCGTCGCGCGGTCTTCCATCAGGCCGACGTTGTGGATGTCGGGCACCTTCGAGCAGCCGACGCCCTGCTCGACCCAGCGCACGACGTAGCCGAGGATGCCCTGCGCGTTGTTCTCGATCTCCTCGCGGCGCTCGGCTTCGCTCCACTTCGCGCTCTTCGCGACCGGCACCGTCAGCAACCCGGCGAGCAGCGCGTCGCGCTCGGCGTCGTAGTCGGTCTTCTCGAGGCGCTTTTGCACCGCGAAGACGTCGACCTGGTGGTAGTGCAGCGCGTGCAGCGTCGCCGCCGTCGGGCTCGGCACCCAGGCCGTATTCGCGCCCGCCAGCGGGTGGACGATCTTCTGCGCCAGCATCGCGCCCATCAGGTCGGGCATCGCCCACATGCCCTTGCCGATCTGCGCCTTGCCGCGCAGCCCGCATTCGAGGCCGACGAGCAC
>CALMIL010000135.1 GCA_937864005.1 uncultured Burkholderiales bacterium
GCGAAGAACTGCAGGTTCTCCTCGACCGACAGCGTCGGATACAGGTTCTTGCCCAGCCCCTGCGGCATATAGGCGATGCGCGGGCAGACGAGCGTGCGGTGGCGCACCGAGGCCATGTCGCCGCCGAGCACCTCGATATGCCCCTGTTGCAGCACGCGCGCGCCGGCGACGAGCGACAACAGACTCGACTTGCCGACGCCGTCGGGCCCGATCAGCCCGATCATGCGGCCGGCCGGGAACTCGAGCGTCACATCGTCGAGCGCGAGCGTCTTGCCGTAGCGCAGCGCGAGACCCTGCAGCCGCGCGACCGCGGGCCCGTCCGGCGGCGTCACGCGGCTACTCCGTCACCTTCACGGCGAGCGAGGCCGGCCATTCGCGGGTCGGGTCGGTGCGCACCCACGCCACGCCGGGCAGGCCGGTCTTGACCTGGGTCAGATGCTTCATCAGCAGCTCGCGGTCGATCTGCGCGCGCACGCGAAACATCAGCTTCTCGCGCTCGCTCGCCGTCTCGACCGTCTTCGGCGTGAACTGCGCGCTCGCCGAGACGAACGAGACCTTTGCCGGGATCACATACTGCGGCGCGGCGTCGAGCACGATGCGCACCTCGCTGCCGATCGCCAGCCGCCCGGCTTCGGCCGCCGGCAGGAAAAAGGTCATGTAGACATCGGACAGATCGACCAGGTTCAGCACCTTGCCGCCGGCAGCGATGACTTCGCCGATATTCGCGACCCGGTATTGCACGCGGCCCGCAAGCGGCGCCTTCAGCGTGCTGTCGGCGATATCGGCCTCGATCCGCGCCAGCGCCGCTTCGCCCGCCGTCACCGCGGCCTGCGCGCCGGCAACCTGCGAGCGTGCGGCGTCGATCGCCGCCTGCGCCGCCCGCTCCTGCGCGCGCGCGGCGTTGGTCGTCGCCTCGGCGCCCTTCATGCTGGCGAGGTCGTTTTCCAGATCCTGCTTCGGCCACATGCCCTGCGCCGCCAGCGTCTTGGAGCGCTCGTATTTCGCGCGTGCCGCGGTCAGCGTGGCTTCGTGCTGCGCGATCGCCGCCAGCGCGCTCTGGCGGTCGCTCTCGCGCGCCGCGACCTGCGCCTGCGCGGTGGCAACCGCCGTCTTCGCCTGCGCGATCTGCGCCCGCGCCTCGTCGCGTTGGGCGTTCAGCACATCGACCTGGATGTGCGCGAGCACCTGCCCCTTCTCGACGAAGTCGCCTTCGCGCACCAGCACGTCCTGCAGCCGGCCGCCGGTCTTGGCGGCGATGTCGATCTCGGTCGCCTCGATGCGGCCGTTGCTGCCGATGAAGCCTGCACCCGGTCCGCTGCTGTGCAAGCGGCCCCAGGCGTAGTACGCAGCCGCCGCCACGGCGACGGCCGCCACGGCGAGCAGGGCACCGCGCTTCCAGTCGATCTGCATTCGGCCTCGCTGAATTGAACCAGGATGCCGGGATGCTACCCGACGCACCCACGCGGACGCGCCGGGCCGAGAAGAGGGCCTGCCGCCGAACGGCGCCTACATCTCCAGAACCACCCGGCCGTCGATCCGGCCCTGCCGCATCGCACCGAAGATCGCGTTGATATTCTCGATCTTGTCGGTCGAGTAGTGCGAGCGCACCTTGCCTTCGCCGGCGAACTGCAGCGCCTCCTGCAAATCGAGCCGGGTGCCGACGATCGAGCCGCGCACCGTCTTGGCGTTGAGCACGACGTCGAAGATCGGCAGATCGAAGCTGCCGGGCGGCAGGCCGACGAGCGACATCGTGCCGCGCTTGTGCAGCATGCCCACGGCCTGCGCGAAGGCGGCGCGCGAGACCGCCGTGACGAGCACGCCGTGCGCGCCGCGCACGTGGCGCTGCACCTCGGCCACCACGTCCTGCGTCGCGGCATTGAGCGTCAGCTCCGCACCCAGGCTCTTGGCGAGCGCGAGCTTGTCGTCGGCGACGTCGACCGCGATGACGTGAAAGCCCATCGCCTTCGCGTACTGCACCGCCATGTGCCCGAGCCCGCCGATGCCGGAGATGGCGACCCAGTCGCCGGGCTTGCAGTCCAGCACCTTGAGCCCCTTGTAGACGGTAACGCCGGCGCACAGCACCGGCGCGGCGGGTGCGAACTCCATCCCCGCCGGCAAGTGGCCGACGAAGGCGGGGTCGGCGAGCACGTAGTCGGCGAAGCCGCCGTTGACGCTGTAGCCGGTCATCTGCTGGCCGTCGCACAGCGTCTCCCAGCCGCCCATGCAGTGCTCGCAGTGGCCGCAGGCGGTGTGCAGCCAGGGCACGCCGACGCGGTCGCCCTCCTTCAGGAATTTGACGCCCCTGCCGACGCCGGCGACGAAGCCCACGCCTTCGTGCCCGGGGATGAATGGCAGCGAGGGCTTGACCGGCCAGTCGCCCTCGGCCGCATGCAGATCGGTGTGGCACACGCCGGAGGCGACCACCTTGACCAGCACCTGGCCTTCCGGCACCTCGGGTACGTCCACTTCCTCGATCACGAGCGGCTTGCCGAATTCGTGCACCACCGCGGCCTTCATCTTCTGTGCCATTTGCGTCCTCCGTTCGATCCAAGGGTCCAGCCGCACTTTGACAGCACTGCGCCGCCGCGGGCCCGACATTTGTCAATGTTGCCACCGATGGGCCAGCGCCCAGCGTGACGCCTACGCGCCGGGCGCGGTCGCCGCCGCCCTCCCTCCCGCCGCGCCGGGCGCGGCGTGCCGCATCACCGCCTTCTCGATCTCGGCCACGGCGAATACCGCCATGCCGGCGAGCAGCACCTTGGCCCAGTCCGAAGCGGTCAGCGGCACCGAAGCGAATACCGCCTGCAATTGCGGCAGATGCACGAAGGCGAGCTGCAGCACGAGGCAGGCGGCGATCGCCCAGGCGACGACGCGGTTGCCGCTCATGCCCTGCCGGCTGAGCGCGGGGGCGAGCAGGAAGCGGCTGTTGACGAGGTAGAACATCTCGGCGATGACGATCGCGCTCACCGCCATCGTGCGCGCGGTCTCGATGCTCGTGCCGCGTTGCAGCTCCCACAGGAACAGCCCGAGCGAAGCGCCCATCATCAGCGCCGAGACCATCACCAGGCGCCAGACGAAGAAGCCCAGCAGCAGCGGCTCGCCGGGCGCGCGCGGGCGGCGGCGCATGACGTCGTCCTCGGCCGGCTCGAAGGCGAGCGCCAGCCCGAGCGTGCTGGACGTCACCATGTTGATCCACAGCACCTGCGCCGGCGTCATCGGCAAGGTCAGCCCGAACAGGATCGCCGCGATCACCACCAGCGCCTCGCCGCCGTTGGTGGGCAGCATGAAGAGGATGAATTTGCGGATGTTGTCGTACACCGCGCGGCCCTCGCGCACGGCGGCGGCGATGGTGGCGAAGTTGTCGTCGGCGAGCACCATGTCGGCGGCCTCCTTCGCCGCTTCGGTGCCCTTGCGACCCATCGCCACGCCGACGTCGGCGCGCTTGAGTGCCGGCGCATCGTTCACGCCGTCGCCGGTCATCGCCACCACCTGCCCGTCCTGCTGCAGGGCCTGCACCAGGCGCAGCTTGTGCTCGGGGCTGGCGCGCGCGAAGACGTCGACCTCCATCACCACCTGCTGCAGCGCGGCATCGTCCATCAGCTGCAGCTCGGCGCCGGTGATCGCGGGCTTGCCGGCGCCGATCGCGAGCTGCGCGCCGATCGCCTTCGCGGTTTCGGCGTGGTCGCCGGTGATCATCTTCACGCGGATGCCGGCGCTGTGGCAGGCGGCCACCGCGCGCACCGCCTCGTCGCGCGGCGGGTCGGCGATGCCGACCAGCGCGAGCATCAGATAGCCCTGCTCGACATCCTCGAACCTCAGGGCAGCGCCGGCCGGCGCGGCGCGCTTCGCGGCCAGGCCGAGCAGGCGCAGGCCGCGCGCCGCGATATCGGTGGCCATGCGCCGCCAGGTATCGATCTCGATCGGCCGCTCGCCGTCGGGCCCGAGTTCGAGCGGACTGATATCGAGCAGCTTCTCGGGCGCGCCCTTGACGAAGATCCACGCCTGATCCTCGTCGTCGCGGTGCGCGGTGGCCATGAAGCGGTGCTGTGATTCGAACGGGATCGAATCGCTTCGCGGCCAGGCGGCCTCGGTATGCGCCTGCACCAGCCCGGCCTTGTGGCCGAGCACCAGCAGCGCGCCCTCGGTCGGATCGCCGAGCACCGACCATTGGCCTTCCTTTTCGCTCAGCCGCGCGTCGTTGCACAGCACGCCGGCGCGCAGGGCCAGCGCGAGCGCCGGGTGGCGGTCGGGATCGACCGCGCGTCCGCCCGCCCTGAACTCGCCTTCGGGCGCATAGCCGGCACCGGTCACGTCCACGTCCAGCCCGGCGCAGACGACGCGCTGCACCGTCATCTCGTTGCGCGTCAGCGTGCCGGTCTTGTCCGAGCAGATCACCGTCACCGCGCCCAGCGCCTCGACCGCCGGCAGATGGCGCACGATGGCCTGGCGTCTGGCCATGCGCTGCACGCCCAGCGCGAGCGTGATGGTCATGATCGCCGGCAAACCCTCGGGGATCGCCGATGCGGCGAGCGCGACGACCATCAGGAACATGTCGGAAGCCGGTTCGCCACGCAGCAGCACGCCGAAGACGAAGGTCAGCGCGCACAGCACCAGGATCGCCACCGCGAGCACGCGGCCGAAGCGGTCGATCTGGCGCAGCAGCGGCGTCGTGCCGGCGGCGACGTCGGCCAGCATGGTGTCGATGCGGCCGATCTCGGTGGCGTGGCCGGTGGCGACGACCACGCCGGTGGCCTGGCCGTAGGCGACCAGGGTGCCGGCATACGCCATCCCGAGGCGGTCGCCGAGCGGCGCATCGGCGCCGACCGGTTCGCCGTCCTTCTCCACCGGAACCGATTCGCCGGTGAGCGCCGATTCGTCGACCCGTAGTTCCTTCACCTGCGCCAGCCGCAGGTCGGCCGGCACGCGGTCGCCGGAGGCCAGCAGCACGAGGTCGCCGGGCACCAGATCGGCGGCATCGATCTCCTCGCGCCGCCCCTCGCGCAGCACCACGGCGTGCGGGGACAGCATCGCGCGGATCGCATCCAGCGCCGACTCGGCCTTGCCCTCCTGGATGAAGCCGATGATCGCATTCACGACCACCGCCGCGAGCAGCACGCCGGTATCGATCCAGTGGCCGAGCGCGGCGGTGATCAGCGCCGAGCCCATCATCACGTAGAGCAGCACGTTGTGAAACTGCGCCAGCAGGCGGCGCAGCGGCCCGCGGCGGGCGGCGGCCTGCAAGCGGTTCGGGCCGTACCGCGCCAGGCGCTCGCGCACCTGTTCGCTGCCGAGTCCCGCCTCGTCGACGCCGAGCGCGCGGCACGCCGCGGCGGCGGTCTGCGCGTGCCAGGCCGTGGCCGATGGTTCTGCCGCCGTGCCGGCTGTCGACTGTCCTTCCACCCCCTGCCTCCCCTGAAATTCGAAGCCCTGCGCAGCGCGTTCGGCGCTGACGCGGCCGCGGATGCGAGCTGAATGCCTGCGGGTCAGGGGCAAGTCCGGCGCCGAAGTTCAGGACGACGCGCGACGGCTTGCCGATGGCCCACGCCAAATGTAGGCGATGACGGCAGCCGGCCAGCCGCTACGGCCGATCTGCCGACCCGGCGCGGCGCGCACGCCGCGCTCGCCTTGGCGCTGGCGCGAGGGCAGAATGCCGCAGCGCGGCGCCGGGACCTGCCGCCACAGGCGCACACACTGCCTAGGAGGGCGCTCATGGGTTTCAAGCCGATACCGATGTCGATCGCGCTCGCGATCGGGCTCGCGATCTGGTTCGTGGTACCGGCGCCGCAAGGCGTCTCGGCCGACGCCTGGCGCCTTCTCGCGCTATTCGTCGCGACGATCGCGGCGATCATCGGCAAGGCAATGCCGATCGGCGCACTGGCGATGCTGGCGATCACGCTCGTCGCGATCGCCGGCGTCACCAGCGACAAGCCGGCGACGGCGATCGCCGACGCGCTGAGCAGCTTCTCGAGCCCGCTGATCTGGCTCATCGGCGTCGCGATCATGATCTCGCGCGCGCTGATCAAGACCGGCCTGGGCGCGCGCATCGGCTACCGCTTCATCGCGCTCGTCGGCAAGCGCACGCTGGGCATCGGCTACGCGCTCGCTGCGGCCGACCTGACGATCGCGCCGGTGACGCCGAGCAACACCGCGCGCGGCGGCGGCATCATCCACCCGATCATGCGCGGCATCGCGGGCAGCTTCGGCTCGGACCCGGAGCAGGGCACGCAAAACCGCATCGGCCGCTATCTGGCGCTCGTCAACTACCACGCCAACCCGATCACCTCGGCGATGTTCATCACCGCCACCGCGCCGAACCCGCTCGTCGTCAAGCTCGTCGCCGAGGCGACCGGCGCGCAGGTGCAGTTGAGCTGGGGCACCTGGGCGCTGGCGATGCTGCTGCCCGGCCTGGCGGCGCTGCTGCTGATGCCGCTCGTGATCTACTGGCTCTATCCGCCCGAGATCAAGAGCACGCCCGACGCCGCGCATTTCGCGCGCGGCAAGCTGCACGAGATGGGGCCGATGACGCGCGGCGAAAAGGTGCTGCTCGGCGTCTTCGCGCTGCTGCTCTTCCTGTGGGCGGGCGTGCCGGAGCGCATTCTCGGCGACGCTTTTGCGGTGGATGCGACGACCGCCGCGTTCGTCGGCCTCGCAGTGCTGCTGCTCGCCGGCGTGCTCGCCTGGGAGGATCTGCTGAAGGAAAAGAGCGCCTGGGACACGATCGTCTGGTTCTCGGCGCTCGTGATGATGGCGACCTACCTGAACAGGCTCGGCCTGATCGCCTGGCTGTCCAGGGCCATCGAGACCGGTATCGGCGGGCTCGGCCTCGAGGGCTGGGTCCCGGCGTGTTCGCTGCTGCTGCTGGCCTATCTGTACGCGCACTACATGTTCGCCAGCACCACCGCGCATATCACCGCGATGTTCGGGGCCTTCTACGCCGCCGGGCTTGCGCTCGGCGCGCCGCCGTTCCTCTTCGCGCTGCTGATGGCGGCGGCGTCGAACATCATGATGACGCTGACCCACTACGCGACCGGCACCTCGCCGGTGATCTTCGGCTCGGGCTACACGACGCTCGGCGAGTGGTGGAAGGCGGGCTTCGTGATGAGCGTGGTGCTGATCGTCGTGTGGGTGTTCGTCGGCGCGCTCTGGTGGAAGCTGCTCGGCTACTGGTAGTTCGGGCGCTTCGGCGCGCGAATCCACCGCAACGACCGCCCGCGCCTGCGTCCGGGCCGGGCCGCCCCGCATCGGCGGGGGTGTGCGATATTCCGGGCCAGCCTGCACGCCGGGCGGGCCGGGCGCCATGCCGATCGATCGCCAGCGCACCGGGTACCGGTCGGCGCGCGCAGATCGCAGCCGGGAGTTCGCGTGGACCAGCTTTTCAAGAGCCTGCCCGACATCATCAAGGCCGCGGCGCAGAGCCCCCTGGGCATCCTGGCGCTGCTCGTCGTCGCGCTCGCGATCCTTGCCTATGTCTTCTTTGCACGCGCCTCGGCAAGGGTCCGCGTCGGCATTTTCGTGCTGCTCTTTGCCGGCGTCGCTGGTTTCGGTGTCGCGGTGCTGCGCTCGACGGACGCCGGACCGCAGTCGCCCAGCGGCGCGCTGTCGGACGAGGCGCGCACACTGCTCATGGGCGCCGCTGCCGACCCCAGCGGCCGGGTGCTGTACGAGAAGTTCGGCGCCGGCGTCGATCTGCATACGAATGACGTGAGCCTGCTGACCGACAAGTCCGACCATCGCGCGGTGGCCACCTGGGAGGCCGCATTGCAGGAACTGGTCGATCGTGGCCTGCTCGCGGCGCGCGGCGAGCGCGGCGAGGTCTACGAGATCACGAAGAAGGGCTACGAGGCGGCAGGTTCGGCGCCACGGGACCGGCCATAGGCAGGGCCGGCCGCTGCCCGGGCCGCGCAGGCGCACGGCCGCGCGAGCGGCATCGTGCGCGCGGCGCATGCTGGCGCCGAATCAGCGTCCGCGCCTAGGGTAAGCCCGGTTCTGCCAACGCCTGTCCGGGGTCAAAGTGGCCGGGCTCGCGTGGCGCCCTGCCGCGCGGCATCCACAACGCAGGAGCCTCGGAATGAAAAACCTCTCTCGATGTGTTGTCGCCGCGTGCCTTGTTGCCGGCCCTCTGGCGGTGCACGCCGCGCCGGTCAAGGTCCAGATCGACGGCGTCGTCGACTACAACGTCATCAAGGGCGGCCTGGACGGCATCCCGTCCGGAGCGCCGACATCGATGAGCTTCATGCTCGATTCGACCGACTACGTCGACAGCGGTTCGTTCCCGACGCGCGGCTACACGATCGATCTGTCATCGTTCTCGATGACGGTGGGCGGCGTCGCGATCAGCATGGACATCCCGCAGCCCGGCGGTGTCGATGCCTACTTCGTGCTGCGCGACAACGATCCGGCGATCGACGGCTTCTTCATCTCGCTCGGCAGCGTCGACTGGCCGTTCCCGCTGTCGGTGCACATCCCGGATCTGGCGCCGGCGCACGATCTGGATTTCTCGTATACCTTCGCCGACGGCGACACGCTCTCGTCGCTCGATATCCTCGATGCGGTCGGCACCTACGGGCCGCCGAACGTGTCCGCCTATCTCTGGGCGCTCGGCCGCTTCGGCAACAACGGCGCCGAGTTCAGCCCCGAGACGATCACGATCAGCGTCGTCCCCGAGCCTTCGAGCGTCGCGCTGATGGCACTCGGCGGCTTGATGGTCGGATTCATGGTTCGCCGGCGCGCGAACCGCGCCTGAGACGCTGCCTGTTCGGCCGGCAGGAACGCTCGCCGCCTGGCGGGCGCGAACGTGGCCGGCAAGCCGACCCTGCTCGAGGCCAACGCCGGGCTGTGCCGCGCCCGCGCCGCACCGTCGCCGCCCGCGCTCAGGCGTGCCAGCTCACCTTGCCGTTCGCCACATCGTGCATCGCGTAGACGATCTTCAGCTTGCCGTCGGCGACCAGCTTGGCCATCGTCTCGCTGCGGCTCGTCAGGTGTGCGGCGGCATCCTTGGCATTCTGTTCGGCCAGACGCTGCACGAGCGCCTTGTCCTTCGACGATGGCACGCCCTTGTAGTCGAGCTTGGCGAGCGACGGCCGGATCTGCTTCAGCACGTCGGTCAGGCTGCCGAGCCGGGCATCGTCGATCGCGCCCTTGACGGCACCGCACTCGCTGTGGCCCAGCACGACGATCAGCTTGGCGCCGGCCAGCGCGGTCGCGAACTCCAGGCTGCCGATGATGTCGGTGCTGGCGATATTGCCGGCGATGCGGGCGACGAACATGTCGCCGATATTCTGGTCGAAGATCAGCTCGGGCGGCACACGGCTGTCGATGCAGCCGAGCACGGCGGCGAACGGCGCCTGCTGCTGCGCCGTGCTGCGCACCTGCTCGAGCAGATCGCAGTGCAGCGCCTCGCCGGCGACGAACCGGGCATTGCCTTCCTGCAGGCGCTCGAGCGCCTCCTTGGGCGTCTTGGCCTGCTGCCGATCGGGCGTGAAGACGACGCAGCGGTCCTTTGCCGATGCGGCGGTGGCGGCAAGGCCGGTGGCGGCCACGAGGCCCTGCAGTGTCTGGCGTCGGTTCAGCATGTCGAGGCTTCCTCCTTTGTGCGCCCGAGTCTAGCCGGCAGGAGGGCCGATCGCGCCCTTCGCCGATGCTTGCCGCCGGGCGCCGGCCGTCGACCGTCGGCCGGCGCAGCGCCGTTGCGCAAGCCCGGGCCGCCGGTTCAGCGCTGCGGGATCATCCGGGCCGCGAAGTCGAGCGGATCGGCCGTATACAAGCTCGATGTGGCCAGCACGTCCACGCCCGTCGCCGCATAGGCGGCGGCGTTGTCCGCGCGAATGCCGCCGGCGGCGACGATGACGAGGCGCTGGCGCAGCGCGCGCAGCTCCGGCACGAGCGCGGCCAGCAGGTCCGGGTCGGCCTTGTCGAGCTGCACCCCGTCGGCGCCGTCGCGCGCCGCGTCCAGCGCTTCGGCCGCATCGCCTGCTTCTATCAGCACGAATTTCTCCGGGCTCGAGCGCCTCGCCCGCTCGATCACGGATCGAAGGTCGATCTCCGGCAGGAACGCCCGATGATGGGCGAAGACCAGGATCGATTCCGACAGGCCGGCGCGGTGCACCACGCCGCCCGCGCACAGCACCGCATACTGCTGCAGCCGCCGCGCGCCGGGAAATGCCTTGCGCGTGGCCGCCACCTGGATGTCCGGCTTGCGCGCGCGGGCGGCATCGATCATCGCCGCGGTCGCCGACGCGATGCCGCTCAGGTGCTCCAGCAGATTCATCCCCTGCCGCCAGGCGGCGTGCAGTGCCGGCGCCGGGCCGCGCAGATGCAGCACCGGGACGCCCGCCTGCGCGCGGCCGCCATCCGTGCCCAGGGCCTCGGTTTCGAGGCCGAGAGCGCGTGCCAGCGCGACGCACGGCGCGATGCCCGCGAGCACGCCGGGCTGGCGCGGCACATAGCTCAGCGTGCCCGGGGTATCGGGCAGCCGCAGCGCGCGCACGGTCTCGTCCTGCGCCGGCAGATCCTCGAGGATCCAGCGATCGATCTCGGCGCTCGTGATGTGCATCGTCAATCTGGCCCGCCGATGTCAGGCGCAGGCTTCAGCGCGCCAGCATCGACATCAGCTTGCGGATGTCGGTGCGGCACGCCACGGCGGCCTTGCTCTCGATCGTGCGGTAGAGCGTGACGAGATCGCGGCCGGCGTCGGTGAGCACGCTGCCGCCGCCGGCCGCGCCGCCCTTCGCCGACGCGACCGCGGGCTGGCGCAGCGATCGGTCCAGTTCGTCGAGCAGCAACCACGCGCGCCGGTACGACATGCCCAGGCTCTTGGCCGCCGCGGTGATCGAACCCGTCTTGTCCAGCGCCTCCAGCAGGGCGATCTTGCCCGGGCCGACGGCAATCACCTCGCCGTCGGAGATGCGGATCCGAAAGCGCAGTTCGGGCGCGGGGCGGCTCGCGCCGGGACGCGCCTGCAAGCGGGTGGCGGAGGGGGTCGTCCTGCTCACGGTCGGGCCCGGGTTGAAAGCCCGGAGCATAGCCCCTGCGCCGCCGCTGCGGCGTCGCGCCGGGGCGATGGCGCCGAATCGGCTCTGCGCGCGGGAGAGCGTTGCCTCGTTGTATTTGACGGTATATTTCGAACGGTCGGCCCCTCACCCCTCGCCCCTCGCTGCCATGCAGACCCCACCCTTTCGCGCCGCGCCCTTGCCGTCGGCCATCCACTGGAACACGCAACGCGCGATTGCGCCCGGCGCTACCGGGATCGCCGATGCGGCCGCCGCATCCGGCCAGCGCCTGCGCCTCGGCGAGTTGGACCCCCACCTGCACTGCTCGGTGATCGGCACCTGTCTGTCGACGACCGAGCTGCGCAAGCTGATGGCCCGGTTCATCGATGTGGGCGGTCTCGGCGATCTCGAGGTCCACCACGAGGCGGTCCGCCTGACGGCGCATGACCCGGCGCTGGCGCGCGCGCTGAGCAGGGCGCTGGATCGCAGGCACGAAGCCAGCGTGCATCGCTTCGCACGCGCCGGCGACGACGCGGCACTCGCCGGGCTGTGGAAGCAATCGCTGAAGGCCGGCGAAGTGCCCGGCGCGTACTGGGCCGTGCTGACGCATCGGCGCTCGACGCCGGAGCTGCGCCAGAATGTCTTCGGCGACGTCCACATGCTGTCGCACCTGGTGGGCGCCGCGAACCGCGCCGATATCCGGCGGCTCGTCGCGCTGGAGCAGGAGAACCGCGCGCTGCACGCGCGCGCCGAGTGCCAGCAGCAGCGGTTGACTGAACTCGGCGCCGAACGCGAGCGCTGCCATGCCGAGCGCGACGCACTGCGCGCCCGCGTGGCCGAACTGGAGCGCGCGGCGCGATCCGCCGCCGATCGAGGCGACAGCGCCTCGGGCGGGCCCTCGGCGTCCCAGGCCATGGCTCACGCGGTCGCCGTGCAGACCGAGCGCCGTGCCGTGGCCGAGGCGCAGGTCGATACGCTGCACCAGGACCTGAGCCGCCTGCAGCAGGAACTCGAGCATCTGCGGACGCATGCCGACGAAATCGGCCGCGAACTGGCGGCGGCGGAAGCCGAACTGCGCGGCCGATCGGTGGCGCCGGATGGCGCTGCGCCGTCGGCGCTGCAGGAGGGCCTCGCGGACCGACGGATTGTCTATGTCGGCGGGCGGCCGAGCTCCGGTGCCGCGATCCGCGACCTCGTGCTGCGCCACGGCGGCGCGTACCAGCGCCACGATGGCGGCCAGGAGGACCGCAAGGGACTGCTCGCCGCGGCCCTGGCCGGTGCCGACCTGGTCGTCTTTCCGGTCGACTGCGTCGACCACGACTCGGCGCTCGCGCTCAAGCGCATCTGCCTGCGCCAGGGCACGCCATTCCTGGCCCTGCGCAGCGCCAGCGTGGCGAGCTTTGCGGCGGCGATCACGGCGATGCGCGGCGCGCCGCCACCGCGCGGGCCGTCGTGCGGCGGCCCGTGCCTGCGGCACGGCTGAGCGGCGCGTCGCGGTGCGCGCCCCGGAGCGGGGACGCGCGCCCTCTTGCTATCGGATGCGCCGCCGGGCGCGCCAGCCCACCGCCAGCAGGCCGAGCCCGAACAAGGCATAGGTCTGCGGCTCCGGAATGGCGGCCGCGTGGAAGACCTCGAGGCTGACCAGGTTCGATACCCAGCGTCCGCGGCGGTCGTCTTCCGGAACGATGATGCGGGCGAAGCCGCTGTCGGTCAGGTCCTCGCCATCGAGGGCATAGGCGATCAGGTCGGGCTGGTTGCCGAAGGACGGGTTCAGCTCACCCATCGAGAACGCCGCCTTGTAACCGTCGCTGCCGGTCGCGACGACGTACATGCCGAGGATATCGTTCTTCACCGCGCTGTCGGTCGCGATCCCGACCTCGTTGAGCAGGCTCCAGAAGCTGACGCCCGTGAAGGTCTGGTCGCCGACGGTGTGCTTGATCGACGGCAGCGCCGGGCAAGGCCGCGCCGCAGATGTTCCAGGCGGCGGCCGACAGCGAGATCAAGGCGCTGTGGATAGCCTGCACCAACCCCGCGCAATCGCTGCCCGGCCAGTCCACGGTGCGGCGCGCGCTGCAGCGCGCCGAGTTCGTCGTGCTGCAGGCTGCCTATGCGCACACCGCCACCGCCGCGTTCGCCGACCTGCTGCTGCCGGCCAGCAGCTGGGGCGAGAAGGAGGGCACGGTGACCAACAGCGAACGCCGCATCAGCCGCGTGCGCGCCGCGATCGCGCCGCTGGGCGAGGCGCGCGCCGACTGGGCCATCGTGGTGGACGTGGCGTGGCGGCTCGAGCAGCGGCTGCGCCCCGGTGCGCGTCAGCTCGCGGCGCGGCACGCTGGTGCTGCCGGCGCAGGCCAACGAGGCGCTGGCGCCGGCGCAGGCTTTCATCGCCATGCACTGGGGTAGCGAGTTCGTCGCCGGCGCGGGCGTCAACGCGCTGACCAGTCCGGCCACCTGCCCGCAGTCGCTGCAGCCGGAACTCAAGCACGCGGCGGTGCGCATCGAGCGCGCCGAGATGCCGTGGCCGATCGCCGCGGCCGGCTGGTTGCCGGCGGACGCGGCGCCGGCCACGCGCGAGCGCCTGCGTGCGCTTTTCGACCGCTTCGCCCACGCCAGCTGCCTGCCTTTCGGCCGCGAGCCCGACGCTGTCCTGGGCCCGCGCTGCGGCACGCAATGCGGCTCCTGCCTGCCCGCGCTGCGCGGCCTGGTGCAGCGCCAGCCCACGCTGGAGGCGGCCGCCTGAAGGGAAGCGACGGCGCAATGCGAACCGTGCCGTCACCCAAGCGAAACGGCGCCCCGCGGGGCGCCGTCGATGCCGTGCGGGCGCGGGTCAGGGCTTGCGGCGGCGCACCAGAAAACCAACGGCCGCCAGACCGGCCAGCAGCATCGCGTAAGTGCCGGGCTCGGGCACTGCGGCCAGCGTCAGGTCATTGACCGTCGGCCACGTGATATTGCGCTGGCCATACAAGGTCCTGACCTCGAACGACACCAGCGGCGTGTCGGACAGGAAACCGAAATAGTTCGTCGTGTCGGCGCGGAACTTGAAACTTGCCGATTGCTCGGCGGCCTCGTTCGTCACTCTCACCGCGGTGATGCCGGTACTCGAGTGCTCACCGAAAACGTTGGAGCCGAAGACATAGGCACCGGCGGCGTAGACCGGGACCGAGAAGCCGTCGAAGACGATGAAGTCGGCCGCATTGTTGGATGACAGCCAGGCGTCGGAACTCGAGCCGGCGCCATACAGCGTCGGGCTGTTCGGCGTCGTCCAGGCGGTATATCCGATGCTGCCGGCCGAGCGCGACAGCGGGCCGTCGTAGGCCTGGCCCGGCACCAGATCGTCGAAAGTGTCAGTGGCGTAGCTGGACAGTGCAGCCAAAAAGCTCGCTTCGTCGGTGAAGGTCTGGATTGCGGCCTGCGAACTGCCGGCAGCCAGCAAGGCCACGGCGGCAACAAGAGGACGGAGCGTGGATGTGGATGTCATGGGTGGCTCCCTGGGCAGGTTGAATCACTCGGGGTCGGATACGCCGGCGACACGCCGCAACGCAGTTCGTATAGTGGCATCAAAACGGTCGCGTGGATACGGCACCCCCCCTATTCGAGGGGGGGTCAGCCGCCCGAGAGGCCGGCCGGCACCAAGCCAGCGCTTTCCGCGAGTCTTGGTCCGGCGCGGACCGATATCGTCGCGTGTGGCGCGCCAGTGCTGGCGCACACCGGGAAGCCACCGGCAGGACTTCGTCAGGGTGTATCGGCCGCGCCACCGGTCGGTCGAATACAGAACTTCACAAATTGCTCGGCGCGAACAAGAATGTGATCCAGAGCAGGAGACAAGCAATGACCGTGGACATCGCCCATCTGCGCGGCTGGATCGGCCGCAGCGAAACGTCGAGCGACAGCGTGACGAGCGCTCCGCTGCGCGCGCTGACGGCCACGCTGGACCGCGACGACGCGCCGCAGCAGCCCGGCGAGGCGATTCCGCCGTGCTGGCACTGGCTGTATTTCCTGCCGATGGCGCGGCAGTCGCAGATCGGACCCGATGGCCACGCGAAGCGCGGCGGCTTCCTGCCGCCGGTTGCGCTGCCGCGGCGCATGTGGGCCGGCAGCCGCATCCGCTTCGCCGCGCCGCTGCGCGTCGGTCAGGCGATCGAGCGCACCTCGCACATCCAGGACGTGCGCCTGAAGGAGGGCCGCAGCGGGCCGCTGGTCTTCGTCAACGTCAGGCACGAGGTCCGCGCCGACGGTGTGCTGGCGATCGACGAGGAGCACGATATCGTCTACCGAAACATGCCGGCGCCCGGCGAGCCCGCGCCGGCCGGCGTGCCGGCCCCCGACGACGCCCATTGGACGCGGCACATCGTGCCCGACGACGTGCTGCTGTTTCGCTACTCGGCGCTCACCTTCAACGGCCACCGCATCCACTACGACCGCAAATACGTGACCGAGGTCGAGGGCTATCCGGGCCTGATCGTGCACGGCCCGCTGATCGCCACGCTGCTGCTCGACCTGCTGCGGCGCGAGCTGCCCGAGGCGCGGGTCGCGGCCTTTTCATTCAAGGCGATGAAGCCGATCTTCGATATCGCCCCGTTCACCGTCTGCGGCAAACGCCAGGGCAATGAAGTGAAATTGTGGGCGCGCACGCCCGAAGGTCAGCTGGCGATGGATGCCGGCGCCACGCTCGCCTGACGAGGAGCGGCAAGCCATGTCCACCGAAACCGACCCCTACCAGGAGATCCGCGACGCCGTGCGCGGCCTGTGCAGGCAGTTCCCCGACGACTATTTCCGCAAGGTGGACGCGCAGCGCGCCTACCCCGAGGAATTCGTGCAGGCACTCACGCAGGCCGGCTGGATGGCGGCGCTGATTCCGCAGGACTACGGCGGCTCGGGGCTCTCGATGGCCGAGGCCTCGGTGATCATGGAAGAGATCAACCGCTGCGGCGGCAACTCCGGCGCCTGCCACGGCCAGATGTACGTGATGAACGCCATCGTGCGCAGCGGCAGCGAAGAACAGAAGCGCAAGTACCTGCCGAAGATCGCCAGCGGCGAGCTGCGCATCCAGTCGATGGGCGTGACCGAGCCGACCACCGGCAGCGACACCACCCAGCTCAAGGCCACCGCGGTCAGGAAGGACGGCCGCTGGGTCGTCAACGGCCAGAAGGTGTGGATTTCGCGCATCCAGCACAGCGACATGATGATCCTGCTCGCGCGCACCACGCCGCTGGCCGAGGTGAAGAAGCGCTCCGAAGGCCTGAGCTGCTTCCTCGTCGACCTGAAGTCGGCCATCGGCCAGGGCCTCACGGTGCGGCCGATCCTCAACATGGTCAACCACGAGACCAACGAGCTGTTCTTCGACAACCTGGAGATCCCCGAGGAGAACCTGCTCGGCCCCGAAGGCCAGGGCTTCAAGACGCTGCTCGACGGGCTGAACGCCGAGCGCACGCTGATCGCCGCCGAATGCATCGGCGACGGCTACTGGTTCATCGACCGCGCCGCCAGGTACGCCAGCGACCGCGTCGTCTTCGGCCGCTCGATCGGCCAGAACCAGGGCGTGCAGTTTCCGATCGCCGAGACCTACATCGAGCTGGAAGCCGCCAACCTGATGCGCTGGGAAGCCTGCAAGCGCATCGACGCGCATCAGCACGCCGGTGCGCAGGCCAATATGGCCAAGCACCTCGCCGCCAAGGCGAGCTGGGAGGCGGCCAACGTCTGCCTGCAGACGCACGGCGGCTTCGGCTTCGCCTGCGAATACGACATCGAGCGCAAGTTCCGCGAAACCAGGCTGTACCTGGTGGCGCCGATCTCGACCAACATGATCTTCAGCTACGTGGCCGAGCACATCCTCGGCCTGCCGAAGAGCTACTGAAGGGGAGCCGCCCATGGTCCGCCCGCTGGACGGCATCACCGTCGTCACGCTCGAACACGCCATCGCCGCGCCCTTCTGCACGCGCCAACTGGCCGACCTCGGTGCGCGCGTCATCAAGGTCGAGCGCCCCGGCGTCGGCGACTTCGCGCGCGCCTACGACGAGCGCGTGCAGGGGCTGGCCTCGCACTTCGTCTGGACCAACCGATCGAAGGAAAGCCTGACGCTGGACGTCAAGCACCCGCAGGCGCAGCAGGTGCTGGCGCAGTTGCTCGAAAGCGCCGACGTGCTGGTGCAGAACCTCGCGCCCGGCGCCGCGGCGCGGCTGGGCTTGTCCTTCGAGGCGCTGCACGACAAGCACCCGCGGCTGATCGTCTGCGACATCTCCGGCTATGGCGATGATCCCGGCAACCCCGGCCCCTACCGCGACAAGAAGGCCTACGACCTGCTCATCCAGAGCGAATCGGGCTTCCTCTCGATCACCGGCAGCCCGGAGGCGCCGGCCAAGGCGGGCTGCTCGATCGCCGATATCGCCGCCGGCATGTATGCCTACAGCAGCATCCTGGCGGCGCTGATCCAGCGCGGCAAGACCGGCCAGGGCTCGCGCATCGACGTATCCATGCTCGAGAGCATGGTCGAGTGGATGAGCTACCCGCTGTACTACGCCTACGACGGCGCGACGCCGCCGCCGCGTGCCGGTGCCGCACACGCCACGATCTATCCGTACGGGCCATTCGCCGTCGGCGACGGCAAGACCGTGATGCTCGGCTTGCAAAACGAACGCGAATGGGCGGCCTTCTGCAAAGTGGTGCTGCAGCGGCCGGAACTCGCGACCGACGAACGCTTCGCGTCGAATACCAAGCGCGTCGCCAACCGGCAGACGCTGCAGATGCTGATCGGCGAGGTTTTCGGCGCGCTCGACGCCGAGCAGGTGATCGCACGGCTCGACGCGGCGCAGATCGCCAACGCGCGCATGAACGATATGCACGAGGTCTGGCAGCACCCGCAGTTGCAGGCCCGCCGGCGCTGGACCGAGGTCGCCGCGCCCGGCGGACCGATCCCCGCGCTGCTGCCGCCGGGCGCAACCGAGACCTTCGCGCCGCGCATGGACGCCGTGCCGGCGCTCGGACAGCACACCGACGCGATCCTGGTCGAACTCGGCTGGAGCGCAGACGCGATCGATGCCCTGCGCCGCGAAGGTGCGATCTGAAATCCCGGGTCGCCGAATCCTGCACTAGGCGAAGCACGTCCATGCCGCGTTGGCCAGCATCATGATTACGTCGGTGCGCATGTAGATCGCCGCCACCGCTGCCAGCGCGGCGGCGCCGGCCAGGTGGAGCAGGATGCTGCGCGGCGTCATGCGGCGCTCGGCACCGGTTCGCGCCGGATCGGCGTCTCGCGCACCGGCAGGTTGAGCAGGGCCGCGGCGACGCTCAGCGCGATCGAGATGTGCCAGACGATGTCGTAGCTTCCGGTACGGTCGTACAGTGCCCCGCCGAGCCAGACGCCGAGGAACGAGCCGACCTGGTGGCTCAGGAAGACGAAGCCGCTGAGCATCGACAGGTGCGCGACGCCGAAGATCTGCGCCACCGCGGCATTCGTCACCGGCACCGTGGACAGCCACAGCAGGCCCATCGCCGCGGCGAACGCGTACACCGACGCCGGCGAGACCGGCACCGCGAGGAAGGCCGCGATGACGACTCCGCGCGCAATGTAGATCGCGGCCAGCATCTTGCGCTTCGCCAGGCGCTGGCCGAGCGTGCCGGCAACGTAGGTGCCGACGATGTTGAAGAGGCCGATCAGCGCGAGCGCGTAGCTCGCGACCTGCGGCGACATGCCGTGGTCGCGCAGGTAGGCGGGCATGTGCACGCCGATGAA
>CALMIL010000136.1 GCA_937864005.1 uncultured Burkholderiales bacterium
TTTCTCTAGCGCCCAAACGAATGGAGACAGCTCATGAGCATGTTCAACAAGATCACCAAGACCTTCCAGTGGGGCCCGCACAAGGTCGTGCTCGAAACCGGCGAGGTCGCGCGCCAGGCGTCGGGCGCGGTGCTCGTCAATGTCGAGGACACGGTCGTGCTCGCGACCGTCGTCGGCGCGAAGAACGCGAAGCCGGGGCAGGACTTCTTCCCGCTCACCGTCGACTACACCGAGAAGACCTATGCCGCCGGCAAGATCCCGGGCAGCTTCTTCAAGCGTGAGGGCCGGCCGAGCGAGCTCGAGATCCTCACCTGCCGGCTGATCGACCGGCCGCTGCGGCCGCTGTTCCCGGACGGCTTCTACAACGAGGTGCAGGTCATCGTCCATGTGATGTCGCTCAACCCCGAGGTGTCGGCCGACATCCCGGCGATGATCGGCGCGAGTGCGGCGCTCGCGATCTCGGGCATTCCGTTCAACGGCCCGATCGGCGCCGCACGCGTCGGCTACGTGGGCGGCGAGTACGTGCTCAACCCGGGCAAGACGCAGCTGCTCGACTCCAAGCTCGACCTTGTCGTCGCTGGCACTGAAGCCGCCGTGCTGATGGTCGAATCGGAAGCCGACCAGCTCTCCGAGGACGTGATGCTCGGCGCCGTCGTCTTCGGCCACGAGCAGGGCCGCGTTGCCATCGCCGCGATCAACGACTTGGTGCGCGAGGCCGGAAAGCCGGCCTGGGACTGGCCGCCGCCGGCGAAGGACGAGACCTTCATCGCGAAGGTCAACGCGCTCGCCGAGGAGTCGCTGCGCGCTGCCTACCAGATCCGCTCGAAGCAGGCGCGCACGCAGGCCTGCCGCGCCGCCTATGCGGCGGCGAAGGACGCGCTGAAGGCCGAAGGCGCCGAGTTCGACGAGGTCAAGCTCGAGACGCTGCTGTTCGACATCGAGGCGCGCATCGTGCGCAGCCAGATCCTGTCGGGCGAGCCGCGCATCGACGGCCGCGATACGCGCACCGTGCGCAATATCGAGATCCGCTCGAGCGTGCTGCCGCGCGCGCACGGCTCGGCGCTCTTCACGCGCGGCGAGACGCAGGCGATGGTCGTCGCGACGCTCGGCACGGCGCGCGACGCGCAGCGCATCGACGCGCTGGCCGGCGAGTTCACGGATCGCTTCATGCTCCACTACAACATGCCGCCCTTTGCGACCGGCGAGGCGGGCCGCTTCGGCAGCCCGAAGCGGCGCGAGATCGGCCACGGGCGGCTCGCCAAGCGTGCGCTGATCGCGGCGCTGCCGAGCGAGGCGGACTTTCCGTACACGCTGCGCGTGGTGTCGGAGATCACCGAGAGCAACGGCTCGTCGTCGATGGCTTCGGTGTGCGGCGGCTGCCTCGCGCTGATGGACGCCGGCGTGCCGATGAAGGCGCACGTCGCCGGCATCGCGATGGGCCTGATCAAGGACGGCAACCGCTTCGCCGTGCTGACCGACATCCTCGGCGACGAGGATCACCTCGGCGACATGGACTTCAAGGTCGCCGGCACGACGAGCGGCATCACCGCGCTGCAGATGGACATCAAGATCCAGGGCATCACGAAGGAGATCATGCAGGTCGCGCTCGCGCAGGCGCAGGAGGCGCGGCTGCACATCCTCGGCAAGATGCAGGCGGCGATGGGCGAGGCCAAGACCGAGGTGTCGCAGTTCGCGCCGCGCCTGTACACCATGAAGATCAACCCCGAGAAGATCCGCGACGTGATCGGCAAGGGCGGGGCGACGATCCGCGCGCTGACCGAGGAGACCGGTTGCACGATCGACATCGCCGAGGACGGCACGATCACGATCGCCTCGACCGACGCCGAGAAGGCTGCGCATGCGAAGAAGCGCATCGAGGAGATCACGGCCGAGGTCGAGGTCGGCAAGATCTACGAAGGCCCGATCACGAAGATCCTCGACTTTGGCGCGCTCGTCAACCTGCTGCCGGGCAAGGATGGCCTGCTGCACATCAGCCAGATCGCGCATGAGCGCGTCGAGAAGGTGACCGACGTCCTGAGCGAAGGCCAGGTCGTGCGCGTCAAGGTGCTCGAGACCGACGACAAGGGCCGCGTCAAGCTTTCGATGAAGGCGCTGCTCGAGCGCCAGCCGGCGCCGGTGCGCGACTGAGCATCGCCCGCGGGACGGCGATGAATGCGATCGAGATCTCGGCGCCGGGCAAGCCCGAGGTGCTGCGCCTGGCGCCGCGCCCGGACCCGGTGGCGGGCGCGGGCGAACTGCTGATCCGGGTCGCCGCGTCGGGCGTGAACCGCCCCGACGTGCTGCAGCGCAAGGGCGCCTATCCGGCGCCGCCGGGGGCGTCCGATCTGCCCGGGCTCGAGGTCTGCGGAAGCATCGTCAGCGGCGACGCGCAGGCGATCGCTGCGGCCGGCCTCGCCATCGGCGACCGCGTCTGTGCGCTCGTCGCCGGCGGCGGCTATGCCGAACTCTGCGTCGCGCCGGTTGGCCAGTGCCTGCCGGTGCCGCAGGGGCTCACCGACGTCGAGGCGGCGAGCCTGCCGGAGACTTTCTTCACCGTCTGGTCCAACGTCTTCGATCGCGCGCGCCTGCAACCGGGCGAGACGCTGCTGGTCCAGGGCGGCACGAGCGGCATCGGCGTGACGGCGATCCAGCTCGCGAAGGCGCATGGCGCGACGGTCGTCGCAACCGCGGGCAGCGACGAGAAGTGCGCCGCCTGCATCGCGCTCGGCGCGGACCATGCGATCAACTACAAGACGCAGGACTTCGCCGAGGAGGCGCTGCGCATCACCGCCGGACGCGGCGTCGACGTGATCCTCGATATGGTCGCCGGCGACTATGTCAAGCGCGAGGTCGCGTGCCTCGCCGAGGACGGCCGCCTCGTCATCATCGCCGTGCAGGGCGGCGTGAGGGCCGAGTTCGACGCCGGGCTCGTGCTGCGCCGCCGCCTCGTCATTACCGGTTCGACGCTGCGCGCGCGGCCGGTTGCATTCAAGTCGGCGATCGCCGGCGCGCTGCGCGTCAAGGTGTGGCCGTGGCTCGCTGCCGGCCGCGTCAAACCCGTCATCCACAAGGTATTCGCGGCGGCGGATGCCGCGCAGGCCCATGCGCTGATGGAGACGAATCGCCACATCGGCAAGATCGTGCTGGCATGGTGAGCCCATCCTCGATCGCTGGAGACCTTTGATGCGTCGCAAACTCGTCGTCGGCAACTGGAAGATGAACGGCAGCCTCGCCGCGAACGGCGCGCTGCTCGATGCGCTGCTGCAGGCGCAGGCCACCTGGCGCTGCGATGCCGCGGTGTGCGCGCCGTTTCCCTACCTCGCCCAGCTTGGCCAGCGGCTCGCCGGTTCCCCGCTGCAGTGGGGCGCGCAGGATTGCTCGCCGCATGCGGCGGGCGCCTATACCGGCGAAGTCTCGGCCGCGATGCTGGCGGAGTTCGGTTGCCGCTACGTGATCGTCGGCCACTCGGAGCGTCGCGCGCTGCATGGCGAGAGCGACCAGCTCGTTGCCGACAAGGCGCTCGCTGCGCTCGCGCAGGGGCTCGTGCCGATCGTCTGCGTCGGCGAGACGCTCGCCGAGCGCGAAGCGGGCGTGACCGACACGATCGTCGCGCGCCAGCTCGCGGCCGTCGTCCAGACTCTCGCACAGTCGATCTCGCGCGTCGTCGTCGCCTACGAGCCGGTGTGGGCGATCGGCACCGGGCGCACCGCGACGCCGGATGAGGCGCAAGCCGTGCATGCGCTGCTGCGCACGCGCCTGCGCAGCGGGACGGGCGACGCCGATGCGATGCGAATCCTCTACGGCGGCAGCGTCAAGGCCGACAACGCGGCGACGCTCTTCGCGCAGCCCGACATCGACGGCGGGCTGATCGGCGGCGCCTCGCTGAAGGCGGCCGAGTTCGCCGCGATCTGCGGCGCGCACTGAACCAATCGGAGTCTTTTTCACATGCACGTCTTCCTGAATGTGATCGTCGCGCTGCAGATGCTGACGGCGCTCGTGATGATCGGCCTCGTGCTGGTCCAGCATGGCAAGGGCGCCGACATGGGCGCCTCGTTCGGCAGCGGCGCATCGGGCAGCCTTTTCGGTGCGACCGGGAGCGCCAATTTCCTGTCGCGCACGACGGCGGTCTGTGCGGCGATCTTCTTCGCCTGCACGCTCGCGCTGGCCTTCATCTCGAACGATCGGCCGCGTTCGAGTGGCGACAGCGCGCTCGATCGCCCGGCCGCCGCTGCACCGGGCGCGAGCGCGGCGCCGGCGCAGGGCGCGGGTCAGATTCCCGGCACGGCACCCGCGGCCCCGGCGACTGTGCCCGCGGCACCGGCCGCCCCGGCGCCCGCCGCGTCGGGTGTTGGCGCGATTCCGACCAAGTAATCAGGGGCCTTCCGCAGCCGTTGCTGCGATGCCGCAAAGCGGGCCGGGAGGCCCGGCTTTGCGCGTAGAATGGCCGGTTGTCTGGTGCGCAATTCCTCATGCCAACCAGACATTATTTTGAGCGCCGCCGACGTGGTGAAATTGGTAGACACGCTATCTTGAGGGGGTAGTGGCGAAAGCTGTGCGAGTTCGAGTCTCGCCGTCGGCACCAGCGGTCCGCGCAGGTTCGAACCTGTAGCGGATGGATGAGAGAAAAGTCCGCCACCCACGACCCCGCCGAACACCATGAACCTGGCCGAATACCTGCCCGTCATCCTGTTCATCCTGGTCGGTGCGGCGGTCGGTGTCGCGCCGCAGGTGCTCGGTTTCATCCTCGGGCCGAACCGGCCCGACGCGGCCAAGCAGTCACCCTACGAGTGCGGCTTCGAAGCGTTCGAGGACGCGCGCATGAAGTTCGACGTGCGCTACTACCTGGTCGCGATCCTGTTCATCCTGTTCGACCTCGAGATCGCCTTCCTCTTCCCGTGGGCCGTCGCGCTGCATGACATCGGCGCGTCAGGCTTCTGGGCGATGATGGTCTTTCTCGCGATCCTCGTCGTCGGCTTCGCCTACGAGTGGAAGAAGGGCGCACTGGACTGGGAATGATGAACAAGCCCATCGAGCGGCGCCTGCCGCGACCGATCGCGAACGGATCGAACGTGTCGTCGCACGGCCCCTGGACTGCATGCCGCGCGGCTGGCGCCGACGAGGGGAATTGACCATGGGTATCGAAGGCGTCCTGAAGGAAGGCTTCGTCACGACGAGCATGGACTCGCTCATCAACTGGTCGAAGACCGGCTCGCTGTGGCCGATGACCTTCGGCCTCGCGTGCTGTGCGGTCGAGATGATGCACGCCGGCGCGGCGCGCTACGACATCGACCGCTTCGGCATGCTGTTTCGGCCGAGCCCGCGCCAGAGCGACCTGATGATCGTCGCCGGCACGCTGTGCAACAAGATGGCGCCCGCCTTGCGCAAGGTCTACGACCAGATGGCCGAGCCGCGCTGGGTGCTGTCGATGGGCTCGTGCGCGAATGGCGGCGGCTACTACCACTACAGCTATTCGGTCGTGCGCGGCTGCGACCGCATCGTGCCGGTCGACGTCTACGTGCCGGGCTGCCCGCCGACGGCCGAGGCGCTGCTCTACGGCATCCTGCAACTGCAGGCCAAGATCCGGCGCGAGAACACGATCGCGCGCTGAGCGCACACGCAACCCACATCGCGATGAGCAGACTCGACACCTTGCAGGCGGCGCTCGAATCGGTCCTCGGCGCGCGCATCCGGCGCTTCCAGCGCGCGCGCGGCGAGATCACGATCCACGTCGATGCGGCCGACTACCTCGCGGTCGCGACGACGCTGCGCGACCACTCCGAATTGCGCTTCGAGCAGCTGATCGACCTCTGCGGCCTCGACTATTCGGCGTGGAAGGACCAGCCCAACGACGGGCCGCGTTTTTGCGTCGCCAGCCACCTGCTGTCGATCAGCCACAACTGGCGTCTGCGCTTGAAGGTCTTCTGTCCCGACGACGAGATGCCGATCGTCGCCTCGGTCACGCCGGTCTGGAACTCGGCCAACTGGTTCGAGCGCGAGGCCTTCGACCTCTACGGCATCCTGTTCGAGGGGCACCTCGACCTGCGCCGCATCCTGACCGACTACGGCTTCATCGGGCATCCCTTCCGCAAGGACTTCCCGGTCTCGGGGCACGTCGAGATGCGCTACGACGAGTCGAGCCGGCGCGTCATCTACCAGCCGGTGACGATCGAGCCGCGCGAGATCACGCCGCGCATCATCCGCGAAGACAACTACGGCGGCCTGAAATGACCCACCCCCGCAGCGGCTTCGCCGCACCCCCTCGAGGGGGCAACACCAGCGGACCGGCAAAGCGCTTGCGCTTCAGCGTAGGCTCATATCGCGTCAGCGATGTGATGCCGGAGCTAAAGCCGGATCCGCGGTGTTTGCTTGATGACCGCGGCGCCGTTGGTACCTGCCATGGCTGACATCAAGAACTACACGCTGAACTTCGGGCCGCAGCATCCGGCGGCGCACGGCGTGCTGCGCCTCGTGCTCGAACTCGACGGCGAGGTCGTGCAGCGTGCCGATCCGCACGTCGGGCTGCTGCACCGGGCGACCGAGAAGCTCGCCGAGAGCAAGACCTTCATCCAGTCGCTGCCGTACATGGACCGGCTCGACTACGTCTCGATGATGTCCAACGAGCACGCCTATTGCCTGGCGATCGAGAAGCTCCTGGGCATCGAGGTGCCGATCCGCGCGCAATATATCCGCGTCATGTTCGACGAGATCACGCGCCTGCTGAACCACCTGATGTGGCTCGGCGCGCACGGCCTCGACTGCGGCGCGATGAACATGCTCATCTACTGCTTCCGCGAGCGCGAGGACCTGCTCGACATGTACGAGGCGGCGTCGGGCGCGCGCATGCACGCCGCCTACTACCGCCCGGGCGGCGTCTATCGCGACCTGCCCGATACGATGCCGCAGTACAGGCCCTCGAAGGTGCGCAGCGCGAAGACGATCGCGCGCCTGAACGAGGCGCGCAGCGGCACGATGCTCGACTTCATCGACGACTTCTGCCGCCGCTTCCCGGCCAACGTCGACGACTACGAGACGCTGCTCACCGACAACCGGATCTGGAAGCAGCGCACCGTCGGCATCGGCGTCGTTAGCCCCGAGCGCGCGAAGAACCTCGGCTTCACCGGCCCGATGCTTCGCGGCTCGGGCATCGTCTGGGACCTGCGCAAGCACCAGCCCTACGAGGTCTACGACAAGATGGCGTTCGACGTGCCGGTCGGCATCCACGGCGACACCTACGACCGCTATCTGGTGCGCGTCGAGGAGATGCGCCAGGCCAACCGCATCATCCAGCAGTGCGTCGCCTGGCTGCGCAAGAATCCGGGCCCGGTGATCGTCGACAACTACAAGGTCGCGCCGCCTTCGCGCGTCGACATGAAGACGAACATGGAGGAGCTGATCCATCATTTCAAGCTCTTCACCGAAGGCATGCACGTGCCCGAAGGCGAGGCCTACGCGGCGGTCGAGCATCCGAAGGGCGAGTTCGGCATCTACATCGTCAGCGACGGCGCGAACAAGCCGTATCGGCTGAAGATCCGCCCGCCCGGCTTCCCGCATCTGGCGGCGCTCGACGAGTTGGCACGTGGCCACATGATCGCCGACGTGGTCGCCCTGATCGGCACCCTGGACATTGTTTTCGGCGAGATCGACAGATAGGCGGGCCATGAGCTTTTCAGAGACCACCCTCGCGCGCTTCGCAACCGAAGTCGCCAAATACCCGGCCGAGCAGGCGCAGTCGGCGGTCATCGCCTGTCTTGCGATCGTGCAGCAGGAGCAGGGCCACGTCAGCCACGAGGCGGAGCTCGAAGTCGCTGCCTACCTCGGCATGCCGCCGATCGCGGTGCACGAGGTGACGACCTTCTACAACATGCTCAACGGCAAGCCCGTCGGGCGCTTCAAGCTCAACGTCTGCACCAACCTGCCGTGCCGGCTGCGCGACGGCCAGAGCGCGCTCGACCATGTCTGCGAGCGGCTCGGCGTCGAAGCGGGTGGCACGAGCGCCGACGGCTTGTTCACCGTGCAGCAATGCGAATGCCTGGGCGCCTGCGCCGACGCGCCGGTGATGCTCGTCAACGACCGCCAGATGTGCAGCTACATGACGCCCGAGCGGCTCGACGCGCTGCTCGACAAGCTCAGGGCGCACGCCGCTTGAAGCCATGATGACGAAGTTGGACCTCTCCCAGTTTCAATCCGACGGCAGCCGGACCTGCTTTCACGGCCGTCACATCGAGCCGCAGATCTACGCCGGCCTGGACGGCCGCAACTGGCGGCTCGCCGACTACGAGGCGCGTGGCGGCTATCGCGCGTTGCGCAAGGTGCTGGCGGGCCTCGATGGCGCCGGCCCGCTCACGCCCGAGCAGGTGATCGCCGAGGTCAAGGCCTCGGGCTTGCGCGGGCGCGGCGGGGCGGGCTTTCCGACCGGCCTCAAGTGGAGCTTCATGCCGCGCCAGTTTCCGGGCCAGAAGTATCTCGTCTGCAATTCGGACGAGGGCGAGCCGGGGACCTGCAAGGACCGCGACATCTTGATGTTCAACCCGCACATCGTCATCGAGGGCATGGCGATCGCGGCGCATGCGATGGGCATCAGCGTCGGCTACAACTATATCCACGGCGAGATCTTCGA
>CALMIL010000137.1 GCA_937864005.1 uncultured Burkholderiales bacterium
GCGGTGCGCTACGGCACGATGCGCGAGAACGTGCTCGCGCTCACCGTCGTCACCGCCGGCGGCGACGTGATCCGCACCGGCACGCGCGCCAGGAAATCGAGTGCCGGCTACGACCTCACGAGGCTCTTCGTCGGCAGCGAGGGCACGCTCGGCGTCATGACCGAGGTCACGGTGAAGCTCTACCCGCTGCCCGAGGCGGTGAGCGCGGCGATCTGCCACTTCCCGACGATCGCGCAGGCGGTGCAGGTGACGATCGAACTCACGCAGATCGGCGTGCCGATCGCGCGCTGCGAGCTGCTCGACGTGAATGCGGTGCGCGCGGTGAACAAGCAATCCAGGCTCGGCCTGCGCGAGTCTGCGATGCTGCTGATGGAATTCCACGGCAGCGCGGCGAGCGTGAAGGAGCAGGCCGAGACGGTGCAGGCGCTCGCGACCGCGGCCGGCGGCGAAGACTTCGAATGGGCGAGCACGCCCGAGGAGCGCACCCGGCTGTGGACCGCGCGCCACAAGGCCTATTTCGCCGGCATGCAGACCAACCCCGGCTGCCGCAGCGTGACGACCGATACCTGCGTGCCGATCTCGCGCCTGGCCGAGATCATCGAAGTGTCGATCGCCGACGCCGATGCGAGCGGCCTGCCCTACTACATCGTCGGCCACGTCGGCGACGGCAACTTCCACCTCGCCTACCTCGTCAAGGAAGGCGACGCCGCCGAGCGCGCGATCGCCGAAGCGGCGAGCGAGCGCATGGTGCGCCGCGCGATCGCGCTCGAAGGCACCTGCACCGGCGAGCACGGCATCGGCCTGCACAAGATGGGCTTCCTGGTCGAGGAAGCGGGCGCCGGCGCGATCGCGCAGATGCGAAGCGTCAAGCGCGCGCTCGACCCGAAGAACATCATGAATCCGGGAAAGATCTTCGTGCTGTGAAGGCCGCGGCCTGACCCCCGGGCCGCGCTTCATCCGGGCCCAGGCGCGCGCGCCCGACGCGATGCTTCGCGCTGCCAGCGCGCCCCGCCCGATCGCCAGATAATCCGCGCCTCGCCGGGCGCGTGCACCGACACGCAGCCGGCGGCTTCGCCTCGAGGTTTCGCCTTGCTCTTTCGCCGTTTCGAATCGCTGCTCGCGCCGTACCCGGACGCGCTGCCGCCGCCCGCGCCGAAGCACTTCCTGCGCTTCCTGTGGGAGTGCACGCGTGACGTGCGCGGGCTGCTGCTCGCCGTGACGCTGGTCAGCGCGACGATCGGCTCGTTCGAGGCGCTGCTGTTCGCGATGGTCGCGCACGTCGTCGATGTGCTGGCGAGCGTGCCGCCCGCCGAGCTGTGGCCGCGCCACGGCCACACGCTCGGGCTGCTCGCGGCGGTGCTCGTCGCGAGCATCGCCGTCGCCGCGCTCTACGGGCTGCTGAAGTACCAGGGCGTCTTCATCAACTTCCCGATGCGGCTGCGCTGGAATTTCCACCGCCAGATGCTCGAACAGAGCATGGCGTTCTATCAGGACGAGTTCGCCGGCCGGATCGCGACCAAGGTGATGCAGACCGCGCTCGCGGTGCGCGATACCTGGCTGATCTTCAGCGACATCCTGGTCTACGTCGGCGTCTATTTCGCCACGCTGCTCGGCGTGCTCGGCGCCTTCGACCTCTGGCTGCTCGCACCCTACCTCGCCTGGTTCGCGCTCTACGTCGCGACGCTGTCGTACTTCGTGCCGCGGCTGGCGCGCGTCGCGCGCGAGCAGGCCGACGCGCGTTCGCTGATGACGGGGCGCGTGACCGACGCCTACACCAACATCGGCACCGTCAAGCTCTTCTCGCATGCGCAGCGCGAGGCGCATTTCGCGCGCCACGCGATGCAGGAGTTCGCCGCCACCGGCCACGCGCAGATGCGGCTCGTGACGCTGTTCGAGACCGTCAACCAGTGTCTGAGCGTGGCGCTGATCGGCAGCGCGACGGCGGTCGGCCTGCTGCTGTGGCAGCAGGGCGCGATCGGCGTCGGCGCAGTCGCCGCGGCGAGCGCGATGGCGCTGCGCCTGAACGGCATCTCGCAATGGATCATGTGGGAGATGGCGACCCTCTTCGAGCATGTCGGCACGGTGCAGGACGGCATCGGCACGTTGTCGCGCGCGCGCAGCGTGGTGGACCGGCCGGACGCGAAGCCGCTCGTCGTCACGCGCGGCGAGGTGCGCTTCGAGGGAGTCGGGTTCTCCTACGGCAATGCGCGCCAGGTGATCGAGGGTCTGAACCTCGTCATCCGGCCGGGCGAGAAGATCGGCCTCGTCGGTCGCTCGGGCGCCGGCAAGAGCACCGTCGTCAACCTGCTGCTGCGCCTGTACGACGTGCAAAGCGGCCGCATCCTGATCGACGGCCAGGATATCGCCGGCGTGACGCAGGAAAGCCTGCGCCGGCAGGTCGGCATGGTGACGCAGGATACGTCGCTGCTGCACCGTTCGGTGCGCGACAACCTCGTCTACGGCCGGCCCGACGCGAGCGATGCCGAGATGCTGCTGGCCGCCGAACGCGCCGAGGCGCACGACTTCATCGTCGGCCTGGCCGACCAGAAGGGCCGCCACGGCTACGACGCCCACGTCGGCGAGCGCGGCATCAAGCTCTCCGGCGGCCAGCGCCAGCGGATCGCGATCGCGCGAGTGATGCTCAAGGATGCGCCGATCCTGCTCCTCGACGAGGCGACGAGCGCGCTCGACAGCGAGGTCGAGGCGGCGATCCAGCAGAGCCTGAATACGCTGATGGAGGGCAAGACGGTCGTCGCGATCGCGCACCGCCTGTCGACGATCGCGGCGATGGACCGCCTCGTCGTGATGGAGCTCGGCCGCATCGTCGAAACCGGCAGCCACGCGAGCCTGCTCGCCGCCGGTGGCATCTACGCCCGGCTGTGGGCGCACCAGAGCGGCGGCTTTCTCGGCGAAGTGGCGGACGACGACGAGGCGGTCGCGGCCTGACGCGCGGCGCGCCGGTCACGTTATGCCAGCAGTTCGAGCGTGCGCGCGTCGCGCCGGCCGCCGAAATATTTCGCCAGCGCCTGCGCGAAGGCCGGTTCGTCCGGCACCAGTTGCTCGAAGAGCGTCATCGACGAGCAGAATTTCAGATCGTCGGGGGCACCGAAGATCTGGTGCGCGCTGCGGCCCTGCACCGCGAGCACGAGGCCGGTGCACTCCTCGAGCCGCGCGCCGAGAACCGGATGGCGCCAGTAGGCCGCTCCTTCCGCGCGCGATGCGATGCCGAAATATTTCGCCGTCGCGCTGCGGCCGAGGCCCGCGAGTTGCGGAAGGACGAACCACATCCAGTGGCTCGACTTCGCCCCGGCGCGCAACTCGGCGCGGACCTGTGCGTAGACCGAGCCCTGTGCATCGACGAAGCGCTGCAGTGCGAACGGATCGTCCATTGGCGCGCGTCACGCAAGGTGCCGCCGGCTCATCCCCGCACCTCGCGCGCAACATGGGCGCCGGTGATGGCGCCGAGTTGCTGGTCGCGGCAGCCGGCTTGGCCGGCGTGAAACGGGTCGTTCATCGGAACTTCCTTCACGCTGACGAGCGTCGGCGTGCGGCTGCAGTTTGCGCCGGATCCGCAGCGCGGCAAAGGGGACAACGTTCGATCGATGGTGGCGCATCAATGGTGACGCATTGACCGGCACCGGGTCCGCCTGCAAACTCGCGATGATCCGACCGCGGATTCGCTGCGGTCGCGCTGGACAGGGAGGGGATGGATCGTGTCGAAGATCGAACAGCGCCTGCAGGCCCTTGGCATCGCCCTTCCTGCGCCGCTGCAGATCGGGCCCGGCGCGGTGCTGCCGTTTCCCTGGGTCAGGGTCGTCGGATCGCGCGTGCTGATCTCGGGGCACGGGCCGACGAATGCCGATGGCACGCTCGCGCAGCCGCTGGGCAAGGTCGGCGCCGAGCTCACGCCGGAGCAGGGCTACGCCGCGGCGCGCAAGGTGGGGCTCGCGATCCTCGGCAGCCTCGCGCGCGAACTCGGCGACCTCGACCGCATCGCGGCCTGGGTGCGCGTCTTCGGCATGGTCAACTCGGCGCCCGGGTTCGACCGCCAGCCCTCGGTCGTCAACGGATTCAGCGACCTGATCATCGAGGTCTTCGGACCCGACAGGGGCGCGCATGCGCGCAGCGCGGTCGGCATGGCCGAGTTGCCGTTCCACATCCCGGTCGAGATCGAGGGCGAAGTCATGATCGCTTGAATCCGCTGCCGTCCGCTCGTTGCGCCAGACATGTGCCGGCAGGAGAAATAGGTTGTCCACGCGAGAAGCCTCATGATCACCGAATACGTCCTCTTCTCCTTGCCCGAAGGCCTCACACGCGACGAGGTCGTGGCCGCCATGCGCGAGGTCGCGCCGCGCTGGCGCAGCGAAGCCGATCTGATCCGCAAGACCTTCGTCTACGACGCCGCAGCCCATCAGACCGGCGCCTTCTACCTCTGGAAGAACCTTGCCAGCGCACAGGCGGCGCACGGCGAGGCGTGGCGCCAGGGCATCCGGGCGAAGTACGGCAGCGAGCCGAGGATCGTCTATTTCGAGACTCCTCTCGTCGTGGACAACGCGCTCGGCCGCGTCATCGACGAGGGCGAGTGAGGTAAGCTGAACCGGAGTGCTGGCGCACTTTGACGAGCGCCGCGCTGCAGCCGCGCTGTCGTCCACGCTGCATCGCCGGTCGCCCCGACGTCCCTTCGCAAATTTGGAGGAATCGATCATGGCCGAAACCTGGCTCCCGTCTCTCTTGACCGCGACCCCGCAGGAAGGCTTCGAACTGGCCATCACCCTGAGCCGGCGCGGCGTCAAATACACGCAACCCGACACCGACGTGCTCAAGAAGCTGCGCGCCGCCTACGCCGAATCGGCGGATGGCCTGACGGCGGCATCGCAGGTCGTCGCGATCAATTTCCAGACCATCGCGGCGGCCAACAACTACTGGCGCAAGTAGGCGGTTCCTGCGCGCGCCAGCGGTCGCGCAGCGCCGGTCCGGCCGCGCTGCGGCAGGGCAAGCGCAGCGACCGCATCGGACGCCGAGGCGATCGGCGAGGTGCAATGGCCGCTCCCCGGGGTGCGGACCGCCTGGTTGCCGATGCGCAGCGGCATCGCGATCCTTGCGCTGCCGCTGTCTGTATTCGGCCTCCTCGCGAAGTCCATGCAGGCGGTCGACCGAGACCGATGGCCCGGGCGCCACGGCGGCGACGTGGCATGCTCGGGGTCCCCCGGTTCGATGCGGGCCGGGGCATAGACCCCGCAATGCCCTGCAATGGACGCCTACGTCATCATCGGCAACGCCAATACGCGCAAGTCATCGGTCGTGCGCAGTCTCACCGGCTGCTTCAACCGCAGCCTGCGCGATATCCAGCCGGCAGCGGGCGGGCGGCCGCGCCGCGTCTATGCGCGCGCCCGTGCGCTGCAGTTCACGAATACCCGTCCGGCCGACTTTGTCGCCGAGGTGTCCGCGGCGCGCTGCGATACGGTGCTCGTGTGCCTGACGCCGGATGCGAATCCGATCGACCCCACACGCCTGCCCGGCGCCGACAGCTATCTCGCGCAGTTCCGCGCCGCCGGCTGGGCCGTGAAGTCGATCGCCGTTCTCGGGCAAAACGGCGGCGGCGTGCGCGCGCCCAGGCTGCGCCAGTTCCCCTATGCATCCACCGAGCCGATCAACGTCACCGCGCAGGCGGTGCGGGCGCACTTCGGCTGGCGCTGACGCGACCGGCGCGCAACCGATGAACGGTGCGGATCGCACCGAGCAACGGTATCGCGGCGCGATGCGGCGCGTGATAGAACAGGCGCAGTCGCCGTCGTGCGGCGCGGATCAAGTTCCTGAAGGAGTCATCATGCGTCTCGTCGGCATGCTCGATTCGCCCTATGTGCGGCGCGTCGCCATCTCGCTGCAACTGCTCGGCCTGCGCTTCGAACACCAGTCGCTGTCGGTCTTTCGCACCTACGAGCAGTTCCGCCAGATCAACCCGGTCGTGAAGGCGCCGTCGCTGGTGCTCGACGACGGCACGGTGCTGATGGATTCGACGCTGATCCTCGAATACGCCGAAGGTCTCGGCGGCAAGCGGCGCAGCCTGATGCCGCAGGCCGAGTCGGAGCGCCGCGCCACGCTGCGCACCCTCGGCCTCGCGCTCGCGGCCTGCGACAAGAGCGTGCAGATCTACTACGAGCGCACCACCCGCCCGCCGGAGAAGGCGCACGAGCCCTGGCTCGAGCGCATCACCGAGCAGGTGCTCGCCGCCTTCGGCCAGCTCGAAGCGCAGATCGTCGCCCATCCGCTCGCCGCCGACAGCGCGACGATCGATCAGGCCGGCGTCACGACGGCCGTCGTCTGGCACTTCACCCAGGCGCTGCTGCCGGAGGTCGTTGCCGCCGCCGACTACCCGGCGCAGCGCGCCTATGCGGCGCGCTGCGAGGCGCTCGCCGAGTTCATCGCCGCGCCGCACGGCGACAGCACCTTCGGCGCCGACCGGTAGCGGCCGCCCGGCCGGGGCCGCCGGTGCGAAAATGCGCCCCATGATCGATGCTGAACTCGCTCCCTACATGGCCGGCGTCGGCCGCGCCGCGCGCGCCGCTTCGGGCCTGCTCGCCGCGGCCTCGACGGCGGCGAAGAATGCGGCGCTGCTCGCGCTCGCCCGCAGGCTGCGCGAGTCGCGCGCGGCATTGCTCGCGGCGAATGCGATCGATGTCGAGGCGGCGCAGGCCGGGGGCCTTGCCGCGAGCATGGTCGATCGGCTGCGGCTCGGCGATCGCGAGATCGACCAGATGGCCGTCGGTGCCGAGCAGATCGCCGCGCTCGCCGACCCGATCGGCGAGATCACCGAGCTGCGTCCGCGCCCGAGCGGCATTGCGGTCGGCCGCATGCGCGTGCCGCTCGGCGTCTTCGGCATGATCTACGAGAGCCGGCCGAACGTGACGGTCGATGCCGCGACGCTCGCGATCAAGAGCGGCAACGCCTGCATCCTGCGCGGCGGCTCGGAGGCGGTGCACTCGAACCGTGCGCTCGCCGATCTGGTGCGCGAAGCGCTCGCGGCGGCCGGGTTGCCGGCCGATGCGGTGCAGCTCGTCGCGACCACCGACCGCGCCGCCGTCGGCCTGCTGATCACGAATCCGGACGGCGTCGACGTCGTCATCCCGCGCGGCGGCAAGGGCCTGATCGAGCGCATCGCCCGCGAGGCGACGGTACCCGTCATCAAGCACCTGGACGGCAACTGCCACATCTATGTCGATGCGCAGGTCGACCTCGAACTCGCGCTGCACGTGACCGACAACGCGAAGACGCAGAAGGTGAGCCCCTGCAACGCCGCCGAGTCGCTCGTCGTGCACGCGGCGGCGGCGGCGGATTTCCTGCCGCGCGTCGGCGCGATCTTCGCCGCCAAGGGGGTCGAGATGCGCTGCGACGGCGCGGCCCGGGCCTTGCTGCAGCACGTGCCCGGCGCCAGACTTGCCGACGCGGCCGAGGCCGACTGGGCGGAGGAATACCTCGCGCCGATCATCAGCATCAGGATCGTCGCGAGCCTGGACGAGGCGATCGCGCACATCAATCGCTACGGCTCGCACCATACAGACGCGATCCTGACGACGAACCACGCGAACGCGATGCGCTTCCTGCGCGAGGTCGATTCGGCGAGCGTGATGGTCAATGCGAGCACCCGCTTCGCCGACGGCTTCGAGTACGGCCTCGGCGCCGAGATCGGCATCAGCACCGACAAGCTGCACGCGCGCGGGCCGGTCGGCCTCGAGGGCCTGACCTCGCTGAAGTGGGTCGTCCTCGGACACGGTGAAGTGCGGAGCTGATCGCGCGCGCCGGCCGCCGCCGGTGCCGGCCGCACGCGGGTGACGCGATGCTGAATATCCCTCCCGAGCATGCCGGCTTCGCGCTCGTCGCCGTGCTCGGCTTCTGGATACTGGGCGCGCACAACCGGCTCGTGCGCCTGCGCCAGACCGTCGCGAGCGCCTTCGCGCAGGTCGACGTCCATCTTCGGCAGCGCCATGAACTGCTCGGCGAACTGCTCGAAGCCGCGGCGCCGCTGCAGGCCGATGCTCCCGAGGCGGTGGCGGCGGTCGAGGCCGCCCGGCTCGCCGCACGCCGCGCGGCCGATCATGTCGCGCAGCGGGCGAAGCAGCCGGACCGGCTGGCGCAGCTCGCGATCGCCGAGAACGCGCTGCGCGTCGAGGTGTCGAGGCTGATCACGCTCGTCAAGACCCAGCCGGCGCTGCGATCGGATCCGCGGCTGCGCAGCGCGATGAAGCAGCTCTCGGCGACTCAGCATCGCCTCTCGGCGGCGCGCGACAGCTTCAACGCCACGGTGCTGCAGCACAACCGCGGCGTGCGGCAGTTTCCGACCCGCCTCGTCGCCGCGATGTTCGGCTTCGGCGAGGCGAACGAGCTGTGAGGCGCCTGCGGCCTACTGCTGCTGTTGCGATGCCGGCGTCGTGCCGCCCTGCACGCCGAGCGCGCCGCCGGTGCCCAGCCCGCCCTTGACGGTCTGCGCCCGGTAGTTGCGCACCACCTTGACGAGCTGGTTGTAGCTGTCGGCGAACGACGCGATGATGATCTTGCCCTCGGGCGTGCTCGTATAGCCGCCCGCGCCGCCGCCGCCGGCCCAGCCGTAGGCTGCGCCGAACAGCGCGAAGTCGGTATTCTTCGCCGACCCCTCGGCCGCGGCGAGCTGAACGCCGGAGCGGTTGTCGATCATGATCAGCGTCGTCGACGCCTCGTTCGTCTTGATGCCTCCGGCGATCGCGCCGATCGCGCCCAGGCTGCGGCTGAGCCCGCCGAGCGCACCGGCCAGCCCGCCGCCGACCCCACCGGTATTCTGGCTGAACTGGATGCTCGGGCTCATCGTATAGTCGGCCGCGACCATCTGGCCGGCGCCGAAATTGCTGCCGGCCCGCATCTCGCCCGATCGCTGGAGCTGGCGCTCGACGTTCATATTCTGCATCGCCGCGCCGCGCTCGACGACGACGAAGCAGTTCGACTGCTGGATCATCATGCGCAGCACCGGCACCGTCGAGCCGAGCTTGTAGCTCTGCAGCGTGCGGTACCAGCCGGCGTTCTGGTCCTCGACGACGCCGATCGTGCCGAGCGTCTGGTCGCAGTGCTCGAGCGTGCTGTTCGCGCCCTCCGACGTGGCGCCGCCCGCCGCGCCGGTGACGGCGCCCTTGCTGCCGCCGCCGATCTCCTGTGCGGTCGCGGCCCCGATGCCGAGCGCCGCCAGCGCTGCGATGCACCGCAAGATGTTGGCAGACGATTGCCGATTGCAGCGAGGTGTCTTCATGCTTCGTCCTCCGGGCCCGGCTCGGCAACAATGTAACTGGATGAACCGGCGGCACATCATAGCGCCGGGGTGCGTTACCGGCGCGTTACCGACAACCGAAAATTCGGCCCCGGCGCCTTGCGGCGAGTTCCGATTGCGGGCCGTGACGGCGGCGCTTACAGTCGCCGCCAACCGAGGAGAGCCCAGAGATGCGATCCGTCCGCGCCGAACCGATCCCGCGTCCGATTCGTGGCCCGTTGCGGCGTCGCGCCCGACGGCCGATCGCCCTGCGCTTCGCCGATCGCGCGGCGTGAGCACCGACCTGCCGGGGCAGGGCGCGGACGCCGACCCGGCGCGCCCGCCGATGCCGACGCCTGCGCCGATGCCGACGCGGTCGCGGCCGCCTTCGGCGCCGGTCGACCTGCGCAGCGGCTCGCTGCTCTTTCTTGCGATCCTCGCCGGCATCCTGGCGCTGTACTGGGCGCGCGCGATCTTCATCCCGATCATGCTCGGCCTGATGATCAGCGTCGCGCTCTCTCCGATCGTCGCCGTGCTGGAGCGCCGGCTGCGCGTGCCGCGCGCGCTCGGTGCGGCCGTGCTGCTGCTGGGCGCGCTCGGTGCCGGCACGTATGCCGTCTACTCGTTGTCGGACGACGCCGCGCTGCTCGTCGAAGCGCTGCCGGAGGCGATTCAGAAGGTTCGCGAAACCTTCGAGCAGCAGCAGGGCGACCCGCAGGGCACGATCGGCAAGGTGAAGAAGGCGGCCGCCGAGATCGAACGCGCGGCGACGAAACAGACGCCGGCGGCACCACCGACGCAGGGCGTGACCCGGGTCCAGATCGAGGCCGCGACCTTCAGCCTGAGCAACTACATGTGGAGCGGCACGCTCGGCCTGGCCGGCGCCGTCGGCCAGGTGATCGCCGTCACCTTCATCGCCTATTTCCTGCTCGCCTCGGGCACCACCTTCCGGCGCAAGCTGGTGCGCATCGCGGGGCCGACCTTCACGCGCCGCAGGCTGACGGTGCAGGCGCTCGACGAGATCACGATCCAGATTCAGCTCTACCTGCTGGTGCAGCTGCTCAAGGCCATCATCGTCGGCGTCGCGAGCTGGCTCGCCTTCCTGTGGATCGGCCTGAACCACGCCGCGGTGTGGGGCATCGCCGCCGCCGTGCTCGATCTGGTGCCGTATATCGGGCTCGTCGTGATCTGCGCCAGTTCAGGCCTGGTCGGCTTCCTGCAGTTCGGAACCTTCGACATGGCGATCCTCATCGCCGGCGTGTCGTTCGCGATCCACGGCGTCGAGTCCTATCTGCTGACGCCCTGGCTCACGAGCCAGGCCAGCCGCATGAATCCGGTCGCGGTATTCCTCGGCGTCATCGCCTGGGGCTGGCTGTGGGGCGTCTGGGGGCTGCTGCTGGGCATGCCGATCCTGCTCGTCGCGAAGGCGGTCTGCGACCGCATCGACGAGCTCAAGCCGATCGGCGAACTGCTCGGCTCCTGAGCGCCCGCGCCTAGCGCGAGCCGCAGACCGAGGCCGTGACGACGAGTTCGTCGAACAGCGCCATCGACACCTTGCCCGATACCGCATACGGGTCGAGCGTGGCCGTCTCCGAATATTTCAGCAGCAGGGCCGCGTTGAGCTGCGAGGCCTCGACCTGCCCCATCGACCAGCCGGCGAAGCGCCGCTCGTCGATCTCCTCGTAGCTCAGCAGCTCGACATCGGTGTGCCGGGGGTCCGACGCGATGCGGTTGTAGATCCGGTTCACCGCGCCGCGCCCGCCCTCGAGCACCTGCATGAAGAGGTTGCCCGAATAGCACAGCAGGCCGGTCACGCCGTGCTCCTTGTTGTTGCGCTTGGACTGCCTGAGGATCTCGTTCAGCGCTTCGGCATCGAACGCGTCCGCGGCGCGGCTCGCATACAGCAGGCGTACCAGCATGGCTGTCTCCTAGCTCTTCTTGCTCAGCAGCGACAGGAACTCGCGCCGCAGGTTGGCATCCTTCAGGAAGGCGCCGCGCATCACGCTGTTGGTCATCATCGACTCGTCGTCCTTGACGCCCCGCCACTGGGTGCAGAAGTGATCCGCCTCCATCACGATCGCCAGGCCGTCGGGCTTGACGCGACGCTGCAGTTCGTTGGCGAGCATCGTCACCGCCTCTTCCTGGATCTGCGGCCGGGTCATGATCCATTCGCAGATCCGGTTGTATTTCGACAGCCCGATCAGGTTCGAGTGCTCGTTGGGCAGCAAGCCGATCCAGACCTTGCCGAGGATGGGACACAGGTGGTGCGAGCACGCGCTGCGCACCTTCACCGGGCCGACGATCATCAGCTCGTTCAGGCGCGAGACGTTCGGGAATTCGGTGACCGCCGGGATCGGCACGTAGCGCCCGCGGAAGACCTCAGTGAGGAACATCTTGGCGACGCGCTGCGCCGTCTCGTTCGTATTGTGGTCGCTGTCGGTATCGATGACGAGCGCCTCGAGCACCTCCTGCATGCGCGCCTCGACCTCGGCGCGCAACTCGTCGATTTCGCCTTCGCGGATGAAGGCCGAGATATTGTCGTTCGCGTGATAGCGGCAATCGGCGCCGATCAGCCGGTAGCGGATGCGCTCGGACGCCGGCAGGCGAGCGAGTTCCTCGTCGCTGCGCACGGCGCGGGCGGCGGTCGCGCCGGGGGATTGGGCAGGCATGGAGCGCTCCGCAGTGGACACAGCCGCGAGCGTACCGCAGCGCGCCGGCACGCGCGGCCGTGCTCGGGCGCGGCCGTAGACTGCGCAGGGTGAGTGACGCCCTTGCCGACGCGCCGAATTCGCTGCCGCTGGCGCGCCTGCTCGGCCATGCGGCCGATGCGCTGCAGGCGGTGCGCGGCGGCCGCTCGCTCGACGCCGCGCTCGCCGCCTGCCCGCCGGGCGCCCGGCCCGGCACGCAGGCGCTTGCCTTTCACGTGCTGCGCTGGCTCGGCAGCGCGCAGGCGCTGCGCGCGCGGCTCGCGCCGAGGACGCCGCCGCCGAAGATCGACGCCCTGCTGACGTGCGCGCTGGCGCTGCTGTGGCCGCCGGGCACGCCGCCCTATGCCGATCATGTGCTCGTCGATCAGGCCGTGCGTGCCGCGCGCGAACGCGGGGCGCGCGACGGCGGGGCGTTCGTGAACGCCGTCCTGCGCCGCTTCGTGCGCGAGCGCGAAGCACTGGTCGCGGCGCTGACGGCACCCGGCGCCGACCCCGCGGCGCGCTGGAATCACCCCGCCTGGTGGGTCCAGCGGCTGCGCGCCGACTGGCCCGCGCACTGGCAGCGCATGCTCGAAGCCGACAACCGGCACCCGCCGATGACGCTGCGCGCGAATGCGCGGCGCACCGATGCGGCCGGCGCCGTCGCCCGCCTTGCGGCGCACGGCATGGTCGCGCGTGCGCTGGGCAGCCACACGCTGGTTCTCGACCGGCCGGTCGCGGTGCAGCGCATTGCGGGCTTCGCCGAAGGGGAACTGTCGGTCCAGGATGCCGCCGCGCAACGCGCCGCGCCGCTGCTGATCGGCGCCGGCTTGCCGCCCGGGTCGCGCGTGCTCGACGCCTGCGCCGCACCGGGCGGCAAGACGGCGCATCTGCTCGAGCTGGCCGATCTGGATGTGCTCGCCCTCGACCACGATGCGGCGCGCCTCGCGCGCGTGGCCGAAAACCTGACCCGGCTCGGGCTGGAGGCGCACCTGCTGGCGGGCGACGCGGGCGACCCCGCATCCTGGTGGGACGGCAAGGCGTTCGACGCCATCCTGCTCGACGCGCCGTGCAGCGCCTCGGGCGTCGTGCGCCGCCATCCCGACGTGCGCTGGCTGCGCCGCGCGAGCGACATCGCGGCCCTCGCACGCACCCAGGCGCGGCTGCTCGACGCGTTGTGGCCGCTGCTCGCCAGAGGCGGGCGGCTGCTGTATTGCACCTGCTCGGTATTCAGGGCCGAGGGCGAGGCGGTGATCGACGCATTTTTGCAACGCCAGGGCCAGACAGGCGGCGCGCGACGCCTGCCTGCGCCGGGACATCTGCCGGTGCTGGCCGACAATGCGGATGCCGGCGCGGCCGACCTGGCGCAAGCCGCGTCCGACGGCTTCTTTTATGCGCTGATCGAAAAGGCCGACCGCTGAACCTTCGCCCTCCTGCCATCGCCGCGCCGCCGCCCGCGCAAGCCGGCCGCGGCGCGGCTGGTGCCGCGCGCCGCGCCGCCTGGCTCGCGGCCTGCCTGTGGCTTGCGGCGCTGCTGACGCTGTGGCCGCGCGCGGCGCTCGCCGACGCGGTCGAGCTCGCCAGCTTCAGCGTGGTGCGCGAGGACGACGCCGTGCTGCTCAGCTACGTCGCCAACTTCGAGCTGCCGCCGAGCGTCGAGAATGCGCTGCAGCGCGGCGTGCCGCTGCACTTCGAGGCGCATGCGGCGCTCTTCCAGTCGCGCTGGTACTGGCGCGACAAGCGCGTCGCGAACGCCACGCTCGGCTGGCGGCTGACCTACCAGCCGCTGACCCGCACCTACCGCGTCGGCACCGGCGGGTTGAACCAGAATTTCGACACCCTCGCCGAGGCGCTCGATTCGATGCGCCGGCGCTCGCGCTGGAAGATCGCCGACGCGACACAGCTCGAGAGCGACGCCGACTACTACGTCGAATTCGCATTCCGCCTCAATACCAGCATGCTGCCGCGCCCGATGCAGATCGGCATCGGCGGCGAGACCGCGTGGTCGCTCTCGGTCGAGCGCACCCAGCGGCTCGAATAGACATGCCGGCGCCCACGCTCCTCGTGGCGGTCCGGCGCGGCGCAGGCCGATGAAGAAGCCGAACCGCTGGGGCTGGATCATCGCGCTGGTCGCGCTCACCGGCGCGGCGACGGTGCTCTTTTTCCTGCTCTCGATCGCGACCGGCAACCGCGCCGCGTACGAACGCCATTTCGAGTGGCTGCTCTGGGTCAACGTCGTGGTCGCGGTCGTGCTGACGCTGGCCATCGTCGTTGCCGTCGTTCGCCTGCTGCTGCGCGTGCGCGGCGGCATGTTCGGCAGCCGCATGCTGCTCAAGCTGGCCGGGACGATCGCCTTCGTCGGCGTCGTCCCCGGGGTGCTGATCTATACCGTCTCCTACCAGTTCGTCTCGCGCAGCATCGAGAGCTGGTTCGACGTCAAGGTCGAGGGCGCGCTCGATGCCGGCCTCGCGCTGGGCCGAGCGACGCTCGACGCGCAGGTCAGGGATCTGGGGACGAAGACGCTCGCCGCCGCCGAGCGCCTCGGCGACGCCGGCCCGACGCTGCCGCCGCTCGTGCTGGAGCGCCTGCGCGAGCAGTTGTCGGCGCGCGACGTGGCGATCGTCGACGCCAGCGGACACATCCGGCTCGCCGCCGGCAGCACCGCCGAGTCGCTCGCACCGGGCCGGCCGGCGCCGGCCCTGCTGCGCGAGGCGCGCAGTTCGCGCGTCGCGAGCCGCCTCGAAGGGCTGGAGAACGACGCCGGCGTCGCAACGCCGAACCTGACCCACGTCAGGGCGCTGGCCACGATCCCGAGCAACGATTTCGCGCTCGACGCGCAGGATCGCTTCCTGATGGTCACGCAGGCCGTGCCGCCCACCCTCGCCGCCAACGCGCTCGCGGTGCAGGCCGCCTACAGCGAATACCAGCAGCGCGCGCTCGCCCGCGACGGCCTGAAGCGCATGTATATCGGCACCCTGACGCTGGCGCTGATCCTGTCCGTCTTCGGCGCGCTGCTGCTCGCTGTCGCGATCGGCAACCAGATTGCGCAGCCGCTGCTGATGCTCGCCGACGGCGTGCGCCAGGTCGCGCAGGGCGACCTCACCCCGAAGCCGGTCTTCGCGTCGCGCGACGAGCTTGGCGGCCTGACGCGGTCGTTCGCCGACATGACCGGCCAGCTCCACGACGCGCGCACGCTGGTGCAGCGCAGCGTCGACCAGTTGGAGAGCGCGCGCGCCAACCTGCAGACGATCCTCGACAACCTATCCGCGGGCGTCATCGTGTTCGACAGCGACGGCCGCATCGATACCGTGAACCCGGGCGCGACGCGCATCCTGCGCCTGCCGCTGTCGGCCTACAAGGGGCGGCCGCTCGCCGACGTGGCCGGCCTCGAGACCTTCGCCGGCGAGGTGACGCGCCGCTTCGAGGCCCAGGGCGAGGGCCGCGAACCCGGCGAGCGCAGCCAGTGGCAGGATGCCTTCGAGCTGCAGACCGCGCCCGAGCGCGACAAGCTCACGCTGCTCGTGCGCGGCGCGGCGATGCCGCACGGTGCGCGGCTGATGGTCTTCGACGACATCACCGAACTCGTCTCGGCGCAGCGCGCCGAGGCCTGGAGCGAGGTGGCGCGCCGCCTGGCGCACGAGATCAAGAACCCGCTGACGCCGATCCAGCTCTCGGCCGAGCGCATCGCGCACCGGCTCGGGCCGAAGCTCGAGGGCGCCGATCAGGCGATGCTCGCGCGCTCGGTCGAGACGATCGTCAAGCAGGTGCAGTCGATGAAGACGCTCGTCAACGAGTTTCGCGACTACGCCCGGCTGCCGGCGGCGCAGATGAATCCGCTCGACCTCAATGCCCTGGTCGGCGAAGTGCTCGCGCTCTACGCGGCGGAGCAGGAGTCGGGCCGGCTGCACGCCGAGTGCGCGCCCGCACTGCCCGCCATCGAGGGCGATGCGACGCAGTTGCGCCAGGTCGTCCACAACCTGGTGCAAAACGCGCTCGATGCGGTCACCGAACGCGCCGACGGCCGTGTCTGCGTGCGCACCGAAGCGAACCGCGACGAGCAGGGCGCGTTGCGCACGGTGCGCCTCGTCGTCACCGACAACGGCCCGGGCTTCGCCGACAAGGTGCTCAAGCGCGCCTTCGAGCCCTACGTCACGACCAAGACCAAGGGCACCGGACTGGGCCTCGCAGTCGTGAAGAAGATCGCCGACGAGCACGGCGCGCGCGTGCGCGTCGGCAACCTCGGCGCGCATGGCGCTGCCGCCGGCGAAGACGGGTGGAGCCCCGGCATCGCGCGCGGTGCGCAAGTTTCGCTATCATTTTCGAACTTCCCCCCGGCCGATCGATCGGCAGCCCATGCTTCGGCGATGGCGCCGCGGGTGGTAACTTGACTCCTCGCATGCGAACTCAGCTTCAAGTCCCACGCTTCGCCGCAGGCCGACCGCCCGGCGCCGCCTGAAACCGCCCATGGCCAACGTACTTGTCGTCGATGACGAACTCGGCATCCGGGCGCTGCTCTCCGAGATCCTGACCGACGAAGGACACACCGTCGAACTCGCCGAGGACGCGGCGCAGGCGCGTGCCTACCGGCTGCGCGAGCGGCCCGATGTCGTGCTGCTCGACATCTGGATGCCCGATGTCGACGGCATCACGCTGCTCAAGGAATGGGGCGCTTCGGGCCAGCTGACGATGCCCGTCATCATGATGTCGGGCCACGGCACGATCGACACCGCGGTCGAGGCGACGAAGTTCGGCGCGATGGCCTTCCTCGAGAAGCCGATCACGCTGCAGAAACTGCTGCGCGCCGTCGAGCAGGGCCTGGCCAGGCCCGCGCCGCGGCCGCCGGATGCGCGCAACGCGGTGCAGCTCGAGTCGATCGGCGCGGGCGAGGCGGGCGGCATCGGCGGCGCCGTCGCCGCCTCGAACTTCGCGCCGCTTGCGCTCGGGCCGCTGCCCGAGCAGAGCTTCGCGCTCGACCGGCCGCTGCGCGAGGCGCGCGACGCGTTCGAGAAGAGTTACTTCGAGTTCCACCTCGCGCGCGAGAACGGCAGCATGACCCGCGTCGCCGAGAAGACCGGCCTCGAGCGCACCCACCTCTACCGCAAGCTCAAGCAGCTCGGCGTCGACCTCACGCGCAACAAGCGCGGCTGATGCGGGCGGATGCCGGCCGGGTCGTACAGGCCCATCGCTATAATCCCGGCCTTCGGCCTGGTAGCTCAGTTGGTAGAGCAGCGGA
>CALMIL010000138.1 GCA_937864005.1 uncultured Burkholderiales bacterium
TGCTCGGCGGCCGGGTAGTTCTTGGCCGAAATCTGTGCGGATGCCATGCGCATGTAGGGCTGCGGCGACAGCGGCTGCATCGCGGCGAGCTTGCCGAAGGTGGCAAGCGCCTGGTTCAGATCGCCCGAAGCCTGCTGCGCCCGGCCGAGTGCATCGAGCGCTTCCGGGCTCTGCGGCAGCGCCGCCACGGCGCTCTGTGCGGCAGCGGTGGCCCGCTCGATGTCGTTGGTGTTGAGGTAGAGATCGATCAAGAGCAGCCGCGCCCTGAGGTCGGTGGGGTTGGCTTCGACCGCCTTGGCCAACAGGCCCGCCACTTCATCCTTGCCTGCACCCCGATACGCCGCGAGTTCGGCCAGGGCCAGCAGTGCCTGGCCGTTCTTCGGGTTCTTCGCCAGCAAGGCCTCGAAGCGCGCCTTCGCGTCGTCGGGCTTCTTGTCGGCCACGTCCAGCGCGGCAAGGCTGGCGGTGGCGGCAAAAAAGTTCGGGTCGATCGCCAGCGCGCGCTCGAAGCTCTTGCGCGCCGCCGCGGTATCTTTCTGGGCCAGCTGGATTCGCCCGCGCAGGTTGGCTGCGAACGGCCTGTCGGGCTGCTTGGCCTCGAGCTTGTCGATCGCCGCCAGGGCCTTGTCCAGTTCATTGCGCCGCAGGTGCGCGCTAATCAGCGCCAGGTCGGCGGTGGTGCCGCTGTCGGTGCCGGCGATGCTTTGCAGTTCCTCCAACGCGACGTCGGTCTGGCCGCTCGCCAGATGCGCGAGCGCCAGCGCGGTACGCTTTCCCGCATTGCCGGGGTCGAGCTTCACCGCCTTGGCGAAGGCCTCCTCGGCGCTTTTCGCGTCGCCGTTTTGCAAGTAGACCTCTCCCGCAAGCGCGAGCAACGCCGGGTCGATGCCATCCTTGCCGATGGCAGCATTCAGCGTGGCGAGCGCCTTGGCCGGCTGCCCGGAGCGCAGGTAGCTCGTGATCAGCAGGCGGCGCGCGAACGCAAGCTGCGGCGCCGCCTGGGTCGCCCGCGTCAGATAGATTTCGGCCTGCGCCGGCGAATTCATCTGCAGCTCCACCGCGCCGGCCAGTTGCAGGATGAGCGGGTTGTTGGAAGCGGCCGTCAGGAGTTGCTGAGACAAGTCCCGGGCCAGCTTGAAGTCCCGCTTCTGGTAAGCCAGCAACGCCTCGTAGTATTTCGTCTGCAGGCTCTTCGGGGCCAGCGCCTTGATCTGCTCGAGCTGCTTCGTCGCTTCATCGAGCTTGCCTTGGCGCATCAGGAGCGCGAACGTCGCCATCTGCCCGGGCTCGAACTTGGGATCGACTGCAATCGATTTTCTGTACGCGGCGAGTGCGCCGTCGGCGTTGTTGTTGGCGTAGAGCAGGATGTCGCCTTTTAGCTTCCAGGCATCCGGATTGGTGGCGTCCTTGGCGATCACGGCTTCGGTGGCGGCGAGCGCGCCGTCGAAGTCGCGAGAGGCAGCCTTCTGGCGCGCACTCGCCAGAACCGCCGGCGCATAGCCAGGGTCTGCCGCCAGCGCGGCGCTCAGCGCGGCCTGCGCCAGTTCGGGCTTGCCCAGGCTGCCGTAGGCGGCCGCAAGAGTGGTCTGCAGGCTGGCGTTGGCGGCAGGCTGGTCGAATCTGGCTTGCGCAAATTCCTCCACCACCTTCTGGGCCTGGCCCGTCATCAGCAGCGTGCGCGCCAACTCCGGGACGACCAGGTTGTCCGGGTACTTTGCCGTGCGCGCCTTGCGAAATTCGATCTCGGCCGCGCTTGCGTTGCCGTCCTCGAGCAGGATCGTGCCGAGCAGGAACCGCGCCTCCGCCAGGTTCGGGTCTGCCTGCAGCGCGTTCTTGATTTGAATCGCCGCCGCCTTGGGTTCGTTCTTCTGCAGATAGTCCTTGGCGGATGCGAGCTGCTTCTCCGGGGATTCGCTTCCACATCCGGCCGCCATGAGCACGGCCACCAGAACGGACAGCACGCTTGTCATCTTGGTGCGTTGATTCATCTGGGTTCCCATGCTGCGGGTGGCGCCGGCGACAGCGCAGTTCATCCGCCTGCCGCGCCGGCCGGCGCAGCAGGCCTCGTCGTGTACCAGCGCATCGCCTGCGCCAGCCCCTCGGCCACGCGGTGGCTGGGCTGGTAGCCCAGGCGCTGGGCCGCCTTGGTGATATCGGCCTGCGAATGCAGCACGTCACCCGCCCGGAAGTCCCCGTAGATCGGCCGGGCATCGCGCAGATGCGGGAAGCTCGGCAGCAGATTCTGGCGCAGCAATTCGTACAGTTCGTTCAGGCTGGTGCGGCCGCCCACCGCCACGTTGTAGACCTCGTTCAGCGCTTCGTCGCTGGCGGTGCACGCGGCGAGCAGATTGGCCTGCACCGCGTTGTCGACGAAGCAGAAGTCGCGGCTCGTCTTGCCGTCGCCGTGGATGTGCACCGGCCGGCCTTCGATCATCGCGGCGATCCACTTCGGGATCACCGCGGCATAGGCCCCCTCGGGATCCTGGCGTGGCCCGAACACGTTGAAGTAGCGCAGGCCGATGCTCTGCAGCCCATAGGTGCGGGCGAACACGCCGGCGTAGAGCTCGTTGACGTATTTCGTCACCGCATAGGGCGAGAGGGGTGCGCCGATGCTGCCCTCGACCTTCGGCAACCCGGGGTGGTCGCCATAGGTCGAGCTGCTCGCGGCGTAGACGAAACGCGGGGCGCCTGCGTCGCGCGCGGCGACGAGCATGTTCACGAAGCCGTCGATGTTGACGGCGTTCGTTGTCAGCGGATCGGCGATCGAGCGCGGCACGCTGCCGAGCGCCGCATGGTGGAGCACGAGGTCGACCCCTTCGCACGCGGCACGGCAGGTGGCCAGCGTGCGGATGTCGCCGCGGATGAAGCGAAAGCGCGCCCATCGCTGCGCGCCGACGATGGCCTCGACTTCGTCGAGGTTGCGCTGATGCCCGGTCGCGAAGTTGTCGAGCCCGACGACGCGCTGCTCGAGGCCGAGCAGCGTCTCGAGCAGGTTCGAGCCGATGAAACCGGCGACGCCGGTGACGAGCCAGGTCTTCGGCGCCGCCCGCAGCTCGGCCTTGAGCGCCTCGTAAGACTTCACAGCCGCCATAGCACGTGGCCGGCCGCCCGCACCAGCGTCGGGTCATAGGCAGATTTGACGTCGGCGAACACGCCGCCCGGCTGCAGTTTGCCGAGCAGCGCCGGCAACCCCATCGCCTGGTACGGCTTGTGCGCCACCGCAGCGACGATCGCCGCCGCCTGGGGCAGATCGCCCCACTCGGTCAGCCCGATGCCGTACTCGTGCAGGCATTCGCCGCTGTCGGCGATCGGGTCGTGCACGTGCACCTTGATGCCGAAGGACTGCAGTTCGTGGATCACGTCGATGACTTTGCTGTTGCGCAGATCGGGGCAGTCTTCCTTGAATGTCATGCCGAGCACGATGACGTCGGCATCCTTCACCGCGTGGCCGCCGGAGATCATCCGCTTGACGGTCTGCTCGGCCACGTACTTGCCCATGCTGTCATTGATGCGCCGCCCGGCAAGGATCACCTGCGGCTGGTAGCCGAGCATCTCGGCCTTGTGCGTCAGGTAATACGGATCGACGCCGATGCAGTGGCCGCCGACGAGGCCTGGCCGGAACGGCAGGAAGTTCCACTTGGTTGCGGCCGCCTCCAGCACCTCGAGGGTGTCGATTCCCATCCGGTTGAAGATCAGCGACAACTCGTTCATCAGCGCGATGTTGAGATCGCGCTGCGTATTCTCGATGACCTTGGCGGCCTCGGCGACGCGGATGCTGCTGGCCGGATAGACGCCGGCGGCGATGATCCCGGCATAAAGCTGCTGCACCTTCGCGAGCGTTTCGGGCGTATCGCCGGAGACGAGCTTGACGATCTTGGTCAGCGTACGAGTCTTGTCACCGGGGTTGATGCGCTCGGGCGAGTAGCCCACGTTGAAATCCACCTTCCATTGCAGGCCGGAGTGCTTCTCGAGCACCGGAACGCAGACCTCTTCGGTCGCGCCGGGGTAGACGGTGGATTCGAAGACGACGATCGCGCCCCGCTTCATGTGGCGGCCGACGGTTTCGGCGCTCGCGGCAAGCGGGCGCAAGTCGGGGCGATGGGCGTCGTCGACGGGGGTCGGCACGGCGACGATGATGAAATCGGCGTCCGCCAGCGCGGCGCCATCGGTGGTGCAGTTCAGGTACTGTGCCGCGCGCAACTGTTGCGCAGACACTTCACCGGTCGGGTCTTCGAAGCGGCGATAGCAGGCGACCTTGCGCTGCGAAAGATCGAGCCCGATCGTCGGCCGGCTCTTGCCGAACTCCACGGCGAGCGGCAGCCCGACATAGCCCAGACCGACAACGGCGACGACAGGCTGGCGAGTGTTCATGTTCCTGGGAGAAAAGGCGAAAGGGGACCGGACAAGGGGCCGACGTGACGGTGCGCGCTCCGTGCCCTGGTGCAGTGTTCGGGGGCGCCTGGGCGCCAGACAGTCGGGAACGACAGTCTCTCACGCTTGGCTGAAGGCGCAGCCCTCGATCTGCTCCCGCGGGATCGAACTGCGCGACGAATTGCGCAAATGTCTGCGACGCGTGGTTCACTGGGTTCAACCGAATCCAGGTTCAATGCTGCGCGCCCAGAGTCAAACCGACTCGATGCTGCACTCTCCGCCTTGCTCCTAGCTCTTGGGTTCGATCCCGGACTTGGAGCGCACCAGACGCGTCACCCACGCGACAATGGCATGCAGCCTCGAGCGGCGTCCTGTCACCGGATGCCCTGCGGCGGCGGCCGCTGGCAGCGAGCCTGCAACGCCCGGCCAATTCGACATCGACGAAGGATCACCCGGCATCGATGCGTTCGATCTGCAGGCGCCTTGCGCCCCGGCCGGGCCGGCGCTCTCATGCGGCACGAACGGCTCGCCCGCCGACGCGACCTCCACACGGGCGAGCGTCGTCTCGATCAACGCGTAGACGTCCTGCGTGCGGACGACGACCCGTGGCGGTGGCTCCCGCTTCACTTTGGGCTTGCGCGGCCGTGGGTTCGGCCGCACGGCGTCGGCGACCGGGTTTGGCGTTGCCAGGCTTGCGGGTGCCGTCGACACTTCGGTCAAGACTGCCGGTGATGCCGGCGCGGCGGGGACCGCAATCGCTGCTGCCGGACTTGGCGGCGGCGCACTGGCGGGCCTGGAGCCCGGCGCGCACGTGAGCTTGAGCGAGAAGTCGTCGAAACCTGGAATGCTGGCACGCAGGCCGGCAAGCCGCGGGCGCGCTTGCTCGTCCAGCGCGATGAGGAAGTTGGCAGGCAACTGCGCCTGGTTGATGGCTTCGGCAAGCTCGTTCGCAAACTGGCTGATGTCCTGCCTGCCCGACGGCGCTTGCAAAAACGCCTCGAAACGGTCGAGCAGGATGATGAAGTCGGCTTCCAGCCGTTTGCCCAGGAGCGCCAGAATCTCGCTCAGCCGATGCGGCATGGCGTGCACTTCGGCCGGATCGGTCGCCGCGGCGAGGTGGATGCGCGCCTTCAGCGATTCGAGCGGAGTCTCGGCCCAGTCGTCGAAGTAGACGACGAACTCCCTTCGCCGTTTCGCCGTGCGCGCCGAAGCGCGACGGCGTCGATCGGGAAACGGTACGACGACGCCAGATTCGCGGGCCGCCATCGGGCCGGCCGTGTCGCCCGCGCGACGCCTGAGCAGCGGCATCAGCCCGGATTTCAAGAGCGCCGTCTTGTCCGAACCCGCCTCGCCGAACAGCAGCACCAGGCGCGAGGTGCGCAGCAGTTGCGCAAGCAAACGCGACTCCTGCTCACGCGCCTGCAAGGAAGATTCGAGCGCCGATGAAAGTGCGGTGTTCGTCACGCCGATAGCCGTTGCCGAATGTTGGCACTACCGTTGAAGTATGCCTCAAGCATTGGCGCCCGCGAATGCGATATCGAGCCTGCTTTCGGCGCTTGACCGCGACTCTGAGCTGGCCAGACCACATGAATCCTGACTTTCGAGCCCGCGGCCACAGTCACCCTCGGGGTGAAGGCGCAACGCACCCGATCGACCCGCGCTGCGGCGCGTAGGCGGCGTCCGACAGCAATCCGCGGCCCGGGCCGGCAGACGTAGCGACGCACTGGGCGTTCAATGCTGGGGGCAACAACCGAGAAGGCCCTGGCCGATGTCGTGCGCGCACATCGAAGCGCCCGCCCCCATCGCGGCGCAGATCGCCGCGCTGACCCGCCGCATCGAGCAGTTCATGCACGCCCTGCCCGATGGCTTGCTGATGAAGTCCTTCCCGCGCGTCGGCCAGGTCTGCGCCGCACAGGTCCCGGCGGAGCTCGGCGGCGACGTGCGCGAGCGCTTCCCCCAGCGCCGAACAGCTCGCCGCCGAGGCGGGTACCGTGCCCGCGACGTGCCAATCCGGCAAGACGCGCAGCGTAGGCTTTCGCTGGGCGTGCCATCACCGCCTGCGCCAAGCCATCACGTGCCTGGCCGACAGCTCGCGCCACGCCAACGCTTGGGCCAAGAGTGTGTACCAAGCCGCCAGAGCGCGAGGTTGCGACCACACCCACGCTATCCGAATCCCGGCCAGAGCCGGGCTGCGCGTGATCTGGCGGGCCTGGACCGGCCACAAACCCTACAACGAATCACTACCGTCCGGCTAAAAGTCCAACAACATCAACTGGTTGGCGTCGTCGGTCAACGCGCTCTGGGAGTCATCGGCCTGCAAGGCACATGAGAGCTGGGCTCTCTCGAAGACGGAGACCGACAGGATCCGTAGACATGTGTAGAGCGAGGCATCGAGTTGAAGCTCCCTCCTGACGATGGTGATGAGCACGTAGGTCGCCACGGCGCACCACACCTGCGTCTTCACTGCGTTCTCGCTGATGCCCAGGAAGTGTTTGATGCGCAGGTGCTGCTTGATCCATTCGAAGAACAACTCCACCTGCCAGCGACTCTTGTACAGCGCACAAATCGTCGGCGCCGGCAGTACGGTGTTGTTGCTCAGGAACACCAGCGTCTTGCCCGACCCGGGGTCCCTGAAGCGGATACGGCGCAGATGCTCGGGATACTTGCGCGAGGAGTAGTAGCCGTTGAGCATGATGCGCTGGTCGCAGATGGGGCCGCTGCTGCGGTCCGTCGCGGCCGAGTACACGCGCCGCGCATCCATCGGGGACTTGGCACGTGCGACGAAGAAGGCACCCCCTCTGGTGCAAGGCGTGCAGCCGCTCGAAGTCGAGGTAGCCGCGGTCCATGACGTAGAACGCGCCAGCTTCGATGTCCAGCGGGTCCAGCACGTTCACGTCGTGCAGCTTGCCGTCGCTGAAGTGGATGAACGCGGGAATCGCCCCGCGCAGGTCCAGCAGCGTGCGCAGCTTGATGGCCGCCTTGGTGGATCGAAACGGCGCCCAGCCGCCTCGTACGCCCAGCGCGGGTGGCCGCCGGCCAGCGCGTTCAACTCGTGCGGCAGCATGAAGACCAGGTGCGCATAGGGCACGTCCAGCAACTCGGCCATCCTTGCCGCGCGCCAGGCCTCGCGCGCTCGCGCGCCGCAGCGCGGCGGTGCAGGTTGCGACACGAGTGCCAGTGCCAACCCTCGGCGCCGCAGCCGTCGCAGCGCAGCCGCTGGCCGCGGAGTGCGGGCCTGCGGTACATGGCGATGGCGCGCCAGGCCTTGGCCTGCGCCGTCGCGTGTGGCACAGCTCGCACATGCGGTCGATGGCGCAACGAGTGTCGACAACCAACTCGTCGTCGAGTAGTCGCGCACCCGGCGCCGACGAAGCCGGCGCTGCAGACGGGCCGCCCCGGACCGGCCGGCGCGGCCTATGCCGGCCTTCACGAGGCTTGGCGCGGCCGCGGCTGGGCGGGGGTTCCTTGGCCTTGACCGAGCGCACCCGGCAGCTTCGCTTCGCCAGCGTGCCGCCGCGTCATTGATCTGGCGCAACACGAGTTGGCGCCTGGCAAGCGAAAGTCCGCCCGAATGATGGTCATCCCATTGGCGGAAAACAAGACAGACGACCGCTTGCCATGAACTCGATCATTCCAGAGCTCGTCACTGCACGCGCGCCCCGCATCCCGCAGGCACGCCGCGCGGCGCGGGCCGCCGCGGCGGGCCATGCGGTGCGCTGGGACGAGGTGCTGGGTGCGCCCGCAGCGTCGCGCGCGGATGTCGAGGCCCTCGACGCGATCGCCGAGCTGCGCAGCGTCGGTGCCGGGCAGGTGGTCTTCGCGCGCGGTCAATCGTCGCGCGCGCTCGTCGTCCTGCTCAGCGGGGATGTGGCGATGGGCGTGGCTGCGGCCGGCGGCGCGATGCGCACCGAGCGCCTGGTCCACGGCCCGGCCTGGCTCGATCCAAGCTCGGTCTGGCTGGACGGCGCGCATGTGCTCGACGCCGTCGCGCTGACGCAGGTGCGCGTCGCGGAGCTGGCGCGCGATGCGCTGCAGACGCTGCTCGATCAACGCCCGCAGCTTGCAAAGTGCCTCCTCGTGAGCCTGGCGCGCGAGGTGCACCGGTTGACGGCGCATACCCACGAACTGATGCACAAGGATGCGCCGGCGCGCCTCGCGAGCTGGCTGTGCGCGCGCCAGTCGCCGGCCGGTGCGGAGGCCAATCGCGGCATCGTGCAGCTCGTCGAACGCAAGAGCGATATCGCTTCGCAGCTCGGCATGACGCCGGAGACGATGTCGCGCCTGATGCGCAACCTGTCCGACCGCGGCGTGATCGAGGTCGAGGGCTATACGGTGCGCGTGCTCGATCTGAAGGCGCTGCGCCGCATCGGCGGCGCCTGAACGCAGGCTGCCGCGCTCAGCGGCGCCTGAACGTCCGCCGTCGCGCGCTCAGCGGCGCGACGCGGCCTGCAGCAACTGCGCCACGGCGGCAAGCGCAAGCACCTCGGGCTGCTTGCCGACGATCCCTTCGACGCCGATCGGGCATGTCATGCGCCGGATCACCTCGGGCGCGATGCCGCCCCGCTCGAAGCGATGCACGAAACGCGCCCGCTTGGTTCGCGATCCGATCAGGCCGAGAAAGCCGAAATCGCCGCGCCGCAGGATCGCCTCGGTGATCCGCAGGTCGAGGTCGTGATCGTGCGTCAGCACGAGGTAGTAGGCGCCGGGCGGCGCGGCGCGCACCTCGGCTTCGACGGCGTCGACGCAGACCTGGCGGATGTGCCGCGGCCAGGACGTCCAGAGCGTGCTGCAGGTCGGGAAGGCGTCTTCGCGTTCGTCGATCCAGTCGACGCTCGCGTCGAGCGTCGCAAGCAGCGTCGCGATCGCGCGTCCGACGTGGCCGGCGCCGTAGAGCTGCAGATGGAATAGCGGCGCGGCGTCGCGCCAGCGCTGCAGCACGCCGGCGTCGAGCCTTGCGTAGCCGAGCGTCACCGCGCCGCCGCAGCACTGGCCGAGCGCCGGACCGAGCGCGACATGTTCGCTGCGCGGCTCGGCGGGCGCGGCATCCGGCGTTTCGCCGAGCATGGCGCGCGCGGTCGCGATCGCCTCCAGTTCGAGGCGGCCGCCGCCGATCGTTCCGACCGTCGCGCCGCGCTTGACGAGCATGCGCGTGCCGCATTCGCGCGGCGCCGAGCCGAGCGCCTCGCTGACCTCGACGACGATCGCGCGTTCGCCCGCGGCAAGCGCCGCCTGCGCCGCGATGCGCGTCTCGCGGTCCACCGTGCTACGCGGCGCGCACGGCGTCGATCGCGCGCAGGATCGCCTCGCAGGTCGCGGGTGCGGCGAGCGGCGGGTCGATGCGGTGCTGGCCGACCGC
>CALMIL010000139.1 GCA_937864005.1 uncultured Burkholderiales bacterium
GGACACATCAGTTTTGATCGCACCCGTTGTCGGGCTGCGCCGGGTCAGTCCTTTCAGCTGCCCCGGTCACGGCGGGACTGGCGCGGCTCGCCAGGCTGCGCGATGCTCCCGGCCCGATCGAGCGGGCACATGCCGCGGCGCTTGCCCACGCCCACTGGAAGTTGTAGCCGCCGAGCCAGCCGGTCACGTCGACCACCTCGCCGATGAAATACAGGCCCGGCACACGCCGGCTTTCCATCGTTCGCGAATCGAGTTCGCGTGTATCGACGCCTCCGGCGGTCACTTCGGCCTTGCGCCAGCCTTCGCTGCCGCAAGGCGTCGGCTCCCAGCGCGACAGATGCTCGGCGAGGCGGCCGAGATCCTTGTCGCGCAGCGCGCGGATCGGCGTCTGGCCGTCGATCCCCGTCAGCCGCAACCAGGTCTGCGCCAGGCGCTGAGGCAAGAGCTGCGCCAGTTCGTTGCCGACGCTGCGGCGCGAACCGGTCTTCGCCGCGAAGAGTGCCGTGCGCAAGGCGTCGGCGTCGGCGAATGCAATGCGCAGGCTCTCTCCTTCGCGCCAGTAGCTCGACGCCTGCAATACCGCCGGGCCGCTCAGGCCGCGGTGCGTGAACAGCAGATCTTCGGTGAAGCTGCAGCGCGGCTTCACGCCGGCATCGATGCGCACTTCGCAGGATACGCCGGCGAGCGCCGCAAACGGCTGCCAGCCTGCGCCGTCGAAGGTCAGCGGCACGAGGGCCGGTCGTGGCTCGACGACGGCATGGCCGAAGCCGCGCGCCAGGCGGTAGCCGAAGTCGCTCGCGCCGAGTTGCGGTATCGACAAGCCGCCGGTCGCGACGACGACCGCGGTGGCCCGAACCGGGCCGCGCGCCGTCTCGAGCGCCATCGCGTCGCCCGTGCGACGAACGGCGTGCACCGCGCAGGGCTGCCAGCGGACGACGCCACCGGCATCGCACTCGCGCACCAGCATGTCGATCACGCGCGAGCTGCCTTCGTCGCAGAACAACTGGCCCTTGTGCTTCTCGTGCCAGCCGATCCGGTGCCGGCCCAACAGGGCGATGAAGTCGTCCGGCGTATAGCCTGCCAGCGCCGAGCGACAGAACGCCGGGTTCTCCGACAGGAAATTGGCCGGCGTCGTTGCCCGGTTCGTGAAGTTGCAGCGGCCGCCACCCGAGATGCGGATCTTCTCGGCAAGCTTCGTCGCGTGATCGATCAGCAGCACGCGCAGACCGCGCTGGCCGGCGATGCCGGCGCACATCAGTCCGGCAGCGCCGGCGCCGATGACGACCGCGTCGATCTCGAGCGTCATGTCACGCCACCGCAGCAGAGGTGGCAAGCCGCCGCGGTGCCGCAATCGTTCGCTGGCCGTTGCGGGATGACCCGAATGTGGCTTTGCTCGAGGGAAGGGGATCGACCCGCCGCTATCATCAACTTAGGGGGGTGTGCATGCGTTTCTTGGGGGAACTCGCTTGAATTGTTGCCGGCACACGGCCAATATCGTACGTGTGGCTTGCCAGGGGTGCGCAGATTGTCCGATGCCGGACCGACTGCCTGTCGGCGCGCAGCAGAGTCAGGGAGACGATTGAGATGAGCCGACCCGAGTTTCACGAGCCGACAGCGGCGCCCGTTGGCGCGGGGCAGCTCACTGCGTCCCTCGCGCTGGCGCCGACCGCGCTGTGCGAGGTGTTGCTGGGCTTCGTCGAGCACAGCCATGCGCTGCTCGCGGTGAAGGAGATCGCCAGCGGGCGCTACGCATTCGTCAACGCCGGGATGGCCGAGTTGCTGGGGCGGCCGGCGCACGAGATTGCGGGGCTTGCCGACGCCGATCTGATGGAGGCGGGCCAGTGGACGGCGCTGCGCGCGGCGGATCAATCGGCCGCCGCGCAGCAGGACGCCCAGATCAGCGAGCACCGCATCGAGCGCTCCGGCGTGCGGCGCGAGTTCAGCGTCTACCGGCGTGTCCTCGCACCGGCCGATGCGGGCGCGGCGCGCTACCTGTGCAGCATCTGGACCGAGCAGACGGCGGCGCGGCAGAAGGACGCGCAACTGCGGCGCGCGCTCGAGCAGATCGAGACGCAGCAGCGCGAAAGCGAGGCGCAGCGGCGCACGGCGGTCGACGGTGACCTGCGCGATACCGAGACGGGGCTGTACCAGCGCGTGCATTTCGAGGATCAGCTTCGCCGCGAGGTCGACCTGTCGTTGCGCGAGCATCGCGAATTCGCCCTCGTCTCGATCACGCTCGATCCGCTCTCCGACACGGCGGCTGCGCTCGGTGCGGCCGCGCGCGCGAGGATTCTCGAGGCGCTCGGCCGGCTGCTGCGCAGCAATACGCGGGCGATGGATGCCTCATGCCGCGTCGACGACGAACACTTCGCGGTCCTGCTGTCCGGGGTCGGACTGGCGACCGCGCATTCGCGCATGGAGGGCCTGCGCCGCCAATGCGCGACGCAGATCGTGATGCTCGAAGGCACGGAGATCGGTTTTACCGTCTCGATGGGCGTGTCGAGCTTTCCGCACACCGCGCATACGCAGGACGAACTGCTGCGCGCCTCCGCCGTGGCGCTCGCCGAAGCCAGGCGCCGGGGCGGCAATCACGTCACGCTCGCGAGCATCCGGTTCGAGCCGGAATGACGGCGCGCAGCCGCGCAGTCAGGCCGGACGCCCCCACACGCGCTCGCAGATCGTGTGCCACTGCGCGCTCGTCACGGGCGTGATCGACAGCCGGTTGCCGCGCTGCAGCACGCGCATCTGCGCCAGCTTCGGCTCGGCCCGCAGTTCGTCCAGCCCGATCAGGCGTTCGCGGGCACGAAGCTTGACGTCGACGTTCACCCAGCGCGGCGCGTCCAGCGTCGCCTTCGGATCGAAGTAGGGGCTCTTCGGATCGAACTGGGTGGCATCGGGATAGGCGGCGCTGACCACCTCGGCGATCCCGGCAATCCCCGGCTGCGGGCAGCTCGAGTGATAGAAGAGCACGCCGTCGCCGACGCGCATCTCGTCGCGCATGAAGTTGCGCGCCTGGTAGTTGCGAACGCCGAACCACGGCACGGTCTGCGCCGGCGCGCGCGCCAGATCGTCGATCGAGACTTCCGACGGCTCGCTCTTCATCAGCCAGTATCGTCGCGCCATGCTCGGGGTGGATCGTCGGGTGGCAGGGGGCGGCCGGCCGGTTGCATCGCCGGGCGGCGGCAACCGGCGGCTGCTCGACAAGGTGTCCGTCGCGAACCGGGAGCCGCATTCCTGAACCCAGGGTCCAGGGGGGCGAGGTCAGTCCGACATTGGGATCATCTGACGCGAGACGTTCACGCCTGCCGGACGATTTTCCAAGCCCTAGCTCGGCGAGAGCATCGGTTCAAGGAAATATAAAACTCCCGCGAGCGCAACGGACGGATTCATTCTACGCCGCGCGGATCGGGATGCGCGTGTCAAAACGCATACGGACACGGCCTCTTTTCAGAGCAACTGGCCGTCCGCACCGAGGGCGCGGTCGATGCGCGCGACGAGCGCCTCGATGTCGACGTCGCCCGGTGCGCCATCCGCCGCTGCCTCGCTTGTGCCCGCCGGCCCCTCGGCGAGGGCGTAGGCGAGGTTGAGCGCGGCAAGTACGGCGATGCGCTCGCGCGCCTTGACACGCCCGGCGTCGCGGATCGCGCTCATCTCGCTGTCGACGCGGCTGACCGCGGCGAGCAGCGGACGCTCGCCGCCCTCCGGGCAGCCGAGGACGTAACTCTGGCCCAGGATAGTGACTTCGATCTGCTTCACGGGTTCGCTCCGTTCGCAGCGTCCGTCGCGCTGTCGGTGGGCGCATCGGCGGGGAGCCGCGAGAGCAGGGCGTCGATCCGGTTGCGCGCCGCATTCAGCCGCGAACGCAGGCTGTCGCGTTCCTGGGTGACGCCGGCCAGCTCCTGCTCGAGCAGCGTCGCGGTGCGCTGCAGTTCTTCGTGCCGCAGCAACAGGCGTTCGACGCGTTCGGCAAGGACTTCGACGGAGCTCATCGTGCGTTGCGGGGTCACATGGCGTTGAGAGCTGCGATTGTAGGGGCGCCCCATGCCGCCGTGGGCGGCGGTGCGCCGCCTCAGGCCGTCGTCTTGGGCTCGAAATCGCACCAGCGGGCGACAACGCATCGCCAGCATTGCGGCTTGCGCGCCAGGCACACATAGCGGCCGAGCAGGATCAGCCAGTGGTGCGCGCCGAGCGCATAAGGCGCCGGCACGCGCGCGAGCAGGGCTTGCTCGACCTGCAGCGGATCCTTGCCGGGCGCGAGCCCGGTGCGGTTGGCGACCCGGAAGACATGCGTGTCGACGGCACAGGTCGGCTCGCCGAAGGCGACGTTGAGGATCACGTTGGCAGTCTTGCGGCCGACGCCCGGCAGCGCCTGCAGCGCTTCGCGCGTGCGCGGCACCTGGCCGGCGTGCTCGGCTTCGAGCATGCGGCAGGTCTGCATCAGGTGGCGCGCCTTGCTGCGGTACAGGCCGATCGTGCGGATATGGGCGGCGAGGCCGTCCTCGCCGAGCGCGAGCATCTGGCGCGGCGTGCGGGCGACGGCGAACAGCCGCCGCGTCGCCTTGTTCACGCCGGCGTCGGTCGTCTGCGCCGAAAGCAGCACCGCGACGAGGAGTTCGAAGACGCTGCTGTACTCGAGCTCCGAGGCCGGCTGCGGATTGGCCGCCTTCAGCGCGGCGAAGAAGGGTTCGACGTCAAGCGGCTTCATCGCGGGGGCTCCCGCAACTGGCGGGCGCGTGCGAGCGCTGCTTCGATGATCGCCTGCGCGTCCGCAGCGGGTTGCGACGCGGCATTCGCCGGGCGCGCCGACGGGGTGGCGCGGGTCCGCACCGCGGCGCTCAGGCGGGCCTCGACTTGCGCTTGCTCGCGTTCGAGCCGCGCGCGGCGCGCGTCATGGCGCGCCCGCGCCTGCGTCGCCTGCGCCACGCTCCAGGCGGCCCAGCCGGTGCGCGGGCTCGAGACGTCGATCATCGCGATGCAGTCGACCGGGCAGGTGGGAACGCACAGTTCGCAGCCGCTGCATTGCTCGGCGACCACGGTGTGCATCCGCCTGGGCGCGCCGAGGATGCAATCGACCGGGCAGGCCTCGATGCACAGCGTGCAGCCGATGCAGGCGGCTTCGTCGATCAGCGCGAGCCGCAACGGTCCTTCGGCGCCGCAGGCGGGATCCAGCGCAAGCAGCGGCCGCCCGCTGATGCGGGCAAGGCGCGCGATGCCCTCGGCACCGCCCGGCGGGCAGCGGTCGATATCGGCCTCGCCGGCCGCGATGGCCTGCGCATAGTGGCGGCAATCGGGGTAGCCGCAGCGCGTGCACTGCGTCTGCGGCAGCGCGTCGTTGAGGCGATCGGCGAGGTCGTCTGCGCTCACGCGCGGATTATCGGCGCGACTTCGCGGCCCTCTTCGATGCCGGCGTGCTGCGTGCGGCCTGGGCGAGCTGCGTTCGACGCGACTTCGCCGCGCGCAGGTCGGTGACCGCGCCGGGCTGCGACTGCGCGGGCAAGTGGTAGGCCGCGATGAAGCGCCGCACCTCGGGGTAGACGTTCTCGCGCCAGCGGCGTCCAGAGAAGATGCCGTAGTGGCCGGCCCCAACTGCGTCGTAGTGGAAATGGTCGGTGTCGGCAATGCCGCGGCACAGCGCGTGCGCGGCGTGCGTCTGGCCGGCGCCCGAGATATCGTCGAGCTCGCCCTCGATCGTCAGCAGCGCGCTGTCGGTGATGTCCTGCGGACGTACAAGCTCGCCGCCGACCCGCCAGTTGCCGTTGACGAGGGCAAAGTCCTGGAATACGGTCTTGATCGTATCGAGGTAGTACTCCGCCGGCATGTCGAGCACGGCGTTGTATTCGTCGTAGAACTCGCGGTGCGCGTCGGCGTTGTCGCCGTCGCCGCGCACCAGGTCGAGGAAGAAGTCGTAGTGCGACTTCATGTGCCGGTCCGGGTTCATCGCCAGAAAGCCGGCGAGCTGCAGGAAGCCGGGATAGACGGGACGGCCGCTGCCCGGATAGTTCTCGGGCACGCGGTGGATGACGTTGTTCTCGAACCAGCCGTGGGACTTGTTTGTCGCCAGGTTGTCGACGCTCGTCGGGCTCAGTCTGGCATCGATCGGGCCGCCCATCATCGTCAACGTGCGCGGCGTCGGCTCGCCGTGCGTCGCCATCAGCGAGACCGCGGCGAGCGTGGGCACCGTCGGCTGGCAGACCGAGATCACGTGCACGTCCTCGCCGATGTGGCGGATGAACTCCTGCACGTAGCGCACGTAGTCGTCGAGGTGGAACGGTCCCGCCGAGGCGGGGACCATGCGGGCATCGGTCCAGTCGGTGATATAGACCTTGTGGTGCTGCAGCAGCGCGCGCACCGTGCCTCGCAGCAGCGTCGAGTGATGGCCCGACAGCGGCGCGACGACGAGAACCTTCGGCTGATCCTTCATTGCGGTCAGCATCGGCACGTCGTCGGTGAAGCGCTTGAAGCGCAGGAGGCGGCAAAAGGGCTTCTCGAGCGCGACGCGCTGCTGAACCGCGATATCGACGCCGTCGACGGTCACGGTGTGGATATTGAACTCGGGCTTCTCGTATTCCTTGGACAGACGGTGCATCAGCCGCAGGCCGGCCGAGACGCGCGGCGCAAGCGGCGTGTGCGAGAACGGCGAGAGCGGATGGTTGTAGAGCTTGGCCGAGGTGTAGGCGAACTCTGAGAACGGGCTCAGCAGAGCGCGTTGGGTCTCGTAGATCTGATAGAGCATGGTTTCTCCTCGTGGGGGCGGCTCGCTGCGCTGACATCACGACGGTGTCGATCGGGCTGCGGCTCCCATATCGTTGGACGCACGTTTGCTGCGTCGCACCATTCTATTGATTTCGCTCGAATCACGCTGTTGTATCGACCCGGATTAACCCGCGCTTTACAGGTGTGAAGCGCGCGCGCAACGCCAACTTGTCACGAACGTGACAAGCTCGCCCCCGCCGGGGCAGTCCCCGAGACCGCGCGCCTGGTTCGACTACTGCGCGCTGACCGCGGTGATCGCCGTTGCGACCGCGTCCAGATTGGCATGGTTGAGCGCCGCGACGCAGATCCGGCCCGAATCGACACCATAGATGCCGTACTCGTTGCGCAGACGCTGCATCTGGGCGGCCGACAGCCCCGAGTAGCTGAACATGCCCTGCTGGCGCAGCACGAAGCCCATGTCGCGCGCCAGGCCCGCGGCGCGCAGCTTCTCGACGAGCGCGCTGCGCATCTCGCGGATGCGCAGCCGCATCGCGGCGAGTTCGTCCTCCCACAGCTTGCGCAGTTCGGGTGTCGTCAGCACGGTGGCGACGACCTGCGCGCCGTGCGTCGGCGGGTTCGAATAGTTGGTGCGGATGACGATCTTCAACTGCGACAGGACGCGCGCCGCCTCGTCCTTGCTCGCGCAGACGACGCTCAACGCGCCGACGCGTTCGCCGTAGAGCGAGAAGCTCTTGCTGAAGCTCGTCGCGACGAGGAAGTCGATCCCGGCGGCGATGAACTGCCGGATCACCGCGCCGTCCTCGGCGATGCCCTGGCCGAAGCCCTGGTAGGCCATGTCGAGGAAGGCGACGAGGCGCCGCGCCTTGACGATCTCGACAACCTGCGACCACTGCGCGGGCGTCAGGTCGTAGCCGGTCGGGTTGTGGCAGCAGGCATGTAGCACGACGATGGTGCCGGGGTCGGCCGCGTCCAGTGCGCGAAGCATCGCGTCGGCGTTCACGCCGTGCACCGCCGCGTCGTAGTAGGGATAGGCCGCGACCTCGAAGCCCGCGTTCGTGAACAGCGCGCGGTGGTTCTCCCAGCTCGGGTCGCTGATCAGCACGCGCGCCTTCGGGTTCAGCCCGCGCAGGAAATCGGCGCCGACCTTCAACCCGCCGGTGCCGCCTAGCGCCTGCACCGTCGCGATCCGGCCTTCGGCGACGGCGGCACTGTCGGCGCCGAAGACGAGGCCCTGCACCGCCATGTCGTACGCCGCGATGCCGTCGATCGGCAGATAGCCGCGCGGCTTCGGCGCGGCCTGCATCCGCGCCTCGGCCTGCGTCACGCACGCGAGCAGCGGCAGCTTGCCGTCGGCATCGAAATACACGCCGACGCCTAGGTTGACCTTGGCCGGATTCGGGTCGGCGGCGAACTGCTCGTTCAGGCCGAGGATGGGGTCGCGCGGGGCGAGCGCGACGGCGGAGAACAATGACATCGAGTGGCCTTCCAGGCTGGGCGCGGAGCACGCCGTTCGTTGCGCGAAGTCGAGGTGCGATGCGCTGGCGCTTGCACCGCCAGCGCATCGCAATTCTATGGCTGCGCGATCCGCGACGCAGGCCGGGCTGGCGCTACGATGGCAGCAGTGGGGAATATGCGATGGCCGACTTCGACGAACTCCTCAGGCGTCTTCACGCCGGCGAACCCGGTGCGGTCGATGCGCTCTATACCGCCGCCTACGGCGAACTGCGTCGGCTTGCTCACGCACGCCTGCGCGACGGCGGGCGCAGCACGGTGCTCGAGACGACGAGCCTCGTGCACGAAGCCTTTCTTCGCCTCGTTGCACGGGGCGGCCTGCAGGCGACGCAGCGGCGTGCCTTCTTCGCCTATGCGTCGCAGGTGATGCGCTCGGTCATCATCGACATGGTGCGCGAACGCCAGGCCCAGCGCCGCGGCGGCGACTTGCAGCGCTTGACGCTCGACACCGCACTCGGCGGCGAACTCGCCGGACAGGACGAAAGTGCCATCTTGCACGTACACGACGCATTGCACCGACTGGCGCAGGCCGAGCCGCGCCTCGCCCAGGTGGTCGAGATGCGCTATTTCGGCGGCTACGCCGAAGCCGAGGTGGCCGACGCCCTCGGCCTCACCGAGCGCACCGTGCGCCGCGACTGGGACAAGGCGCGGCGGCTGATGGCTGCGATGCTGGGATCGTGAGGCGCAGGACGCTGTCAGCGAAGCATTGCGTTCGCCCGAATGAACGCTTCGAGGCACTTGATTCGCTCGTCGCCCGACAAGTCCTGGCAGGGCAGCGTCTGCGTCTGTTGTACCGGGATGCTGCTCGGCTTGATGCCGCCACCGCAGAGCCCACCGAGGCAACGCAGAGTCATCTCGATGGTGATTCCGAAGGGCAGCTTCTCCTTGCCCAAGTAGTCGAGAAAGTCGCGAAGGTTCTCGAGCCTGATGGGTTCTTCGGGGAACTGCCCCGGCATGGGACCGATGCGGATGGGCTGGCCTTGTGCGAACGCCGCCGTGCCCGGTCCGATCGCGGTCAGGGCGCCGGCCAGCAGGGCCGAAACGAAGCGTGTCTTCATCGAAGTCTCCTATGTGGATCATCGGATCACGAGATCGCGGCCGCTGGCCGGATCGTCGATCAGGCGGGTGAGCACCTGACGGTTGCCGGCGTCGGCCGGCAATTCGGCAAGCCACTGACGCGCAGCGGCGCGCACGGGTTCGGCCGCACCGCCCTCCTGCAGCTCGACGAGCGCCGTCTCGATGGCCAGGCGCCGCCGCAGCGGGTGCGCGACCGGCAGCGCGGCAAGCAGCGACTGCGCCTCGCCGACATGTCCGCGCGCGGCGGCGAGGTCGCCCCGCAGGCGGTCGAGCGTGCCCTGCAGCAGCCTGACTTGCGCGAGATCGATCGGCGCCAGCGGCGCCACTGTGCCGGCATGGTGCGCCGCGGGCAGCGGCGCCAGCAGAGCGGCGGCGGTCGCGAGGTCGCCGCCGCGCAGCGCCGCTTCGGCCATCAGACGTTGCAGCCGCAGCCGCTCGATGCTGCCTTCGGCCAGCCCGAGCGACTGCAACCCAAGCGCAGCCCGGTCCAGTTCGCGGCGCGCCTCGGCATCGTTGCCCAGCGCCGACAGCACGCGGCCGCGGACTTGCCGCGCGAT
>CALMIL010000140.1 GCA_937864005.1 uncultured Burkholderiales bacterium
GCGAGCTTCTGGCGCAGCAGCACGAAATCGACTTCGCGGTCGTCCTTCGTGCCTTCGTTGAATGCGGTGAAGCCCGAGCGTGCCTCGGTCATCATGTTCAGCGCGAGCCAGGCGCGCGAATTTTCCTTGTTGCGGTTCCAGGCGTCGAGCTTGGGCTTGCGCAGCTCCTCGATCGTCTTCGTCGTGCAATCCGGGAAGGTGAGCAGGATCTTCGCGCACAGCTCCTCGACCTTGGCGTCGAGCATCGACAGGTCGACCGTGCCGCGCTTCATCAGCGCCTTGCCTTCATCGAGCGCGGCGCCGGTCTTCGGTTCGCCGTAGGCGTTGCGGCCGAACTCGTCGACCATGCGCTGGGTTTCGACGAGCGGGTTCGCGACGAACTTGCCGTCGACCTTGAGCGCCGGGACGATCTCGGTCAGCACACCCATCTGGTAGGCCTTGTGCGCGGAAAACGGCTCGCACAGCACGCAGGCCGCCATCGCGCGCTCGGCGCCGACGACGACCGGCAGGAAGTCGGTCGCGCCGCCGATCGGCGCCGAACCGTGCTTCGGGCCGGCCTGGCCGTAGCGCGCGAGGTCGGACGAGACCGAGAAGTCGCACGCCATGCCGATCTCCTGGCCGCCGCCGATGCGCATGCCGTTCACGCGGCAGATCACCGGCTTGTCGCAGGCGAGGATCGCGCTCACCATGTCGTTGAAGAGCCGCATGTACTGGCGGTACTCCTGCGGATGGCCGGCGTAGTACTCGGCGTACTCCTTCGTGTTGCCGCCGGTGCAGAACGCCTTGTCGCCGGCGCCGGTGAAGACGACGCAGCTCACGTCGCGCGCATTGCTCGCCGCGCGGAAGGCGAGGATCACGCCCTTCACCATGTCGGTCGTGTAGGAGTTGAACTGGCTCGGGTTGTCGAGCGTGATCCAGGCGTTGAAGAGCCCGTCGGCGACCGTGCCGTCGGGGCGCTTGGCCGGGCGCAGTTCGTACTTGACGCCGGGGCGCGAGATGTCGTCGACGATATCGTGGTTCTTGAAATCCCGGGCGGGCGGCACTGCGGTGGAAGCGTTCATCGTGTCTCCAGAGGTCAGGTCGGAATGAGGATCGCGCGGCGCTTGATCTCGCGGTTGTGAACCGCGGCGAACACCGCGTTGATATCGCGCAGCGGGTGGGTCTCGATGAAGGGCTCGATCTGCACCTTGCCGTCGAGCACGAGGTCGAGCGCCGCGGGGTAGAACTCCGGCGGGCAGCCCCAGTTGCCGATCGCGCGGGCGTCGAAGGCCATCAGGTTGGACAGGCGGACCTCGACCTTGTCCATCGTGAAGCCGACGACCGACAGCGTCGCGCCGTGCACCAGCAGGCTGTACGCGGTGAGCTGGCCGGGCGCGGTGCCCGAGCATTCGAAGATGAACCACTCGGTCGCGCGCAGACCCTGCTGCTTGACGAAGGCGTTGATCGCCGTCTTCAGCGCCTTCGGGTCCATGCCCCGGCTGTTGAGCGTGAGCGACCCGCCGTGGCCGGCGATCGCCTCGAGCTTGGCGTCGTCGACGTCGATCGCGACGACCTTCGCGCCGAACGCGGCCGCCACCTGCACGCAGTAGCCGCCGACGCCGCCGGCGCCGATCACGACCGCGAGGCTGCCCGGCGTGACGCCGGCGCGGCGCACCGCCTGGTAGGGCGTCGTCAGCGCATCGGCGACGATCGAGACTTCGGCGATCGACAGCCCGGCGCGCTCCAGGCGCGCCAGATCGACCTCGCACAGCCCGCGGCCGGGGACGACGATATGCGTCGCGAAGCCGCCCTGGATATCGTTGCCCGGCATCTTCTGCGTGCGGCAGATGGTGGCCAGGCCGCGCTTGCACAGATCGCATTCGCCGCACGGCAGGACGGCCGGCACGATGACCGACTTGCCGATCCAGTTCTCGGCGCCGGCGCCTGCGGCGACGACGCGGCCGCTGATCTCGTGGCCGAGGGCGAGCGGCAGCGGCTGGTTGGTGCGCACGCCGTCGTAGTAGTAGCCGAGGTCGGTGTGGCACACGCCGCAGCCGGCAATCGCGACGACCACTTCGCCGGCCTGCGGCGCGGCCTGGAATGCGGCGCGCTCCATCGGCGCCTTCGGTGCGGTCATCAGCCAACGGTGTGCGTCGATGCTCATCGGTTTCCTTCGCGTCGCGCGCCCGGTTTCGAAGCCCCTGCGGCGCTGATTTCGAGGTTGATTGCAGGGCCCAAACTGGTAAACTGGTACTGCAATGCCGGTTTAAGGCATTGTGATGACGAATGCCTGCGCACTCTTTGATCTGGGTCAGTAACAAGGGCGCGCCCAAAACGTTTACTCGGCATAAGCAATGAGCAAGGAGCAAAGCTGTGGATGTCATATCGAGTCCTGAAGTGACGGCGCGCGAGGCGCCGTCGGAGGGGGCCGGGAACGAGTGCGCGAGCCTGTCGATCGCGCTCGCCGGCAGCGGCGGCAGCGGCGTGATGACGGCCGGCACGCTGCTGCTCGACGCCGCGGCGCGCGCCGGCCTGTACGGGCTGATGGTGCGCACCAGCGGGCCGCAGATTCGCGGCGGCGAGGCGGCCGCCTTGCTGCGCATCGGCCGCACGCCGCTGCAGTCGCTGGACGACCGCTTCGACCTCCTGCTCGCGATCGACTGGCTCAATATCAACCGCTTCGCGGACGAGATTCCGCTGCATGCCGGCAGCCTGCTGCTGGGCGACGCCGACAGCGGCGCGGCGCCCGAGGTCTTCCTCGCGACCGGGACGCGCTCGGTCTCGCTGCCGCTGAAGAAGATGGTCAAGGCGATCCCGGGGAGCTGGATCAACATGGCCGCGCTCGGCGTCGCCGGTGCGCTCGCCGGGTTGCCGGCGCAGGCGCTCGAAGCCGCGGTGCGCGCGAGCTGGAAGCGCAGTGCGGACGCGCTCGAGGCGAATCTGAAGGCGCTGCAGGCGGGCATCGCCGCAGCCGCCGATCTGCCGGCGCTGCCGCGGCTGGCGCCGAGCGCGAAGCGCGAAGCGGCGGACCGGCAACGCTGGCTGCTGAGCGGCAACGAGGCCGCCGGGGCGGGCGCGCTGCGCGGCGGCATCCGCTTCGTCGCCGCCTATCCGATCACGCCGGCAACCGAGATGCTCGAGTGGATGGCGCCGGCGCTGACGCGCATCGGCGGCTCGCTGCTGCAGGCGGAGGACGAGCTGGCGTCGGTCAACATGATCATCGGCGCGTCGTTCGGCGGCGTGCCGTCGCTGACCGCGACCGCGGGGCCGGGGCTGGCGCTGATGACCGAGGGCATCGGCCTGGCGGTCGCGTCGGAGACGCCGATCGTCGTCGTCGACGTCATGCGCGGCGGGCCGTCGACCGGCATTCCGGCCAAGAGCGAGCAAAGCGACCTCTCGTTCGCGGTCAGCGGGCTGCACGGCGACGCACCGCGGCTGGTGGTCGCGCCGAGCTCGATCTCGGATTGCCTGCTGACGACCGCCTGGGCGGTCGAGCTGGCCGAGGCGCTGCAGGCGCCGGCGATCGTGCTGACCGACCAGTTCATGGGCCAGTCGCGCGCGATCATCGACAAGCCCGATGCCGTGCCTGTCGCCCCGAAGCGCCTCGTCGCCGAAGCGCATGCGCCGGACTACAAGCGCTACCTCGATACGCCGTCCGGCGTCTCGCCGATGGCGATTCCGGGCACGCCCGGCATCGAATACACCGCAGACGGCCTCGAGCACAGCGAGAACGCGATCCCGAGCAGCCAGGCGCACGACCACCTGCTGCAGCTCGACAAGCGCGAGAGGAAGCTCATGCTGCACGACTACGGCAGCCGCTGGGCCGACGTCGAGGGCGACGCGCCGCTTGCCGTGATCACCTTCGGCTCGGCCTCCGAGCCGGTGCGCGAGGCGGTCGCGCGCGCCGCGGCGCAGGGCGTCAGGCTGCGCCTCGTCGTGCTGCGCCTGCTCGCGCCGTTGCGCGAGGCGGCGTTCGCCGAGGTGCTGCGCGGCGTCGAGCGCGTCATGGTGATCGAGCAGAACCACGGTGCGCAGTTGCTGCGCCACCTGCGCGGCACGCTCGACCTGCCGGGCCGGCCGGCGAGTTTTCACAAGCCGGGGCCGCTGCCGCTGCGTCCGGCCGAGGTCTGCGCCGCGCTCGTCGCGTGGGCCGCCATCGAATCAGCACAGAAGGAAGCAGCATGAACGACGTTGCAACGCCGGACGCTCCGGCAACTCCGGCCGCGCGCAGCGCCGGCGACTACAAATCGAAGGTCAAGCCGATCTGGTGCCCCGGCTGCGGCGACTTCACGGTCCTGAGCGCGATCACGCGGGCGCTCGCGCTGCTGCAGCTCGAACCGCACAACGTCGCCGTCGTCTCGGGCATCGGCTGCTCGTCGCGCATCCCGGCCTATACCTCGTGCTACGGCTTTCACGGCGTGCACGGCCGTTCGCTCGCCGCGGCGACCGGCCTGAAGGCGGCGCGCCCGGACCTGACGGTGGTCGTCGCCAGCGGCGATGGCGACGGCTATTCGATAGGTGGCAATCACTTCATGCACGCCTGCCGGCGCAACGTCGACATGACCTACATCGTGATGGACAATCATGTCTACGGCATGACCAAGGGCCAGGCGTCGCCGACCACCGAGCCGGACTGGGACAACAAGCTCTCGCCCGGCGGCACCGGCATCCGCTCGTATCACCCGCTCGTGATCGCGCTCGCCTCGGGCGCCAATTTCGTCGCCCGCGCGTTCTCCGGCGACCAGCACGGCACGGCGCAGATGATCGCGCAGGGCATCCAGCATCCGGGTTTCTCGTTCATCGAGGTCATGAGCCCGTGCGTCACGTTCCGCCCCGAGCAGCGCGAGTGGAAGGACAAGGTGCATCCGGCCACCGTCGGCCCGACCAACGATCCGGCGCGCGCCGCGCGCCGCATCATGACCGACGACGGCTTCAATATCGGCGTCCTCTACGCCGGCGAGCGGGCGCCGTATCCGGTCGGCGGCAAGCCGGCGCGCAACACGGTGGCCGAAATCGAAGCGGAGTTCGCACTGTGAGCGCCGAAACCACCGTCGCCGGCCACGCCGTGCACGTGCCCGCGACGCTCGAGGAATTCATGCTCCACGCGCTCGCGATGGAGCGCGACGCGATCGAGCGCTACACCGACTTCGCCGACCAGATGGAGACCCACAACAACGGCGAAGTGGCGGCGATGTTTCGCACCATGGCCGGCTACGAGACCAAGCACGCGCAGGAGATCATGGACCAGATGGGCTGGAAGGAGCCGCCGGTGCTGGCGCTGCAGGGCGTGCGCTGGGCTGGCTTCGATTCGCCCGAGTCGCCGTCCATCGATGCGGTGCACTACCTGATGCAGCCCTGGCACGCGCTGCAGCTGGCACTCGCCGCCGAGCAGCGCGCCGAGGCATTCTTCGGCGAACTCGCGGCGGCGGCGACGAACGACGAAGTGCGCGCCAAGGCGCTCGAGCTGCAGGCCGAGGAGGCGGAGCACGTCGAACTCGTCAAGGCCTGGATGAAGAAGGTGCCGCAACCGGATCGCGACTGGGCCAATGACCCGGACCCGCCGCGCTACATCGACTAGGCAGAAGCAAGCTCAGGGGCTGCAGGAGACCGCGGCCCGTTTTTTCGAACCCGCGCCGCGATGCTTGCAGCGCGTGTGCCACCCAAAGCAGAACGCAGGAGGAAAGCGAATGAACGTGTTGTTGCCCGAAGGCTGGAAGGCCCCGATCGGTTACGCCAACGGCATCGAGGCCGAGGGCCGGATCGTCTTCGTCGCCGGCCAGGTCGGCTGGAATGCGCAGCAGATCTTCGAGTCGGAAGACATCGTGCCGCAGTTCCGCCAGGCGCTCTTGAACATCCTCGCGGTGCTGAAGGAGGCGGGCGGCGAGGCCAAGCACATCTGCCGCATGACGGCCTACTGCTGCGACAAGCCGGCCTACATGGCGGCGCGCCGCCAACTCGGCGCGATCTGGCGTGAGCTGATCGGCAACCACTACCCGGCGATGAGCATGATCTTCGTCGTCGATCTGCTCGACAACCCGGGCAAGATCGAACTCGAGGCGACCGCCGTCCTGCCCAAGCGTTGAAGCTCGAGGCGGTCGCGGTGCGCGCCTTCGAGGACTAGCCAGACTTCAGACGCTACGCGAGTAGCGCAAGGAGCCAAAGCCATGTTGCAGATCATCGTCCAGGGCCGCGGCGGCCAGGGCGCGCAGACCGCAGGCAACCTGCTCGCGGCCGTCTACTTTGCCGAAGGGCGCCAGGTGCAGGCCTTCGCGAGCTACGGCGGCGCGCGGCGCGGCACGCCGGTGAGCTCGTTCATCCGGGTCGACGACAAGCCGGTGCGGCTGCGCTGCGATATCGAGCGGGCCGACGCGATCCTGTGCTTCGACGCGAGCCTGCTCGAAGGCCGGCTGCTTGCCGCGGCGCGCGCCGACACGCTGATCGTCGTCAACTCGGCGCGCGGCGCGGAAGAGTTCGCCCGGATGCTGCCGGGCTATCGCGTCATTCCGGTCGACGGCCTCGCGATCTCGCGCCGCAACGGGCTCGGGCGGATCGTCAACTCGGCGCTGCTGGGCGCGCTCGCGCGCGCCGTCGGCGATCCGCCGCTCGAGACGCTCGAGCGCGTGCTGCGCGAGCAGACCCCGAAGCTGCAGGCCGAGAACGTCGCCGCCTGCGTCGAGGGCTATCGCACGGTCCACGCCCAACTGGAGGCCGCCGCCGCATGAACGCACCGCAACCCATCCCCGCGATCTGGACCACCGGCAGCACCGAGGCGGTCCGCACCGGCACCTGGCGCGCGGCGCTGCCGCACTACATCGACGCGCCATCGCCCTGCCACCAGGCGTGCCCGGTGAACGGCGACATCGCCGAGTGGATCGGCCTGGCGCGCCAGCGCGACTTCCGCGCCGCGTGGGACGTGCTGACGCGCCACAACCCGTTCCCGGCCGTTGCCGGGCGCATTTGCCACCACCCCTGCGAGACGGCGTGCAACCGGGCCGGGTTCGATGCGCCGCTCGCGATCTGCAAGCTCGAGCGCACGGTCGGCGACCTTGCGATCGAACACGGCTGGGCCTACGCCGCGCCGGAGATCGAGTACGCGCAACATGTGGCAATCGTCGGCGGCGGGCCGTCGGGGCTTTCGGCCGCGTTCCAGCTTCGCCGCCGCGGCTTCAAGGTCACGATCCACGAAGCGCAGCCCGAACTCGGCGGCCTGATGCGCTACGGCATCCCGGCCTACCGCCTCGCGCGCGAGGTGCTGGACGCCGAGATCGCCGCGATCCTCGCCCTCGGCGTCGAGGTGAAGTGCGGCCACACGCTGGCGACGGCGCAAGACTTCGCCGAACTGCGCCGCACGCACGATGCGCTCTACGTCGCGACCGGCGCCGGGCGTCCGAAGCGCCTGCCGCAATTGCCTGCCGGCGCAGCGTGGTGGATCGACGGCGCCGAGTATCTGGCGCGCGCCAATGTCGGCGCCCCGCCGACGCTCGGCAGGCGCATCGTCGTCATCGGCGGCGGCAGCGCCGCGATCGATGCGGCACGCAGCGCGCGGCGCGCCGGGCACGAGGTGACGATCCTCGCCCTCGAGGCGGCGCAGCAGATGCCGGCGCAGCGCGAGGAAGTCGCCGAGGCGCTGGAAGAGGGCATCGCGCTCGTCGCCGGCGCGATGCTCGACGCGGCGGCGCCGCGCGCCGACGGCAGCGTCGCGCTCGATTGCGTGCGCGTGCGGTTCGAGCCGGGCGCGCTGCGCGGCCAGTTCACGCTCGAGCGGCTGCCAGGAAGCGGCTTCACGCTCGATGCGGATGCGATCGTCGTCTCGATCGGGCAGGACCCGGAGCTCGACGCGCTGCGCGCGAGCCTCGCGGTGAACGGCGCCTTGCTTGGTGTCGATGCGCAGCAGGCGACGAGCGACGAGCGCGTCTGGGCCGGAGGCGACGTCGCGAGCATGGCGCGCTTCGTGACCGAAGCGATCGGCATGGGCAAGCGCGCCGCGATCGCGATCGCGCACTGGCTGCGCGAAGACGGCGCAGCAGTGCAGGGTATCGAGCCGGCAGTGGTCGGGCTCGGCAATATCGCGACCTACTACTACCCGAAGCGACCGCGCGTCGCCGAGACGCACCGGCCGGTCGACGAGCGCCTCGCGAGCGGCGCCGAGGTGCAGCTTGGCCTCGAACTCGAAGCGGCGCTCGCCGAAACCGAGCGCTGCTTCTCGTGCGGCCTGTGCATCGCCTGCGACAACTGCCTGCATTACTGCCCCGATCTCGCGATCCGCCGCGCCGATGCGTCCGAGCCCGGCCGCTACATCGTGCTGACCGACTACTGCAAGGGCTGCGGCATCTGCGTCAAGGAATGCCCGACCGGCTCGATGACGATGCTGGAGGAAGCGAAATGACCCACCCCCGAAGCGCCTTCGGCGACCTTGCAGGCCGCGCCGGACCGGGGACGGTCTGGCTCCTCGCCAGGCACGGACAGTCCGCAGGGACTGTCCGTGTCCAGGCTCGACCCCCTCGAGGGGGCGCCGCCAGCGGACCGGCAAAGCCGGATCCGCGGCGACTGCTTGACTGGCATGCGGAGGTGACACCATGAGCAATGCCGTCGAGGGCGCCATGCTCGAACGCCAGTCGCCAGTGCGGGCGCAGACGCCGATGCTGCTGAGCGGCAATCACGCCGTTGCCTGGGCGGCGCGGCTGGCGCGGCCGCAGGTCGTGCCGGTCTACCCGATCACGCCGCAGACGCCGATCCTCGAGAAGCTGACCGATTTCCAGGCCGAGGGAACATTCGACGCCGAGATCCTGACCCCCGAGTCCGAGCACTCGGTGCTGTCGGCGTGCATTCCGGCGTCGCTCGCCGGTGCGCGCGTCTTCACCGCGACGGCGTCGCAGGGCCTGCTGCTGATGCACGAGTTGCTGCACTACGCGAGCGGCGCGCGCGCGGC